>CAZGCB010000005.1:0-49018 GCA_964524065.1 uncultured Caulobacterales bacterium | reverse complement strand
ACGGCGCTGCGCACCGCTTGCCATGGGGCCCGCAGGCGGCGGTGAATGGCTCTTCATCGCATATTCAAACCGCAAAACTGGTCCCCACTTTTGCAGAAAATGCTCTAGCCTCGCGCCGCATGCGGGGCGCAAACCGCCGCGCCATGAGGGGACAGACATGGCTGAGATGATCCGCCGCTATTGGGTGCACGCGCTGACGGTTCTTGTCGCGGGCGCTTTGGTGCTGGCGCCCGGCGCCGCGGCCGCGCGCCTCAGCCAGGGGACGGGCGCGTTTCTGGATGTGTTTGGCTGGCTGGTGCTGGCGGCCTCCACCGGCGCGCTGGGCGTGTGCGCCGCGCTCGCCATCAGCAAGGCGGGAAGGATCCGCTTGGGCGGGCCGGAGGCGCGGCCGGAATTCTCCGCGCCGACCTGGTTCATGATGCTGTTCGCCGCCGGCATGGGCGCGGGGCTGGTGTTTTGGGGCGCCGCGGAGCCGGTGATCCACAGCCTCACCCCGCCGCCGGGAAGCGATCTCACCCCCGGAACTGACGCGGCTGTGCGCGAGGTCATGGCCATCACGCTGCTGCACTGGGCGCTGCATCCCTGGGCGATCTACGGCGTCGGCGCCGTCGCCATCGGGGTGTTCGGCTTTCGCACAGGCGGCGCGACGCTGCGCCCCAGCGCCGCTTTGGGCGCCACGGGACCGGCGGCGGCGGTGGTCGATCAGATCGCCCTCTTCGCCGTCGTGTTCGGCATTGTCGCCTCCCTCGGCCAGGGGGTGCTGCAAATCGCGGCCGGAGTGGACACGTTGGCCGGCCGCGAACCCAGCGAGACGCTCAGCACCACCCTCACCATCCTCGCGGTGCTGTTCGTGTTCTATATGGCCTCCGCCGCGACGGGGCTGCAGCGCGGCATCAAATGGCTCAGCGAAGCGAATTTGGTGCTCGCCGGCCTGCTGCTCCTCTTCATCGCCATCGCAGGCCCGACGGTGTTCGCGCTCAACATCACCCTGTCGAGCCTCGGCGATTATCTCGCAAGGCTGCCGGATTTAGCGTTTGAGCTGCGGGCCCATGTCGGCGCCGATGAAGCCGAACACGCGCCGTGGACCCAGGGCTGGACGCTCACCTATTTCCTATGGTGGATCGCGTGGATCCCCTTTGTCGGCGTCTTCATCGCGCGGATTTCCTATGGCCGCACCGTGCGTGAGGTGGTGCTGGGCGTGCTCATCGCGCCCTCACTGTTCACCCTGCTTTGGTTTGGAATTTTGGGCGGCGCGGCGCTGCATGCGCAATTGGTGCAGGGCGTGGATCTGGGCGTGTCGGACTTCCTCACCGCGCCTCAGGCGACCTATGCGCTGCTCGAGACATTGCCGCTCGCGCCGCTGACCCAAGCCGCGACCGTGGTGCTGGTGTTCATCTTCCTCGCCACCAGCGCCGACAGCGGCTCCTACGTCCTCGCCATGTTGTCGGAGCACCGCACCGGCGAGCCGCCCGTGGGCGAGCGGCTGTTCTGGGGCGTCGCCATGGCGGCGCTGACGGCGGGCGCCCTGTTTACGGGCGGGGGGCAAAACACCATGCGGGCGCTGGCCGTGGCGGGCGGCGTGCCCATGCTGTTCCTGATGATCGCCATGGGTGTACGCCTGGTGCGGCGGGCTGCGGGCGGCGAACGGGAAAGCCTGACGCCCTAGCCCGTCTCCACCTTCATGGCGCGGGCGAGCAAAGCGTGCATCGCCTCCTGCGTGGTGAAGTCGCCCGCGAGGACGCCTGCCACCGCCTCGCAAATGGGCGCCTCAACGCCCAGCCGGCGCGCCAGCGCCAGCAGCGCCGGCGCGGTGGCCGCCCCTTCCGCCAGCGCCGCGCCATCGCCGGTGAGCTCCGCCACCGTTTTGCCTTTGCCCAGCGCCAAGCCCAGCGCCATGTTGCGCGATTGCGGGCTGGAGCAGGTCAACACCAAATCCCCCAAGCCGCTAAGGCCCTGCAAGGTCTCGCGCCGTGCGCCCAACGCCTCGCCCAGGCGCGTCATCTCCGCAAAGCCGCGGGTGATCAGCCCAGCATGGGCGGAGGCGCCCAGCTCCATGCCCTGGGCCGCGCCGCAGGCGATGGCGAGCACGTTCTTCATCGCGCCACCCAGCTCCGCCCCCGCAATATCGGTGGAGAGGTAGGGCCGAAAGCCCGTCCATCCGATGGAAAGCGCCAACTTCTCCGCCAGCGCCAAATCCTCCGCCGCCAGCGTGACCGCCGCGGGCAGGCCGCGCGCCACTTCCCCCGCAAAGCTGGGGCCGGACAACACCGCCCGGCGCGCCTGCGGAACCATATCGCGCATAACCACAGACATGGGCGCGAGGCTGCCGCGCTCATAGCCCTTGGAGCACGACACCAAAGGCGCGCCATCGGGAAGGAAGGGGCTCAGAGCCTCCAACGCACCGCGCGCGGCTTGGGCCGGGATCACCATTAAGACCGCATCGCAGTGCTTCAGCGCGGCCGGATCGCCGGTGGGCGCGATGGATGGCTCCAACACCACGCCGGGCAACCGTGGACAAAAGCGGGTCTTGGCCATGCGCGCCGCTTGGTCGGTATCGCGCGCCCACAGCGTCACCGTGCGTCCGGCGCGCGCGCAGGTCTGCGCCAAGGCTGCGCCCCAGGCGCCGGCTCCCAACACGCCGATATGGGCAAAGGGCGGAATCATAGCCGCCTTGTAGCCCACGCTGGTTCCCGAATGGAATAGCGGTGCTGGGGTCTTCATTGCGGATGTGAAACACCGCCTTTGGGGACCAACGAATCAGCACGACAGGGGACTGACCATGGCGAAGATGCGTTTTATCCTGGTGAGCATGGGGGCGGCTCTCGCCCTGCAAGCGTGTGAGACGATGGGGGCCACAGCCGCGGGCGGCCCGAACGACACTATCCCCACGCCCAGCGGCGAGCCCATGCGGGTGACGGTGCTGGAGGGCGTGACCATCAAAAACGGGACCGAACCCCTGCAGGTGACGGCCCAGTTCACCGAATGGCGGCCGGTGGGGTCTGAGTGCATCCGTATCGATAACTGGCCCGCGACCATCCAAGTCCGCAAAGACGATGACGCCTTCATCGACGCTATGAGCGTTTTGGTGGAGGGCGGCGAAATCAAAAGCGGCCCAACCTACACGCCTGACACGGGCCGACGCAGCGCGGGCGAATTCGTCGACGCCAACAGCCACCTGTCCGAGTTCATCGGCGTGCGTTTCAACGACCGCGAAGCGCCGATCGGCGTCGCGACATTCACCGTGGAGCCGTCCTTCCGCCCCATGAACGATCCGCAAAAGCCACCGCGCGTGACGCTGCGCGCCCGCACGGACTATGCCCGTATCACCGGACAGCCGACATTGATCGCCGGCGTGGTGGATCTGCTGGACGCCTCCGACGCCGCGGGAGGCCGGCGCTGCTTGGGCGATCGGCCTTAAGGGAGCGAGAGCGGCGAGGATAAGGGCGGCGCAATCCCCGGGTCCCGCCGCCGCGCTTAGGCTGCGCTCCATCCCTCGCGCCAGCCCGGATCGCCCCATGACCACGTCGCTCAGCCCCGCACTGTTCTCCTCCGCCCGCGAAGACTGGGAGACGCCGCCGGATTTTTTCGCCGTGCTGGATCAGGTGTTCGCGTTTCAGCTGGACGCCGCCGCCAGCCCACACAACGCCAAATGCGCGCGCTATTTCACCAAGCAAGAGGATGGGCTCGCCCGATCCTGGCGGCCCTATAAACGCGTTTGGCTCAATCCCCCCTATGGCCGCGGCATGGACCGCTGGATGCGCAAAGCGTATGAGGAGGCCCAACAAGGATGCATCGTAGTGTGTCTGGTGTCGGCCCGCACCGACACGCGCTGGTGGCATGACTGGGTGCACGACAAAGCGCTGGTGACCTTTCTGCGTCGCCGGTTGAAGTTCCGCAATCCGGAGGTGTGCCCGAGCGGCGACGGCCATTCGGTGTTTCCCAGCGCATTGGTGATGTATGGCTTGGATTTCGATCGCATGCTCAATCGCTGTGAAGACGGCGCGCTTGTGGGCCGCCGCGCTTGTGCTTGGCGCGCTGACGGGCCCGACGCTGGCGGCTGAGCCGGCCTCGCAAGGCGCGCGCGCCACGGGCTCCGGCCTACATTTGGAACACGCGATTGAAGCGATGCTCGCCGCCGACGGCTTTGAGATCATCGCCTTTCGCAATTGGCGCGAAAGCATTCTCTATGAGCGTGAGAGGCCGCGTATCGTCGTTCTGGATGCGCCCTATCTGTCGATCTATGGCGGCCGCACCAAGGTGGAGTTCCTGATCATCACCGCCGATCGCCAGGTTTTGGTGGAGACGAAGCGGATGAGCGTCTCCGGCTCCACGGACGAAAAGCTCCCCTATGTGTTCGCCAACGCCCAAGCCAATCTGCCCGAGCGTGACTTTGTGTTGGTGATGGACGGCGATGGCTGGCGTGATGGCGCCGTGGCCTGGATTGAAGCGCGCGCCGCAGAAACGGAAGGCTTCACCGTGCTGCGGCCGGAAACATTCGCGGCATGGCTTCAAGACACCTTCGCGGAGTGATCCACGCCGCAAAGCTGGGGGGTTAGGCCTTCGGGCCTTTGCGGCCGCCGCCGGAGGCGGGTGCGCTCGCCGCGGCTTCGGCGTCCAAGGGCCAGCGCGGGCGGGCGCCCACATCCCAATCATCCACCAGGCCGCGGGCGAGCCGTTCCGCGCCCGCCAAAGCGATCATGGCGGCGTTGTCAGTGCACCATTTCAGCGGCGGCGCGACGAGGCGCACGCCCGCCCCCTCCGCCACCGAGCGCAACGCCGCGCGAATGGCCTGGTTGGAGGCGACGCCGCCCACCAGCGCCAGCGCGTCGATGGCGGCGATGTCCTGCGCCATGGCGAGCGCCTGGGCCGCCCGATTGGCGATGATGGCCGCCATGGCGGCCTGGAAAGACGCCGCCAAATCCGCCTGCGCCTGGGGCGCGCCGTCGCTCCCCTCCCAAGCCCGCAAGGCCGCTGTCTTTAAGCCCGCAAAAGAAAAATCACAGCCCGCCCGACCCACAAAGGGACGCGGCAGGGCGATGGCGGCGGCGTCGCCCTGCGCGGCCAAACGCTCCACCGCCGGCCCGCCCGGATGGGGCAAGCCCATCAGCTTGGCGGTTTTGTCAAACGCCTCGCCCGCCGCATCGTCGATGGTGGAGCCCAGCCGGCGATAGCGGCCCACATCCTCCACCAACACGAACTGGCTGTGCCCGCCAGACACGATCAAAGCGAGATAGGGAAACGCCACCACATCACTGAGGCGTGGGGAGAGGGCGTGGCCCTCCAAATGATTGACCGCGATAAAGGGCTTTCCGGCGGCCAGCGCCATGCCCTTACCGGCGCACAGCGCCACCATCACCCCGCCCACCAGGCCTGGCCCGGCGGTGGCGGCCACCGCGTCGAGATCCGCGAAACTCAGCTCCGCCTCCGCCATGACGTGTAAAGCCAGCCCATCCAAGCGCTCGGCATGGGCGCGGGCGGCGATTTCCGGCACCACCCCGCCATAGGGGGCGTGCGCCTCATCCTGGGACGACACCCGCTCCGCCAGCACCTCCACCCCATCGGCAGACCAACGCAGCACCGCCGCAGCGGTGTCATCGCAGCTGGATTCCAGCCCTAAAACGGTCGCAGAGGCGAAATTCATTTGCATTCTGTCGGTTGGCGATTGCCTCACGCCGGGCGAGGTCGGTACGGTCATGGCGTTTTCGTTACCGCCCACGGTGGGTGCATGCAACGCTTTGTCATTGGTTCACGGGGCTCGCCCCTCGCGCTCGCCCAGGCGCGCTTGGCCCAGGCGGCTTTGGCGCAGGCGGCCAAGACTCTGCCCGAATTTATCGATGAACGCTTTCCCATCGAGATCATCTCCACCAAAGGCGATCAGGCGCGCGATCAACGCCTGTCGGAGATTGGCGGCAAAGGCCTCTTCACCAGGGAGCTGGACATCTGGCTCGCCGGCGGCGGTGTGGATGTGGCGGTGCATTCGCTGAAAGACGTGCCGGGAGACTTTGAAGAGAGCGAAATCAAGCTGGCGGCTATGCTGCCGCGCGAAGATCCCCGTGACGCCTTCATCTCCAACATCGCCAAAACGCTGCAAGACTTGCCCCAGGGCGCCAGCTTAGGCAGCGCCAGCCCGCGCCGCATCGCGCAAACCAAACGCCTCAGGCCCGATCTCGACATCCGGCTGATGCGCGGCAACGTCCATCGCCGCCTGCATAAGATCAACCAAGGCGAAGCGGACGCCACCTACCTCGCCGCCGCCGGCCTCAACCGCCTGGGCAAAATCGACGCGGCGGCGAGCCTGATAGCGCCGGAGGAGATGCTGCCCGCCGCCTGCCAGGGCATTGTCGCGCTGGCGGTGCGCGCGGATCATGAGGAAGCGCGGAAGCTTGTCGCCAAAATCGGCGATGAGGACGCCGCTATCGCCGCGGCCGCAGAGCGCGCCTTCCTGCGCATCATTGACGGCTCCTGCCGCACGGCCGTGGCCGCCTTAGCCGAGCGCGACGGCGACGCTCTGCGCCTCAGGGCCGAGGCGCTCAGCCCTGACGGCGCCGACCGCTGGGCGCGCGATGAAACCGTGACGCTGGGCGCCGATCCGGTGGACACAGCCGCGACGCTCGGCCGCGAACTCGGCGCAGCCATCAAGCAAGACGCCGGCGCCGCCCTCCTCGCCGCCGCCGAATAAGCGCCCGCCGCGAGGGCGGCGCCGATCACCCCGCCAAGCGGTCGCGCAGGCGCATGAGGAAGCGCGCCCCTTCGGCGAGCTGATCCCATTCAAGAAACTCGTCCGGCTGATGCGCCTGGGCGATGGAGCCCGGGCCGCATACCACGGCGGAAAACCCCGCCTCCTGGAACTGCCCCCCCTCCGTGCCATAGGCCACCGCGCGTACGGCGTTATCGCCGGTGAGCGATCGTGCCAGGCGTTCAGCCGCGCCGTCTGTCTCCGTCTGCAGGGGCGGAACGATCGACATCCGGTCCACATGCACCCGCGCTTGGGGGGCGGTGCGGCGCATGACAGCCTCCACCTCCGCCGCTTTGGCGCGCACCCGCGCCTCGATAGCCGGGCCGTCATCCCAAGGCGCAGGACGGATCAAGCTGACGAAAGAGGCCCGGCCAGCTAGGATATTGGCCGCCGTTCCCCCCTCCACCATACCGATGGTGAGCGTGCCATGGGGCGGATCAAAAGGGCTGTCGGGCGGCGCAGCCGCCTCCAACTCCGCCGCGATTTCCGTCATCGCCGCCATCAGCGGCACCATATGGGTCACGGCGCAAGCCCCGTCGCGGGTGAGGCTGGAATGAGCCTCCTGGCCGGTGACGGTCACCTGAAACGACAACAAGCCCTTATGGGCGCTGACCACTTTCATGTCGGTGGGCTCGCCGATGATGGCGGCCTCCACCGGGGGCAGCTCCGCGGCCATGCGCGCAATCATGGCCGGCGCCCCCAAACAGCCCACCTCCTCATCATGCGACAGCGCGTAATGGATGGGACGCGTCAGCCCCGCGGCGGCGAAATCCGGTGCGGCGGCGAGAGCCAGAGCAACAAAGCCCTTCATGTCGCAGGTTCCGCGGCCATAGAGCCGCCCGTCCCGCTCAGTCAGCGTCCAGGGGTCGCTGGACCAAGCCTGCCCCTCAACGGGGACCACATCGGTGTGACCGGACAAAATAACGCCGCCCGGCGCGTCCGGCCCGATGCTGGCGAACAGATTGGCCTTGTCACCCGCGGCGTTCACCACGCGCTGGGTGCGCGCGCCCGCCGCGCGCAAGCGCGCCTCGGCATAGTCAATCAACGCAAGGTTGGAGCGGCTGGAGGTGGTGTCAAAGGCCACCAAATCCGCCAGCACGGCGCGGGCGTCTTGCGCTGCATTTTGGGTTACGGTCTGTGTCATGGCGGCGATGATAGCCCGCCGCGCCGGGCTGTCATCCCGCTTTTGCGCCGCGCGCGGGGGCGCGCGACGTCTCAGCCAGCCGATCTAGAACGTCAGGCGCAAACCCAAATTCACGGATGGGTAGGTTTCGAGGATGGACAACTCCTCCTCCAATTCCTGCGCTTCGGTGTCGAGATCGGCCAGAAATTGCGGGTCCGTCGCGGCCAAGCCCGTGGCGAGATAGCTGATGTCCGGCGCGCCTTGAAAATACGCCCCGGCTTCAAAAAAAGTTTCAATGGGCAAGGCCGGCAGCTTGATGGTCCAGCCCGCGCCGAGATAGGTGGCCACATCCGCAAAGGCCACGTCGGCCGTCAGGGTGCCGACTTCCGCTGGCGTGTAGGTGGTCGGGCCCAACGTGATCCCTTCAGTGGGCACGGCGATCAAGGACAAGGCGTTGTCATTGGCGAACACGCCGGCGGTGAGATAAATCCCGCCAAACAGCGGGTAGAAATCCGCCTGCACGCCAGCCGCGCCAAGATCCAATGTGAAATCGTAGTCGATATCGCTAAACGTCTCTTCCAGATTGACCTCCGCTTGCATGATGCTGGCGCGGACCACAAAGCGCTTGTGGGGCTGGACGCCCGCCTCCACGCCATAGCCGAGAGAGCCGCCGCGGGCTCCGAATTTCACGGAATCGGCATGGGCTGGAGCGCTGAACGCTAAGAGCGCGAGGGCGGTCGCGCCCGAGGCGAGCATGGCGATCCAGGGCGAGGCGTTGGCGGCGTGCGTCTTCTGCTTCACGTCGGTCAAATCCCATCTGGTGAGTGGCCTGCACACCATGGCCGCGCCGGATTTGAACGACGCTAAGGCTGACGCCGCCCCATCTGTCGCCAACGCCTCGGCCTTTCGGGAGGCGCTCCTGTGCATGGGTGTGTCGGGCGGCTGTCCGCGCCGCTTGTGTGGGGGCTGAGCGGGGGGCTAGCCCTGATAGCAGGACGCGCAAGAGCGGGGAGGCGCAGCATGAGCGGAACGACACAGGACAGCGCGCGGTGGGGCGCGGCGCCCATTGCTGCGCTGGCGGTGCTGATCGTGATGGGCGCGCGCGCACTGACCATTCTGGCGGGCGGCGAGGACGCCATGGTCCGTAACATGGCCGATGATTCTTTTTATTATTTCGTTTTGGCGCGCAACTTCGCTGAGCTGGGCGTGTGGACCTTTGACGGCGTCGCCCCAGCCAGCGGCTTTCACGTCATGTGGGCTTATCTGCTGGCGGGCGTGTTCGCCCTCGCGCCGGACATCACCCTTCCCGTTTTGTTTGTTTGGGTCAGCCTCATCGGCCTGGCCTGCTTCACAGCCTCGGCTTGGTTTCTGGCGCGCACGGCGGTCGGCCTCTATGGCCCCTGGGCGGCGGCGGCGGTGGTGCTGGCGATGACCGGCGGCTCGCTCATGGCGCTGGCCCCCATGGGCATGGAGACGCCCTTGCTGGCCTTGGCCGCCGGCGCGTCCGTCTGGATGGTGTTTGGGCGCACCCCCGCAACCGACACGTCAGCGCCGCCCATCGGCGCCGGCATGCTCTCTTTGGCCTTCATGATCGGCATGTTCGGCGCGCTGTCCCGCTCCGATTTCGGACTGCTGCCGGCCTGCTTGCTGGCGGGCAAAGCTTTGGAACATCTCGCGGTCCTCCGCACGTCGGAGGAGGGGCGCGCGCAGATGCTCAAGCCCTGGCGCTGGCTGGCGGTGTGGCCGGCCCTCGCCCTTTTCGCCGGTGCGGTGGCGGGAACCGCGGCCGTTATGGCGCACACCTGGCTGTGGTCCGGCGATCTGGTGCAGAACAGCGCCCTCATGAAGGCCCATTGGTCGAGCTTGCAGGGCCATTCGGCGCTGACAGGCGTGGAGGCCGCCGGGCTGGTGCTGGGCTACGGCCTGTCCGATGACGGACGCGTGGCCTCAGCCACGATCCTGGCGCTGGCGGGCCTGGCCAGCCTCGCCCTCACCCTGCGCCGCGGCCGGTCCTGGGGCGCGCCGCTGGCCGGCGCCCTGGCGGCGGTCGGCTATGGGTTTGTCTACAGCCACAACAGCGCGGCGCTGCAGATTTGGTATGCCGGCGCCTTCTTCGCGCCAGCCATTCTGCTGCTGGCGCCGCTGGCCGGATGGCTGGGCGCAGCGGGACGTTCGTGGGCCTGGCGCGGCCCCGCCGTCAGCTTCGCCGTCATCTTGCTGCTAGCGACTAGCGTTGTCAGCCGCGGGCCGCTTTGGGGCTACGCCACCGTCATGCGCGACGCCGGCTTGGCCGTGCAGGCGCTGCCCGATCGCGGCTGGGCGGGCGCGTGGAACGCCGGCATCGTCGCGTGGTTCGCCGGTGAGCGCGTGGTGAATTTGGACGGGCTGGTGAATGATGATGTCTATCCCTATGTCACGACCGGGCGCCTGGCGGATTATGTGCGTGAGCGGGAGCTGACCCATTTGGCGGACTTCGCCGGCATGTTTGGGGAGAGCCGCGCCGCGCGCGGCGGCTATGCCGATGGGACGCTGCAGGCCTGCACACAGCCCGTACAACGCATCGGCGCCGAGGATCCCGACGCCCGCTGGCGCCGCAGCATCATGACGGTCTATGAGGTGGATCAAGCCTGCCTGGCCGCCGCAGCGGATCATAGCGGCGCACCCACCACCCCGTGACACGGGGCATGGGTGCGGCGCGCGGCTTGTACGCTACGGGCGGTTCGCCCTAAGCGTGCTCCTCACACGCCGACACCCTCTCCCGCCCGGGAGCCGCCATGCCCGTGAGTGTGACATCCACCGCCCTGGACGATGTGCTGCTGTTGGAGCCGCGCCGTTTTGGCGATGAACGGGGCCAGTTCGCCGAAACCTGGTCGGCGCGCGACTGGGCCGCCGCCGGCGTCGACGCCGCTTTTGTGCAGGACAATCACGCCGCCTCCGCCCAAGCGGGCACGCTGCGCGGTCTGCATTTTCAGGCGCCCCCGCACGCCCAGGGCAAGCTGGTGCGCGTGACGCGCGGCGCCGTGTTTGATGTGGCGGTGGATATCCGCGCCGGTTCACCCAACTACGGCCGCTGGGCGGGCGTGACGCTGTCGGCGCAGGATTGGCGTCAGCTCTGGGTTCCCCCCGGCTTCGCCCATGGCTATCTCACCTTGGCGGATGATACCGAAGTCCTTTACAAAACGACGGATTATTACGCTCCGCAAACCGAAGGCGGCCTCGCCTGGGACGACCCAGCGCTCGCCATCGCCTGGCCGACGCCGCCGCAAGCCCGCCATCTCGCGGAACGCGACCGCCGCTGGCCGCGCTTGGCGGATTTCACAACGCCGTTCACCATGGCTTGACGGGCGGCGCGCTAACCTCCCGCGCGGCGAACGCGACGCGGCGGCGGCGCACCTCGCCCCTGAACAGAGCGGACAATGGCGGACCGGGCCTATGAAGGTTCTCATCACCGGCGGTTGCGGCTTCATCGGATCGGCCCTGTGCCGCCACGGCGTGCGCGAGCGCGGCTGGTCGGTGGTGAATGTGGACGCCCTCACCTACGCGGCCAGCCCTGAAGCGGTGGCGATGCTGGCGGACCATCCCCGCTACGCCTTCGTGCGCGCGGATATCCGCGACCGCGCCGCCATGGACGCCGTGATGACCGCTCATGATCCCGATGCGGTGGTGCATCTGGCGGCCGAATCCCATGTGGACCGCTCCATCGACGGGCCGGAAGCGTTTTTGCAGACCAACATCATCGGCGCCCATGTGCTGCTGCAGGCCGCCCGCGCCCATCTGGACCGTCTGTCGAGCGAACGGGCCGCACGGTTCCGCTTCCACCATGTCTCCACCGATGAGGTGTTTGGCTCGTTGGACGATCCTGTCGAGGGGCCTGCCGACGGGTCGGGAGACGCGGCGCAGGCCGGTGGCGCACGGGCCTTCCAGGCCAGCGACGCTTACCGTCCCAACTCCCCCTATGCGGCCAGCAAAGCGGCGTCCGACCATTTGGCGCGGGCCTGGGCGATGACCTACGGCCTGCCGGTGCTGCTGACCAATTGCGGCAACAATTACGGGCCTTATCAGTTTCCAGAAAAACTCATCCCGCTGATGATCCTCAAAGCGCTGTCCGGCGAGACGCTGCCCGTTTATGGTGATGGCGGTCAGGCGCGTGACTGGATCCATGTGGAGGATCACGCGCGCGCGCTGGCGTTAGTGCTCGAGGCCGGCATGGACGGGCGCACGCCGACGCTGGGTGCGGGCGGTGACCCCATCCTCATCGGGGCCCGCGCGGTGCGGCGCAATCTGGACGTGGTGCGGTCGCTATGCGCGATTCTGGACGCCCGCCGGCCCGACAGCGCGCCCCATGACCGGCTCATCGGCTTTGTGGCCGACCGTCCCGGCCATGATCGGCGTTACGCCGTCGATCCCAGCGCCGTGGAGGCGTTGGGCTTTGCACCGTCCTTTCCCTTTGAGGAAGGCTTGGCCCGGACGGTGGACTGGTATCTGGATCATGAGCCATGGTGGCGCGCCATCAAGAGCGGGCGCTATGGCGGCGAACGCCTGGGGGCCGTAGCGCCGGCGAGTCTGGCGTGAGCGCCCCGCATGAATAAAGGACGCGCCATGGCTAGCCCCTCCGAACCGGCGTCCCCTCAGCCGCACCATGGCGAGGCGCTGCGCATTCTGGTGGTTGGCCGGCGTGGCCTCTTGGCGCAGGCCCTGGCCGCCCATGATTGCGAAGCCGTCACCATCCACGCCATCGGCCGCCCGCAGCTGGACATCCTGGATGAAGCAACCGTCACGCGCGCCTTTGAGGCCGTGCAGCCGCACGCGGTGATTAACGCCGCCGCCTACACCGCCGTGGACGAGGCCGAGGTGCAGGTCGAGCAAGCCTACGCGCTTAACCGCGATGGCGCGGAATTTCTGGCGGAAGCGGCGGCCGAACGCGGCGTCGCGCTGGTGCATGTCTCCAGCGATTATGTGTTCGACGGCCGCAAGGGCGCCCCCTATGTGGAGGACGACGCCACCGAACCGCTGAATGTCTACGGCCAGTCCAAGCGCGCCGGCGAAATCGCCGTGATGCGCGCGCACCCCCAGGCTGTCATTGCGCGTCCGGCATGGCTGATGGGCCGCTGGCGACGCTGCTTTCCCTCCATCATGGTGGAGCTAGCCCAACGCCATGACGTGATCGATGTCGTGGCCGATCAGCTGGGCTCGCCCACCATCGCCGATGATGTGGCGGCCGCGCTGATCGTTGTGGCCCAAGCGCGCATCGCCGGACGCGGTCAGCCGGGACCGCTGCATCTGGCTGGGCCCAAAGCCGCCACCTGGCGCGACATCGCCGCCGTCGTGTTCGATGAAGCCCGCCGCTGCGGCGCGCCCGATGCGCGCGTGCGCGCGGTGACGACGCGGGAGTTCGGCTCCCCCGCGCTACGCCCCGCCGACAGCCGCCTGGACTCCACGCTCGCCAAACGCCTGTATGGCATTACGCTGCCAAGTTGGGAGACTGGCGCGCGCACCTGCGTGCGCGCCGCCGTCGCCGCCCCAGTGAACGCCGAACCCTTGCATACCCCCGCGGGGGCGGACCCGACGCCGCGCTCCTAAGCCCAACGGGATTGGAGGCTGTTCAACGCCTTTTGCCTTGAAGCGGCACGCATCGCCGCGCGGCTCACGGGTTGACGCCGCGAGACCGGCGCGTCGGGCTCCAACAACTCCACCCGGATACGCAGCACCTCCAGGGATCCCAGCCCGCCGCTCGTATCCGGGGCCAAGCCGATGATGGAGGCATTCCCGCGGTTATCCGCCGGCGGCGTCCATTCAAAGCTGTAGTCCATAAACCGCGCGGTCGGCTGAAAAGGCCGCCAATGCGAGGAAGCCAAGCGTGCGACAAAATAGGCCGCGGAGAATTGGTTCGCCCCATTTTCCGGCGCGCGCCGCGCCGTGATGGTCACACGCGTGCGTTTCCCGCGCAGCACATGCGCCACCGAGGCGGGCAGCGTGAAGAACACGCCGGCATTGGGGGGCCCCTTCGGCGCCGGACGCAAGGCCTTCAGCTCGGCGCGGGTCAGCGCCCCGCCCTCGATCACCTCGAAGGTGACGCCGCCGGTTTCGCGCAGCTCATTCAACTGATCGCCTTCGATGACATAGCCGACGGCCCGCACCTCGGCCAATTGCGCCTCCAAAACGCGTTGACCGCGCAGGCCCGGCGTCACCGCCGCCCAGATCATCGCGGCGACCAACAAAGTGATGGAGGGAAAAAACCAACCCACACGCATGGAAGTGCGTCTCCTGCCCAGAACGGTGCGAAATCATGCCGCTGCGCCGTGCACTCGACGCAGGCTTGTTTGACACCATGATGTCGCTGGCGTTAGCAGATCGGTCAACAGTTTGAGAGCGAAGCGTGATCATGCGGGCGCGGACGGGTTTGTCCGGCGGGGGCGCGCACGATGGGCGGGAGGTGCTGGGTGAAGATTATCGTGTTGGGTGGGGACGGATTTTGCGGCTGGCCGACGGCCCTGCATCTGTCCAATCGTGGTCATGACGTGGTGATCGTCGACAATCTGTCACGGCGAAAAATCGATGTGGAGCTTGAGGTCTCCTCGCTCACGCCCATCCGGCCCATGGGCGAACGCCTTCAGGCCTGGAAAGAGGTCTCCGGCCGCGACATCACCTTCCAGAACTTCAGCGTGGGCGAGCATTATCACCGCCTGCTGACGCTGATCCGCGAGTTCAAGCCCGACGCGGTCATCCATTTCGCCGAGCAGCGCGCCGCGCCCTATTCTATGAAATCCTCGTGGCACAAGCGCTACACGGTGCGGAACAACCTCACCGCCACCAATGATGTCCTCGCCGCGATTGTGGAGTCCGGCGAGGATGTTCATATGGTCCATCTCGGCACCATGGGCGTTTATGGCTATGGCACAGCGGGGATGAAGATCCCGGAGGGCTATTTGCGGGTCTCGGTGGAAACCGAAAACGGCGCCCATGAACAGGAAATCCTGTACCCGGCCAACCCGGGCTCCATCTACCACATGACCAAGACGCAGGATCAGTTGTTCTTCCACTTCTATAATAAAAACGACGGCGTGAAGATCACCGACCTGCACCAGGGCATTGTGTGGGGCACCCAAACCGAAGAAACACGCAAGGACGAGCGGCTGATTAATCGCTTCGACTATGATGGCGACTACGGCACCGTCCTCAACCGGTTCTTGATGCAGGCGGCGGTGAACTATCCGCTGACGGTGCACGGCACCGGCGGTCAGACCCGCGCCTTCATCCACATCCAAGACACGGTGCGCTGTATTGAGCTGGCGGTGGAGAACCCGCCCCAAAGCGGCGAACGGGTGAACATCCTCAACCAAATGACGGAAACGCACCGGGTGCGCGATCTGGCCAAAATGATCGCGGACATGACCGGCGCGCAAATCGCCAACTTGCCCAATCCGCGCAATGAGGCCGATGAAAACGATCTGCATGTGGAGAATGATCGTTTCCTCAATCTCGGCCTGGAGCCCATCACGCTGGAGCAGGGCTTGATGGCCGAGGTGACGCAGATCGCCCGCCAATATGCCGATCGCTGCGATCGCAGCAAAATCCCCTGCGTTTCCTATTGGTCCGACAACCAACGCACGGCGGCGCAATAGCGGTGGCGGATCGCCGGCTGCCCGAACGTCCGGCGCTGTGGCGCACCAACGCCTCCCTGGCGCGCGAGGAGGAGGCCGCGGCCCTCGCCGCGCGGTATGCGCACGCTTCAGCGCAGGACATTCTGGCGGCGCTGTTCACCGATATCGCGCCGGGGCGGGCCGCGGTGGTGTCGTCTTTCGGGGCGGAATCGGCGGTGTTGTTGGCTCTGACGGCGGAGGTGGATCCCGCCGTGCCGGTGGTATTTCTCGACACCGGCAAACTCTTCCCTGAGACGCTGGCCCATCGCGACGCCCTAATCGCGCGGCTCGGCCTCACCGGCGTCGTGACACACACGCCCAAGACCGCCGATCTGGCGGCCGATGATCCGCGAGGCGATCTGCACGCGCGTCAATCGGATCGGTGCTGCCACATCCGCAAAACGCTCCCTTTGTTGCGGGCCTTGCGCGGGTATGAGGCTTGGGCGTCCGGCCGCAAGCGCGGCCAAAACAGCCTGCGCGCGACGCTGCCGGTGTTTGAGGTGCAGGATGGACGGCTAAAGGCGAACCCCCTGGCGGCCTGGGCGCCCGAAGAGGTGCAGGCCGAACTGCAGCGACGCCGCCTGCCCGCCCACCCGTTGGTGGCGCAGAATTATCTCTCCATCGGCTGCGCTCCGTGCACCACGCCGGTCCAGCCGGGTGAGGATCCGCGCGCCGGTCGCTGGCGCGGTGAAGAAAAAACCGAATGCGGCATTCACATCACCCCCGATGGGCGCATCCAACGGGTCCCCACGGCCAAAAGCTGACCCGCAAATCCAGCGGGCAGAAGCGCTGCATTCTGGGTTCAGGGAAACTCGGGCTTAACCCTAACGGGCGCAGCTTGTCGTCGACGAAGGTCGTGGTTACGTTCCGCCCCAGCGATCGACCGTCGCCCTGCGGCCGATCGAAGCGGGAACCAGCCCGTGCGAACGGATGCGCGACACGCATGCATCGTTTTGAAGGGTTGCGAGGCCTTGTTGATGAACCGGTTAGACCAGCTGGAAGCCCAGAGCATTTACATCTTCCGCGAGGCCTTCAATCGCTTGCAGAATATCTGCATGCTGTGGTCCTTGGGCAAAGATTCCAACACCATGATCTGGCTGGCGAAAAAGGCCTTCTTCGGTCACATCCCGTTCCCGGTTGCGCACTTGGACACGGGCCTGGAGTTCGACGAGACCTACGCCTTTCGGGACAAATATGTCGCCGAATGGGGCCTCGATCTCATTGATGATCCCTGCCCGCCCATCGAAGACATGGACCCCACGCTGCCGCCGGCCTCACGCCTGGCCGCACGCAAGACCGCCGGCCTGAAGCAGGCCGTGGCCAAGTACCAGTTTGACGGCCTGATCCTTGGCATTCGCCGCGATGAGCAGGCCATGCGCTCTAAGGAGCGTTTCTTCAGCCCGCGCGGCGCCGACGGCGCGTGGGAGCATCATGATCAGCCGCCGGAATTCTGGGACCAATACAACACCAACTTCCCCAAGGGCGCGCATGTGCGCATCCACCCGCTGCTGCAATGGACCGAGCTGGATATCTGGCGCTACATCCAACGCGAAGAAATCCCGCTGGTGGAGCTGTATTTCGCACGCGACGGCAAGCGCTATCGCTCCCTCGGCGAGAAGGGGATCACCAACCCCATCGATTCGAACGCCTCCAACGTCGAAGAAATCATCGCTGAGCTGGAAAACATCAAAACCGAGGAACGCGCCGGCCGGGTCATGGACCATGACTCTGAAGACGCGTTCGAGCGCCTGCGCGCCGACGGCTATATGTAAGGACGCGACCCCATGAGCAATCTCGCCGCCGCCATGCCCAAACCGGTGGACGCGCCCACGCGCGAGCTGATGCGCATCGTCATTGTCGGCCATGTGGACCATGGCAAGTCGACCCTGGTCGGCCGCCTCTTCCACGACACCGGCGCGCTGCCCGAAGGAAAGCTGGAAGCCATTGAGGAGATGTGCCGGCGCCGCGGCATGCCCTTTGAGTTCGCCTTCCTGATGGACGCCATGCAGGCCGAGCGCGATCAGGGCATCACCATCGACACAGCCCAGATTTGGTTCCGCACCGCCGCGCGCGACTACACCATCATCGACGCGCCGGGCCACACGGAATTCTTGAAGAACATGGTCACCGGCGCGGCCCAAGCGGACGCGGCCCTGCTCATCATCGACGCCGCCGAAGGCGTGCGCGAGCAGTCCCGCCGCCATGGCTATCTGTTGCACCTGCTGGGCGTGCGCCAAGTCGCGGTGGCGGTGAACAAGATGGATCTCGTCGATTATGAGCGCGAGCAGTTCGAGCTCATCGAAGAAGAGTTCCGCCATTATCTCGCGGGCCTCGGCGTGGAGCCGACCGCCTTTGTGCCCGTCTCGGCCCGCCAGGGCGACAATATCGCCGGGCGCGTGGACCAAGCCGGCCGCAACAATATGGAATGGTATGAGGGCCCCACCGTGGTGGAGGCGCTGGATCAATTCCGCACCCCGCCGGCCCCGACGCATCAGCCGCTGCGCATGTTCGTGCAGGACGTCTACAAATTCGACCAGCGCCGGATCATCGCTGGACGCGTGGAGGCGGGACGTTTGCGCGTGGGCGACAAAGTGGTGTTCTCGCCGTCCAATAAAAGCTCGACCGTCGCCTCCATCGAACGCTGGCCGGACTCCGCCCCGGCGCCCGAAAGCGTCTTTGCGGGACAATCGGTGGGCGTGACGCTCACCGAGCAGTTGTTCGTGGAGCGCGGCGAGGTTCTCAGCCACGACATCAACCCGCCCCTGGAAAGCGACGTGTTCCGCGCGCGGGTGTTCTGGCTCGGCCGCGAGCCGATGACGGTGGGCAAGAGCTACACGCTGAAAATCGGCGCCATGGAAGCCCCGTGTCAGATCCAAACCATTGAGGGCGTTGTCGACACCGCCGACCTCACCCACACAGCCGCTCAACGCTTGGAACGCAATCAGGTCGGCGAAGTCGTGGTGCGCGCCAAACGCCTGGTGGCGCTGGACGAGTATGCGGACCATCCCCGCACGGGACGGTTTGTGCTGGTGGACGGCTATGACATCGCCGGCGGCGGCGTCGCCTCCCTAGACGGTTATGCCGATCAGCGCGACGTGCAAACCCAGCGGGCGGCCAATCTCTATCGCGTGGATGTGGCCGTCGGTCGCGAAGACCGCGAGCGCCGCAACGGCCATAAGGGCGGTGTCATTTGGCTCACGGGCCTGTCCGGCGCTGGCAAATCCACCATCGCTGTGGCGCTGGAAAAGGCGCTGTTTGAGCGCGGTTACAACACCTTCGTGCTCGATGGCGACAATGTGCGCTACGGCCTCAACGCCAATCTGGGCTTTTCGCCGGAGGACCGGGCGGAGAACATCCGGCGCGTCGGTGAGGTCGCGTCCCTGTTCGCGCAGGGCGGCACCATTGTGCTGTCGGCGTTTATCTCGCCCTACAAATCCGACCGCGAGCGCGCCCGCCGGGCCGTGGGCGAAAGCTTCCATGAAGTCTACGTCTCCACACCCCTGGATGAGTGCGAGCGGCGCGATCCCAAGGGGCTCTACGCCCGCGCCCGCGCCGGGGAAATCAAAGAGTTCACCGGCGTCTCCGCCCCCTATGAGCCGCCCGCGGATCCCGAATGGGTCATCGACACCACCGGCCAAACCTTGGAGCAAAACGTGGCGGACCTCGTCGGCTACGTGGAGCGAAACTTCAAGGCGTAGGCCGGGACGGGTCGGGGACAGGCGAAGACACGTGATCGGGCGTGAGGCGCGCGGGACGGCGAAGCACGCTACACTTTGACAACTGGCCGCGCGGCGGCCTGAACCAAAAGGGCGTCCCCATGAGTGTCACTGCGGCTGATTCGCGGCTCCAAACCCTGCCCAGCGCCGGCGCCGGCGCGCCCCTCCCCTTGGGCGACGCTGAGGCGTTCTTGGATGCGCTGGCCGCCCTGTGCGCCGCCGCGGGCGCGGAAATCATGGCGCTTTATGGCGATTGCGCGGTGGAGCGCAAAGCCGACCAAAGCCCCGTCACCGAAGCCGATCGTCGCGCCGAAGCCGTCATCGCCGCCGGCCTCGCCCAGCTGGCGCCGGGTGTGCCGATCGTCGCCGAAGAGGCCACGGAGGCCGGACACTGCCCCGATCCCTGCGCTGAATTTTTCCTGGTCGATCCGCTGGACGGCACCAAGGAGTTCATCCGCGGCCCGGCCGAAGACGGCCAAGGCGGGGACGGTAATTTCACGGTCAACATCGCCCTGATCCGCGGAGGGATCCCAGTGGCCGGCGCCGTGTACGCCCCGGCGCAGGAACGCATCTGGGCCGGCGCCGGCGGTGTCGCCTGGACCGCATTGTTGGCCCCCAAAGCCGGCGCGCCGCTGCGCGACAAAGCACCGATCGCTGTCCGCGCGGCCCACCCCGCAGGCCCTGTGGCCCTCACCAGCCGCTCCTCTAACTCGACGGCGACGGAAGCCTATGTCGCGCAATACAAACCGGCGAAGACGCGCCATCTCTCCTCTTCGGTGAAGCTCTGTCACGTCGCCACGGGCGAAGCGCAGATTTACGCACGCCTCGGCCGCACCATGGAGTGGGACATCGCCGCCGGCGACGCCGTCCTGCGCGCGGCCGGTGGGGCGGTGCGCACTTTGGAGGGGACGCCCATCGTCTATGGCCGCTGCGCCACGGACACCGAAGTCGCCTACGCCAATCCAGCCTTCGTGGCGCTGGGCGGGGTGGATTTCATCGCGCCGGCCTGATCTTTTGCGCAGCAGAACGGCCGCCGCCCCCGCGCTCGTGCGGGCCGCGGACGGCCGCTGTGCGACCGCAGGAGTTTCCATGTCCAACGCCGCCCCCGTCACCATCGATTACTATTCCGACATGCTGTGCGTGTGGGCCTATATCGGCCATCGCCGGGTGGAGGAGCTGGCCGCGCAATTCGGTGCGCAGATCGCCATCCGCACGCGCTATTGCTCGGTGTTCTCCAATGTGCCGGACAAAATCGAGCAGCGCTGGGGAGCCCGCGGCGGCTATGACGGCTATGCCGATCATGTGACGGAAATCGCCGACGCTCACCCTCACGCCCCGGTGGACAGCGGCGTCTGGCGCTCGGTGCGGCCAAGCTCATCGGCCAGCGCGCACCTCTTCCTCAAGGCGGTGGAGATCGCCGAACGCGCACGACCGGAGCAAGCGGGACTGCCCTATTTGGAGCGGCTCTCCAGCCGGGCCGCCTGGGCCTTGCGTCAGCGCTTTTTCGCCCAGGGCGAGGACATCGCCGATTGGCGCGTGCACAGCGCTGTCGCCGCAGATCTGGGCCTCGATTATGACGCCATCCGCGCGCCCGCCTGCATGGCGCATGCGGCCGCGGCGCTCGCCTTTGATTTCGACCTCACCCGCCGCGACGGCGTGGAGGGCAGCCCCACCTTTGTCATGAACAATGGTCGCCAAAAGCTGTTCGGCAATGTGGGCTATCGGCTTCTGGAGGCGAATGTGCAGGAGTTGCTGCGCCCCGGCGCCGCCGACGCCAAGAGCTGGTGCTGACCAGTCGGGCCTCCCGGACACGGCGATCGCGCCGTACCGGGATGGCGCGACACAGCCCGGCCTCTAGGCGCTGACCGGCTCGGCTTCCAGCTTCTGGTCGAACTCGCCCACTTCCGGGCGGGCTTGCAGCCGCGCTTCAATGTCGTGGAACATGCCGACCATATTCTCGCGGCTGACGGGGCTTTCCACCACCACCACCAGGGTCGGCTTGTTGGAGCTGGCGCGCACCAGCCCCCACGTCCCGTCCTCCAGCACGACGCGCACGCCATTCACCGTGATGATGTCGACAATGCGCTGGCCGAGAATCGTGTCGCCACGTTCTTTTTGGGCCAGGAAGTCATTGGTGATCTCTTCCACCACGCCATACTTCAAATCATCCGCGCATTTGGGCGACATGGTCGGTGAGGAATAGGTCAGCGGCAGCGCCCGGCGCATATCCGCGACGGTTTGATCGGGCGCGTTTTCCATCATGCGCAGCACGGCGATGGCCGCCACAGCGCCATCATCATAGCCACGGCCCACCGGCGGCTGCAGGAAGAAGTGGCCGGACTTCTCAAAGCCTGCCAGAGCGCCGAGCTCTTTGGTGCGACGCTTGATGTAGGAGTGGCCGGTTTTGTAATAATCGGTGGTGGCCCCATTGGCCTTCAGCACCGGGTCCATGGCGAAAATGCCGGTGGATTTCACATCCACCACGAATTTGGAATTGGGGTATTTCGCGGAAAGATCTCGCGCCAGCATCACGCCGATTTTGTCGGCGAAGATCTCCTCGCCCTCATTGTCCACCACGCCGCAGCGATCACCATCGCCGTCAAAGGCGAAGCCCACATCCGCGCCATGCTCGCGCACGGCGGCTTTCAGCACGCCCAGCATCTCCATATCTTCTGGGTTCGGGTTGTATTTCGGGAAGGTGAAGTCGAGATTGGTGTCCAACTCGATCAACTCCACGCCCACCCGCTTGAGGATTTCCGGCACAAACGCGCCCGCCGTGCCATTGCCGCAAGCCGCCACGGCTTTGATTGTGCGCGTCAGCTTCGGCGCGGAGGCGACGAGGTCATCCACATAAGCCTGCTTCACGCCCGGCACGAATTGGTAAGAGCCTCCCGACCGCGTCTGATGCAGCCCGCCCAGCACAATCTCCTTCAGCCGGCTCATCTCATCAGGGCCAAAGGTCAGCGGACGATCGGCGCCCATCTTCACGCCCGTCCAGCCATTTTCGTTATGGCTCGCCGTCACCATGGCGACGGCCGGGCAATCCAAATGGAACTGCGCGAAATACGCCGTCGGCGACAAAGCCAGCCCGATATCATGCACCTGGCAGCCGGCATTCATCAGGCCTACGGTCAGCGCTTGCTTGATGGCCAGCGAATAGCCGCGGAAATCATGACCAACCACGATTTTCGGTTCCACGCCCTTTTCGTGGATCAGCGTGCCCAGTCCCGCGCCCAACACCTGCACGCCCAACAGATTCAACTCCGGCGCTTTTTCCGTGCCTGAGCCAATGCCCGCCGGCGTTCCGAACCACCAGCGCGCATCGTATTCGCGAAAACCTTGCGGCGCGACGAGGGGCAGCGTTTCGAACTCTTCAGTATTCGGAAGAATATCGGCGCGAGGCGTGATGGACATCAGAAAGTCTCCTGAAGGGAGCGGGTGGGAATGCGACGGGACATAGCCTTCGCCGTTCACCATGTTCAACCAGAGAAGCCAGAAGGAAGGGTTGATGGACGTCGTTTTTCACAGCGTCCCATTGTGGCGCAGCGGCTAAAGGTCGCGAATATCGGGGGCGCGCTGCATCAGCTTCAGCGGGCTCCAGGTGAGTGCGCCGGCGATGTCCGCCACAGAAGCCCGGCGCGCCTCGGCTTGGCCTCGCCGCTCCGACCAGAACGCCGGCAGGCCGGCAAGCCCCTCACGCAATCCCTCCGCTGTCGCGCGCGCGGCAGCCGGATCACGCAGCGCATCGCGCACCCACAGGCCGAGCGTCGCCAAAACATGCGCCGGCGCGGTGAGCGCCAAGAGCGGCGCCGGCATATTCTTCACATAGGTCCACAGCCGATTGCGCACCCCATGCTTCACGGCGAAGGGCGAGCGCAGGCCCGCGCTGGCCGAGCCCACATGGCGCACGATGGCCTGTGGTTCGAACCAGGCGCGCCAGCCCGCCGCCCGCATGCGAAAGCCGAGATCCACATCCTCGCAATAGCAGAAATAGCGCTCGTCAAAGCCGCCAATGGCGTCGAACGCCGCGCGCCGATAGAGCGCCGCCGCGGCGCAGGGCGCAAACACCTCTCCCGCACTCAGATGATCCGGCCGGGCCGCCCCATAGCCGCCGCGATAGGGAATGCCAGTGGCGTGATAGACATCCCCCGCGCCATCGAGGATCTGAGGATCAGCATCATCCAATTGCAGCGAGCCCACCGCCGCCACATCCTCGTGGCTGTCCAGCACGGCGACCAGCCGCTCCAGCCAATCGGGCTGAGGAAACGCGTCGGGGTTCAGCAGTGCGAGATAGGGCGCGCGCGTCAGTTCCGCCGCGCGGTTATTGCCAGCCGCAAAGCCCAGATTCTCCTCCGATCGATGCAATGTCGCCTGCGCGAGCGCGGACAGCCCATCCAGTGCGCCATCGGTCGAAGCGTTGTCCCAAACAATGAGCTCGAAGTCCTGAAAGGTCTGCGCCGCCAGCGCATCCATGCAACGCTGTAGGTGCGGCTTGGACTGATACGCGACGACGACAACGCCGACCCGCGGTGGCGCGGCCTCATCCATGACGCACGCTCATGCGCGCGCATCGAGGCGACGCCCGTCCTCCGCATGCGTCATGGCGGCGAGGGTGTCCGCATCAAGACGCGCCAAAAAACGCCCGGCGGAAAACGCATAGGCCATATAGGCGCGGCTGCGCTCGCCCATATCCGCGCGCGCCTCAGCCGACAGCGCACGCACCCGACGCAAAGCCTCCGCGCCCGCATCCAAATCTGGCTCCGCCCAAACCTGTCCGCCCTCCGCATAAACGTTATGGGCGTCCTCAACGGGCGTAAAGCGCGCCGGCAGCGTCACGGCGCCGGGACAGGCCGCGAACTCCGCATTGCCGGACCAGCCCGTCATGATCACGGGCGTGCCCAGCAACAGCGCCTCCGCCAGTGTGAGGCCGAAGCCCTCCCCACGATGGGGGGAGAACACCACATCGGCCGCCGCCCACAGCGCCGCGGCCTCGCGATGATCGCCCTCGCGCGCCACGAGCTGGATGCGCGGATCGCGCGGAGCCTGCACCGGCATAAGGCCCAGCGCCGCCGGATCTGTAACCGGCGCGGCGCCGCCGCCCGTCAGCTTGATCACCAGCCGCGCGTGCGCATCAGGGAAAGCGCGCTGAAAGGCGCTCACCACGCCGGCGATGTTCTTGCGGGTGAGGCTGGAGCGCACATCAGCGGCCGCCACAACCAGGAAGTGCTCCGGGCCAGCCGCATCCGCCCGTTGGCGCCAACGCGTGATGTCCTTGTCCCGCACATGCGGCGCAATGAGCGGGTAGCCCGCCGCGCGTATCGGCTTTACGAGGCTGAGACGCCGAAACGCCCCGGCGGTGAACGCGCTGGGCGCCCACACGGCGTGCACCAAACGCTCGGCGCCACGCCAGCTGGGCGGGGCGGTCGCCATCTCCCAAGCCCAAAAGCCCGCCAGCCGCCGCTGATTCAGATTGGCGTGACGCAGCGCCAAAAGCGCGCGCGGCAATTCGGGCGGATTAACATGCAGAATAAGCGGCCCGCGCGTGTCGTCCTTCGGCCCGTCGGGCGGCGCCAGCACGGCGCGATCGGGCTGAATGGCCGGTGTCAGATCAAACGCCGCGGGGGCGTAACCGGCAACCTCCAGCGCATGGCGCACGAGCCGCGCGCCTTGGCCCAACCCGCTGGCGGCGCTGAAAAAACCCGCGACACAAGGGCGCCCGCGTGTCCACACCCGCGCCGGCGCAAAGCCAAAAAGACGCGCCTGATCATAGGCGCGCCGGCCCAGCCGTTTGGCGCGGCTAAACGCCGAAATGGGCGCGATACCAGGTGACGAAACGCTCCAGGCCATCTTCGATGCGTGTCTCCGGCGCAAAGCCGTAGTCTCTGCGGAGATTCTCAACATCCGCATAAGTTTCATAAACATCGCCCGGTTGCATGGGCTCGAACTGGATCTCGGCCTTGCGCCCGATCTTGTCCTCAAGGACGTGGATGAAATCCATCAGATTTGTGGGCCGATGCGCCCCGATATTATAGACCCGATGCGGGCGCTCATCCTGCGCAAAAACGGGTGTCTGCGTCGCGGTCGCCACGACGCCGGTGACGATGTCATCCACATAGGTGAAATCGCGACGCATATCGCCATGGTTAAAGACGCGGATCGTCTCACCCGCGAGAATACGCTTGGTGAAGGACCAATACGCCATATCCGGCCGGCCCCACTCGCCATAAACGGTGAAGAAGCGCAGGCCGATCTGCTGCAGCCCATAAAGATGCGCGTAGGTCGAACTCATCAGCTCGTCCGCCCGCTTCGTGGCGGCATAGAGCGACACCGGCTGGTCCACCGAATGCTCTTCCTTGAACGGCGCTTCTGTGTTGCCCCCATAGACCGAGCTGGATGAGGCGTAGACGAGGTGGCCAACGCTCTCGCAGTGACGGCACGCCTCCAGCACCGACAAATGTCCGGTGAGATTGGCGTGCGCATAGGCGAACGGGTTTTCGATGGAGTAGCGCACCCCCGCTTGGGCGGCGAGATGGATCACGACATCTGGTCGGATGTAGTTGACATAAGCGCGGAACGGCTCGTGTCGCGCGATGTCCATATATTCGACCCGGGCGCCATTGGGCAGCGACGCCACCCGCTGACGCTTCAGCTCCGGCTCATAATAGTCGGTGTAGCTGTCGACGCCCCAAACTTCCCAACCCTGCTCCACCAAGCGTCGGGCCGTGTGAAAGCCGATGAAGCCGGCCGCCCCTGTGATCAGAGCCTTCATCGTCTTGTCCCCAATGTCCCAGATTCGATGGATGCGTGGGCGCCCAGCGCTGAAGGCGGCGGCCCATGGCCGCCACCTGCGCCGGTCTGCGCTTATTCGCCGGCGGGTTCAGCAGCGGGCGTGACGCTGGCGGGCGAAGCGCCGTATTGCGGACGGCCAACGCTATCATAACGGAAGCCGCGCGAGGCTGCGTCGTCCGGTTTATAAACATTGCGCAAATCCACCAGAATATCGCCACCCATAGTGGAGCGCACACGATCGAGATCAAGGGCGCGGAACTGATCCCATTCGGTCAGCAGCACCGTGGCGTCGGCGCCCTCCACCGCGTGATAGGGCCCGTCGCAGAACAGCACATCGCTCATATGCTTGGCGGCCTCGTCCATGCCTTCGGGGTCATAGGCGCGCACTTTCGCGCCGGCTTCCTGCAAGATGGGCACGATGGCGAGGCTGGGCGCCTCACGCATATCATCGGTGTTGGGCTTGAAGGTCAGGCCGAGAATGGCGATGGACTTGCCCGCCACATCCCCGCCCATGGCGGCGATGATCTTGCGGGCCATGTCCTCTTTGCGGCGATCATTCACCCGCACCACGGTCTCGACAATCTCCAGCGGCGCTTCGGCTTCCCGCGCCGTGCGCGTCAAAGCGAGCGTGTCTTTGGGAAAGCAAGAACCGCCATAGCCCGGCCCGGCATGCAGAAACTTCGAGCCGATGCGATTGTCGAGGCCAATGCCGCGCGCAACGGCTTGGACGTCCGCGCCCACCCGTTCGCACAAATCGGCGATTTCATTAATGAAGGTGATCTTCACCGCCAAGAACGCGTTGGCGGCGTATTTGATCAGCTCTGAGGTGCGGCGCTGGGTAAAGAGGATCGGCGTCTCATTCAGGTATAGCGGGCGATACAACTCCGCCATCACGGCGCGCGCGCGCTCATCCTCCACGCCCACCACGACGCGATCGGGGCGCTTAAAGTCATTGATGGCGGCGCCCTCACGCAAGAATTCGGGATTGGAGGCGACCGCGAATTCCGCGCCCGGACGGCGCTCCGCGATGATGCGCTCCACCTCATCGCCGGTGCCCACCGGCACGGTGGATTTGTTCACCACCACCGTGAAGCCGTCCATCACATCAGCGATTTCGCCAGCGGCCGCGTAGACATAACTGAGATCGGCGAACCCATCGCCGCGTCGCGACGGCGTGCCGACCGCGATAAACACCGCATCCGCCTGGCGCACAGCCTCGGTGAGATCGACGGCGAAATCCAAGCGGCCTTCATCCACGTTTTTGGCCACCAGCCTGTCCAGCCCGGGCTCATAAATCGGGATGCCGCCGGCGCGCAGCGTCTCAATCTTGCGCTCATCCTTATCGACGCAGGTGACATGATGGCCGAAATCGGCGAAGCACGCTCCCGATACCAGACCCACATACCCCGTTCCGATCATTGCAACACGCATATGCCTGCTCCTTCGCGCCCTGCGCGACCCGTCAACGCCAACGCCTCGGCCGATGCGGCGGCCGTCGCTGCAGCGGTGTAATTCGCTTTCGCATCAGCTCCAAGCGCGCGATACCTTCGCCACGCTTAAGGGATGTTCTATGACACACGCGCCCCTCACGGACCTGTCCGCCGCAGCAGCCCGCGCGCAGTCGTGGATGCTGGAGGCGTGCTTCCCGTTCTGGGCGCAGATGGGACCCGATCCGCGCGGCGGCTTTCGTGAGCGGCTGACGCTGGAGGGCGGCGCGCGCGAGGACGCGACATCGCGCGTCCGTGTGCAGGCGCGCCAAACTTATGTGTTCGCGCAAGCCCATCTTATGGGCTGGGAGCCCAAGACGTCTGAGGCGCTGATCCGCCGCGGCGTGGACACTATGCTCAATCAGTGCCGCCGGCCGGATGGCTTGTTCGGCAAGCATGTGGCGTTGGGCCAAGGCCTCGCGGACGATTCCCCTGATCTCTACGACAATGCGTTTTGTCTCTATGGTTTGTCATGGGCGGCCCTGGCGCTGCAGGATGACGACATCCTCGGCGCGGCGCGCGCGGCTTGGAACAAAATGCAGGCGCTGCTGGCGCACCCCGTGAGCGGCTTTCACAACATCTTGCCGCCCACCACGCCGCGGCTGCAAAATCCCCATATGCACACCTTGGAGGCGTTGCTCGCCCTGCACGCCGCCAGCGGCGATGACGCGCACCTCGCCGCCGCGGACGCAATCGCGACGCTATGTCGCACCCGCTTCTTCCACACGGATGAAGGACGGCTGCGCGAAGTCTTCCAGGAGGACTGGACCCCCGCAGAAACCACTGAAGAGGCCGTGATCGAACCGGGTCATGAGTTGGAATGGTGTTGGCTGTGGGGCCGCTATGCCGCCCGCCGCGGGGAGATGCTGCCGGACATCGCCGCCAACCTGTATCGCGCGGGAACCAGCGCCCTGGATGCGCGCGGCCTCGCGCCGCAAAGCGTGCATGTGGACGGCCGGCCCGTGGACGCGACACGCCGGACCTGGCCGCAAACCGAAGCGCTTAAGGCGCATATCACCATGCTGGACATGGGTGGACACAGCGACAGCACGCCGGCCCTGCAAACATTCGCGGCGCTGTTTGACGATTATCTCACGCCGGCCCCCGCCGGCGGCTGGATTGACCATTATGACGCCGACGGCCGGCCTATGGTGGACAGCATGACCGCCGCCACCGGCTACCATGTGGTATGCGCCTTTGCGGAGCTGAAGCGGGTGGCCGACGGCCTCACCGCGCGCGCCGCCGCATCGGAGCCGGCCGGCGGGATCTGACATGAACCGAAGAGACGCATAAGGGGCGAAGCCATGGAACGGCTGAGGGTGCATCCTGTGATTTTATCCGGCGGATCGGGCACGCGCCTATGGCCGGCCTCGCGCAAAGCCTCGCCGAAACAGTTCCTGGCGCTGGCCGGGGCGGACACCATGCTGCAAGCGACGGTCAAGCGTCTGTCGCCCGGCCTGGACGGCCCGGATTTCGCGCCGCTGATCGTGCTGGGCAATGCGCGCCATGAGCAGGAAGTGCGCACGCAGCTGGCCGCCCTGGGCGTCGCGCCCGCGGCCCTGATTATGGAGCCCATGGGCCGCAACACCGCCCCCGCCGCCGCCGCCGCCGCCGCTTTCATCGCGCAGGGCGAGCCGGACGCGCTGGTGTTGCTGGCGCCGGCCGACCACCACATGCCCGACCCCGCCGGCTTCCGCCAAGCCGTGGCCGAGGCCGCACCCGCGGCGCGCGACGGGGCCGTGGTGACCTTTGGCATCACGCCCACTGCGCCCCATACCGGCTATGGCTATATCCGCGCCGAAACCGGCCCCGCGCTGGTGCAGCCGGTCATGGAGTTTAGAGAAAAACCCGATCGCGAAACGGCTGAGCGTTACATCGCCACCGGCGAGTATTCCTGGAACGCTGGCGTGTTTTTGTTCCGCGCCGATGTGCTGCTGGACGAAATGGCGCGCCATGCGCCTGAGGTCGCGCACGCCGCCCAGGACGCCGTGGCGCGCGCCGACATGCAGCCCCCCGTGGCGACACTCGACGCCGACGCCTTCGCCCGCGCCCCCGACATCTCCATCGACTACGCCTTGATGGAGCGTACGGACCGCGCCGCCATGGCCCGTCTCTCCACGCCCTGGAGCGATTTGGGCGCCTGGTCAGCGGTGTGGGAGCAAGCCGGCAAAGATGACAGCGGCAACGCCGCGGCTGGCGCGCCGGCGGCCTTTTTGGACGCCCGCAATGTGATGGCCTATTCCAACGGCCCCTTCATCAGCGCCATCGGCCTGGAGGATGTGGTCATCGTCGCCACGCCCGATGCGGTGTTGGTGTCGCGCCGTGACCGCAGCGAGGAGGTGAAGAAGATCGTCAACACCCTCAAAGATGCGGGACGCGACGCCCTTTTATAGCCGCATCGTTTTGGGACGCCTGCAATTGTCGCCCGCCCGGCGGCTGTGGCATGGTGCGCCGCGACACACACCGGCGGCAGGGCAGGCGGCGTCAGGCGCGGAATTTGCCTGGATTAGGCCGATACCCGCGCATCGCGCAGAATGAGGGAGGATTCCGCCATCGCCCGCATCATCCTGGCATACTCGAGCGCCGATCGCGCGCCGGCGCGGCGGATCAGCCAACAGCTCAGCGCGCTGGGCCACACCATCGTGGTGACGCGTGACGCGCCGCCCGGCCAATCCTGGGCGGAATTCTTCCATAATGAAATCTTGGCCGCCGATGCCTTGATCGCGTTGTGGAGCCCCACCGCGGGCCGTCGCCCCCATGTCCTGACGCAAGCGCGCATCGCCCGTCAAAAGGACAAACTGGTGGATGTGCGGGTGGAGCCGGGCGATCTGCCCGTGGACATTCCCCTGCACGATGTTGCGGATCTCAGCGTGTGGAACGGCGATCTGCGCGACCCTGATTGGCGGGCGATCCTGTCAAGCATTGAAGCCTTGGCGCGCGGCGAACGGCGCACGCCCGCCGAACCCGTGGCGCCGCCTGTGCCCGAGCCAGCGCCCCCCACAGCCGCGGCGGCGGCCCCTGACGCTGCGTCCTTCGCCCATGCGTCAACCATGGCGCCGGTCCAAGCGCCCCCATCCCCACCACCGCCTGCGCCGAGCCTCCCGCACGAGCGCGCGCGCGCGGCGCGCCCCATCGCTCCGCCGGATTTGCAATTGCGCTCGCGCCGCAAGCGCATGCCGCGGCCCGCGGACGACGCCAGTCATGGACTGCAAGTGGCCAGCCCGGGGCTGCGTGACGTTCACCGCCGCCCCGTCCCGCCGCCGCCCCCGCTTTTGGACGTCGACGCGCCGCAAGACCGAGAGGCGACGCCGCCTGTCCCGCCGCGCACAATGTCCCCCTTTGACACACCGGCGACGGAGCGAACGCCAGACAGGGCGCCGCCCCCCATCACCGACGCCCCGCACAACGACGCCCCGCACAACGACGCCCCCGTCAGCAACGGCCTTGCACCCGCACGCGCTTTCCGCCCCGAGGGCGAGCCAATGCGGGCGCCGGCGGCGGAGCCAACTCCAGCCGAGCGCTCCCGCGCGCCCTTCGCCTCCGACATCGCGGCCGTGGCGCAGCCGCCTGCCGCGCCGGACACATCCGCCGCCACCGGACCGGCGGCGGCCTCCGACCCGAATGAAGCGGACCACGATGGTCACCATGTGTTCTCGCCCGGTTGGGACCGGGAGCGGGAGGCGACGCCCCCCCCGGCGATGGACGCCGCCACACCGGCCAACGCCCGCCTGCCCGATGATGATGTGCTCACACGTCCCGGCGTCGCCGCGCCCGCCCGCGCCACGACCAACCGCGCCACGGCAGACCGCGACGGGGATGCCCGAGGGGAGACGCCCGCGGCGCCCGCGGCCTTTGACGATCCGGGGATGGATCCCCTGCGCGAAGAAATCGGCGCCTATGAACCCCTCTCCATGCCCGGCGAGGATGCGCCGCGTGCCCCGCACAGCATGGCGGTGCTGAGCCTCGCCGCTCTCACCGTGGTGACGCTGGCCGGGAGCCTCGGCTATCTCGGCTGGAGCGTCTACAACGACACGTCCTCGCCCGCATCGGCGGAGGCTGACGCCTGGGCGTCCGCGCAAGATCGTGACACCCGCGAGGCGTACACAGCGTTCCTACGGGTCTATGGCGACAGCGCATACGCCGCCGAAGCCCGCGAACGCCGCGCCGCGCTCAGCGAGACGGACCGCACGCCATCGGCCGCGCCGGTGCGGGCCGCCAGCGCACGCACCGCGCTGCGGGCCGCGCCGACTCAACCCGCCAACGCGTTGGCGAGTCTCACGCCGGAGCTGGCTCGGGCTCTGGCCCATCGCGCCACCCCGATCGCCGCGACGCGCCGCGTCTTAAACACCGCGACGCCGACCGCGAATGCCGAGCCGCAAAATGCCGGGCAAGCCTTGATGATCAGCCTGCGCGAAGCGGCCCATGGCCGCATGGAAAACGCAGGCGTCGCGTGGTCGACCTATACGCTGTTGGGTGACACCGAGCGGCGCCGGCAGGACGACATCGCCTTCAACAACGCCCGCCTAGCCGGCACGCCGGAAGCGTACGCCGCCTATTTGCGGGCCTTCCCGCAAGGCGTTCATGCGGCTGAAGCACGGGCTGCGACCAACCCGTTCAATCCCTTCGGACTGGAAGGCCTTCCAGCGGACATCGCCCAAGCCGTCACCCGCGCCCGCACGGCCGCGGGCGCCGCGGATCAGGCGGCTCAAGGAGCCTTGATCGCCGCCCAGCGCGCGCAAACGGCCGCCGCTCGCGCACGCGCCAGCACCCCGGGCCATGTGGTGCGCTTTTACACGCCAGAGGAACGCTATGACGGCGCCTATGCCGAGGGCCGACCAGAAGGCTTCGGCGTTTACACCATCAGCGTCAATGGCGGGGAATCGCACTATTATTCCGGTGGTTTTGAAGCGGGCGCACGCCACGGCCTTGGTGTCTACGCCATCGCTCAAGCGGGCGCCGAAGGGGCCAGCGTTCCCGCCTATGCCGGGGAATGGCGCTCCGGCGCCATCACGGGCCGCGGCGTGATGAATCTGGGCTCCGGCGCGACCATCGCCGGTGAGTTCGTTAATGGCGTGGCCGAGGGTCACGGCGTCGCCACCAGCGCCGATGGTCGCTATGAGGGCGGCTGGCTGAACGACGCCGCCCACGGCTATGGCGTATTTTGGGACTCCGAGGGGCGGGCCCAACTGGTGGGCGTGTGGGAGAACCATGTGCTGATCCAGCCCATGTGAGCCGCCGGACGACGACGCGCACGCGCACAGCGGGCGCCGCGACGCCGCCGGCGAACGGCTGGTTCAAAGACGCACATTGACGCGGCGCGGATCTTGCTCCGAGTGACTTGCCCCGATCCGTTCGCGCCGTGCGTGTGATTTTAAGCGTGCTTGAATGGGGGTCCGTGCGGTAGTGTGACAGAAAAGAGAATGCCGCAGAGACGGAGGAGTGGGCGAGAATCGGGCCGCCGCGCCCGAGGCGTTGGGAGGAGTGACATGACCGCCTTGACCATTTTGATTGTTGACGACCATCCGCTCGTCCGTGACGCCCTGCGCCACGCGGCCCTAAAGGCCGCGCCGGGCGCTGCGGTGCAGTGTGTCGGCTCCATGGCGGATGCCGAAACCGCGCTCAATGAGGATCGCGGCGCGGATTTGGTCATGCTGGATCTGGATCTGCCGGACGCCAGCGGCCTGACCGGCCTGCTCCGCCTGCGCAAAAACCCCGCCGCACGGCGGATCATGGTGGTGTCCGCCTCCGACGCCGATGATGTGGTGCGCCGCGCCCGCGCCGCCGGTGCAGGCGGTTATGCGTCAAAATCAGCCGAGCTCAGCGGGCTGGTGGAGGCCATCACCGCGGCGCTGGAGGATCGCGGCTGGGACGGCCATCCCGAACTCACCGCCGATGATCGCGCCGACGAAGCCGCGGAGCTGACGCCGGCGCAACTGCGCGTGTTGGAAGGGCTGATGGCGGGGCGACTCAACAAACAAATCGCCTTCGATATGAACATCTCCGAGGCGACGGTGAAGGCGCACGTCACCGCCGTGTTCCGCAAGCTGGGCGTGCGCAACCGCACCCAAGCCGTCATCGCGGCGCAGTCGCTGCATCTGTCTAAGGCCAGCGCCTAGGGCGCCGGCGCATCCGCGTCGACGCCCCGTTGCGTGCGCCGCAGGGCGCTCGGGCACGCACGGGCGTTGCTATTGCGCCGCAGTGCGCCCGCGATAGCGCTCCACCATCGCCTCCGGCTCCGCCAAGGCGGCGGCGATGGCGGGACTGAGTTCCGCCTCATAAAGGCGCATCAGTCGGTCAAGACGTTGCTTGGCCTGGTTGCGCTCATAGGCGTTCGTGCCCGACAGCCTGCGGAACTGATCGCGCAATGTGTCATTGTCCAGCAGCACCTCAGCCTCGACATAGAAATCTTGCATATCCGCAATGAGGCTTGAGGGCGCGGAAAACAGAGCGTCGGTCTGCCCCGCCGCGTTCCATAAATAGTACCGCATGGACGGCCAGTCGGTACGATTGATGGGCTGGCCTTCGGTGTTGGCCGCTTGCATGCGCTCTGCGAGCGGTCGCAACAACGCCGCATTGGCCGCGAGCTCCGTCTCCAACCCGCGCAGCATGTTCACCTGCTGGCGCGCCTTCAAGAACGCGTCGTACTCCAACGTGCGCTGGAACCCCACATAGCCGGCGAGATAAACACCCAGCACCGTGGACACAATGGTCAGAATCTGCGCCGCCCAGAACTGGCCGCCGCGGCCGCCCTTCTCGCGCGCGCCCCGCGGACGCCCCGCGTCAGCACGCGCTTCTTCACCGGTTTTGTTGGCCGCGTCAGCGGATTGGTCATGCGCCATGCGTAGTGGTCCCTCTGTAGCGTCGTCACCCAAGGCGGGTTGTAATGGCCCTGATGGCCATGCGCGAGGGGGCTGCTGAACATGGCGGTCTGCGCCAGCCACTGGCGCCGGGCGCCCAAGCCGTTAGAGTTCAAAGCCACAATGCGGGGCTCACCGCATCGCCGCTCACGCCGCCAAGGGCTCACCGTACAGGATACGCCATGACCGCCAGCCCCGCCGACGCCGCCGCCACATCCGATCCCGTTTTGGCGATCGACGATTTGTCGGTCCGCTTCAACACGCCCGACGGGGTGGTGCAGGCGGTGGATGGTGTCTCGCTCGCGCTCCAAAGCGGGGAGTGCGTGGCCGTGGTCGGCGAATCCGGGTCGGGCAAAAGCCAAACCTTCCTCGCCGTCATGGGCTTGCTGGCGCAAAACGGAACCGCAACCGGCTCAATCCGCTATCGCGGCAAGGATCTGCTGGGCATGCCCGCGCGGAAGTTGAACACCGTGCGCGGCGCCAAAATGACGATGATTTTCCAAGATCCTCTGACCTCCCTGACGCCGCATATGCGGGTCGGCGCGCAAATGAAAGAAGTGCTGTCGACGCATATGGATTTGCGCGGCGAGGACGCTGAGCGTCGGTGTTTGGAGTGGCTAGAGCGCGTGCGCATCCCTGAAGCCGCGCGGCGCCTGCGCCAATATCCGCATGAATTGTCTGGCGGCATGCGCCAGAGCGTCAAGATCGCCATCGCCATGCTGTGTGAGCCGGATGTGAAGATCGCCGATGAGCCCACCACAGCGCTCGACGTCACCGTGCAGGCCGAAGTGCTGGACATCATGGACGAGCTGAAGCGCGACACCGGGGCGGGCGTGGCGCTCATCACCCATGATATGGGCGTGGTGGCGCGCATGGCCGATCGCGTGATGGTGATGAAGAACGCTCGTTACGTCGAGCACGGCGCGGCCGAGGCCATCTTCGCCGCGCCGCAGCAGGCCTATACCCGCGATTTGTTGGAGGCGATGCCGCGTTTGGATCGCCCGCAGCGCCCCGGGCGCACATCCCTCGCCCCGCCGCCGGCCGCGAATGCGGAAACGGTTCTCGATGCGAAAGATGTGCGGGTCTGGTTTCCGGTACGCGCGGAGGGGGCGGGCCTGTTCGCCAAGCCTCTGCAACTGAAAGCCGTGGACGGGGTGGATGTTGCCCTGCGCGCCGGCGAAACACTGGGCGTGGTGGGCGAATCCGGTTGCGGGAAATCAACCTTGGCCCGCGCCGCCCTCGGCCTTATCCCCAAAACCGCCGGCTCCGTGGCGTGGATCGGCCGCGCCACCGACACGTTTTCCGACTCTGACCTGCGCACGGCGCGGCGGGATTTCCAAATCGTTTTCCAAGATCCGCTGGCCTCGCTCAATCCGCGCATGACCGTCGGCGCCTCCATCGGCGAACCGTTGGTGCTGCACCGCCCCGACCTCGACGCCGAGGCGCGCGAGGCGGAAGTGCGCGCCATGATGGGCCGCTGCGGCCTGGATGAGGCCTATCTCAACCGCTATCCGCATGAATTGTCTGGCGGGCAGAACCAACGCGTGGGCATTGCGCGAGCGATGATCCTCAATCCCAAGCTGGTGGTCTGCGACGAGGCGGTGTCGGCGCTGGACGTGTCCGTGCAAGCGCAAATTCTGGATTTATTGCTAGACCTGCAGGGCCAGCTGGGCCTCGCCATGATGTTCATCAGCCATGATTTGTCGGTGGTGCGAGAAGTCTCCCATCGCGTCATGGTGCTCTATCTGGGCCGGGTGGTGGAGCTGGCCGATCGCGACGCCATCTACGAAGATGCCCGCCACCCCTACACCCAGGCGCTGATTTCCGCCGTGCCCATCCCCGATCCGCAGGTGGAGAAAACGCGCCCGCGCGCCAAGCTGGAGGGTGATCTGCCAAGCCCTCTGGATCCACGGGCCCAACTCCGCTTTATGCGCTCCAAGCTGAGCCCATCGGGGACGGACTTTTACCGCCCGCAATTGCTGGCGGTATCGCCTGGCCATTGGGTGGCCGAGCACGACGCCCATCCCGGCGGCCCCGGCCTGCACGCCTGACCCGCGCCCCCGCGCCGCCACACCTCTGCCGCAGCGACACGCCCATACGCTAGCGCCGCCATCGCACGGGAGCCCGCCAACGTCGACACCGCCAGCGATCACCGCCCCCGTCACCCCCTTTTTGTGGTTCACCGATCAGGCCGAAGAGGCGGCGCGCTTCTACGTCTCGCTGTTTGCGGATTCCGCCATCACCTCCATCGACCGCCCAACACCGGACGGTCCAGCCTTTCTGGTGCAGTTCACCTTGGGCGGTCGCGCCTTCACGGCGCTGAACGGCGGTCCGCACCACCAGCTGACGGCGGCCTTCTCGATGATGGTGTCCTGCAGCACGCAGGAGGATGTGGATCGCCTGTGGGCCGCGCTGACCGAAAACGGCGGCGCGCCGCAACAATGTGGCTGGCTCACAGACACATTTGGGCTCAGCTGGCAAATCGTCCCGACGCTGCTCGCCGAGCTCATGCGTCGCGGCGGTGCTGACCAAAAGGCGCGCGTCATGACGGCGCTTAGGGGCATGGTGAAACTCGATTCAACAGCCCTGCAACGGGCCTTCGACGGCGACACCACGCCGCAGGGATAGCTTGCGCCGCCGTAACCCGGTGATAGGGTCGCGCGCTCAATCGCCGGGGGACAGCGTAAGGAGCGTTTGATGGACATGAGGGGTTCCAAGCGTTGCTGTGCAGCGGCATTGGTCTTCGCGGTGTTGTTGACGGCCTGCGGCGAGGATCGCGCCGCCACGCCGCCCACCGCCGAAGGGCCCGTGGCGCCCGTCACAGCGGCCCGCACAGACATCACCGCACCGCTCGCCAGCGAGACGGGCGGTCAAGCGGCGGCGCCCCTGCCGGAAATCGCTCCCGACTTTCCCCAACAGGCGAGCGACGTGGCGGTCGATCCGGCCGTTCGCTACGGCGTGCTGGGCAACGGCATGCGCTATGCCCTGTTGCTGAATGACACGCCCACCGACAGCGCGGCTCTGCGCTTGCGGGTGAATGTGGGCTCGCTCGATGAAACCGAGGAGGAGCGCGGCCTGGCTCACTTTATTGAGCACATGGCCTTCAACGGCACGACCAACATTCCCGAAGACGAGTTGGTCGCCATGCTGGAGCGATACGGCCTCGCCTTTGGGCCGGACACCAACGCCTACACCAGCTTTAGCGAGACGGTGTACCAGCTGAACCTGCCCTCCACCGACGATGAAACGATGGATGTGGCGTTGTTCATCCTGCGCGAAATGGCCGGCGAAGCGTTGTTCGATCCCGCCGCTGTGGAGCGCGAGCGCGGCGTGGTCTTGGCCGAACAGCGTGTGCGGAACACCGTCGGCCTGCGCTATCTTGAAGCGCGCAATCGGTTCTTGTTCCCCGATGCGACACTCTCCAAACGGCTGCCCATCGGCCTGGTGGAGGTGTTGGAGACCGCACCGGCGGCGCGCATGCGCGCCTTTTACCAGCGTCACTACATCCCCAGCGAAACCTTCTTGGTGGCGGTCGGCGATTTCGACTTGGCCGCCTTAGAAGCCAAAATCATCCAGGCGTTCGGCGGCTGGCCCGCAGCGGACACGCCCGCCCCGCCGACCAATCTCGGCGCGGTTCGCCGGCGCGAAACTGAGGCCGGCTTTTTCACCGATCCGGACATTTACACCATCGTCGGCATTTATGCAGTGAAGCCGCCCACCAACCCGGCTGACACCATCGCGCAGCGCCGCCAAGCGTTTTTGCGCTTTTTGGGAGAAGCCATTGTCGACCGTCGTCTCCAGAGGCTCTCCCGCGATCCCGATGCCCGCTTTCTCCAAGGCGACGCCGGTTTCGACACGGTGTTCGACACCAACACCGCCGACTTCGCGTCGCTTGAGATGATCGCCAAACCCGAGGACTGGCGAGACGCTTTGGCGTTGGGCGAACAAGAGTTGCGGCGGGCCTTGATCCATGGCTTCACCCAAGCCGAACTCGCCGAACAGCTGGCGAATGTGCGCACGTTTTTAGAAAACGCCGCGGATCAGGCCGACACCCGCGACAGCTTCGGCCTCGCCGACGCCATCACCGCCAGCTTTGCGCGGGCCGAAGTGTTCACCCATCCCAATGAGGACCTCGCCCAATTCGAAGCCTTGTTGCCGGACATCACGCCCGAGCGCGTGCATGACGCGTTCCGGGCCGGCTGGGCGGATGTAGAGCCGTTGCTGTTCGTGTCGAGCAACATGCCCCTCGCCAGCGCCGAGACTGAAATCCTGAAGGTGTTCCGCAACAGCCAGGCGCAAGCCGTCAGCCCGCCAGTGGACACCAGCGCGGTGGAGTTCGCCTACACACGCTTTGGCGAGCCGGGCCGGGTGGAGCGCCAGCGCCGCGATGACAGCCCCGTCATCGGGCCCGTGGACTTGGTGGAATTTGAAAACGGCGTGCGCCTCAACATCAAACCGACGCCGTTTGAGGACGACGTCGTGCGCGTTTCCGTGCGCGTCGGCGGTGGCCTGCTGGAGTTCCCGAAAGGCCTCGAGGGCCTGCATTTTCTCTACAACAACGCCTTCACCGATGGGGGGCTGGAGGCCCATAGCGTCGATGAGCTGCAGTCCGTGCTCGCCGGTCGCGCCATCAACCTTGGCGGCGCGTCGGCGGGTTCGGACGCGTTCGTGTTCCGCGCCGCCACCACGCCCGAGGACCTGCTGCTGCAGCTGCAGGTGTTCGCCGCCTATCTCACGGCGCCGGGCTTTCGCGTGGAGGGGGAGGCGCAATATCGCCAGCTGTTCAACATCGTCTACGACACCTTCGACAGCCAACCCTCCAGCGTGCGCCAACGTGATGTGCCGCGCCTGCTGCGCTCCGGCGATCCGCGCTTCGGCATTCCCGCTAAGGACGCCCTGATGGCGCGCAGCTTCGATGAGTTGCGCTTGGTCACCGCGCGCGCCTTCGGCGAAGGCGCGGTGGAGATCGCCATTGTCGGGGACATCGAACCGGACGCCGTCATCGACGCCGTAGCCGACACCTTTGGCGCCCTGGCGCCACGCCATGCCACGCCGGAGCGCTTTGAGGACGCGCGCCAAGTGCGCTTTCCCGACGGGCCGCGGCGCATCACCCTCACCCATGCCGGCGAGCCCAATCAAGCGGAGGTCAATGTGTATTGGCCCACCGTGGACGACAGCGACGTTGGCGAAGTGCGGCGCTTGAACCTGCTGCAACGCGTGTTCGATCTGAAGCTGATCGAGCGGCTGCGCGAACAAGATGGGGAGACCTATTCGGCCAGCGCGGGCAGCTTCACCTCCCAAGTCAGCCCGGGCTATGGCTATCTGTCGGTCAGCCTCGCGGTGGAGCCCGAAAGGGTGGACGTGGTGTTCGCCGCCATCGACGCCATCGCCGCCGAACTGACCGAAGGCGGCATCAGCCCCGATGAGCTGGACCGCGCCCGCAGCCCGCTGCTGGAGCAAATCGAACAGAGTCTCGAAGACAACGGGTATTGGTTAAATCTGCTCAGCCGTGCGCAAACCAGCCCGCGTTACATGGCGCAAGCCCAGGGCCGCGGCGAAGCCTATGCTGCGATCACCCTGGCCGATCTGGCCGACGCCGCCGCCACATACCTCCAGGCGGACTCCGTCATCCGCATCGCGATCGTGCCGGAGGCGCCATGAGCCCGTCGCACGCCGCCGACCCACTGACGCAAGCCCCAGGCCCCGCCGGCCCGGCGGCGCCAAGCCCGGCTCTACCCACCGCGGAGGATGTGCTCAGCGCGCGCGCGCGCATGGCGGGCCAGCTGCCGCGCACCCTCACCCGCGACGCGCCACGTTTGGCGCAGGAGCATGGCGCCGCGGGCGTGCAGCTGAAGATCGACACCGCACTGACCACCGGCTCCTTCAAGGAACGGGGCGCGCTGAACGCCATTCTCAGCCTGACACCCGAACAGGCGCAGCGCGGCGTGATCACGGCCTCCGCCGGCAATCACGCCCAAGCCCTGGCCTACCATGCCCGCAAGCGCGGCATCACCGTCACGGTGGTCATGCCGGCGCACACGCCCAAAGTGAAGATCGCCGGCGCCCGCCATCTTGGCGCAGAGGTGGTGTTGCATGGCGAGGAGTTCGATGAGGCGCTGGCGGAAGCCCGCCGCCGCGAAGCTGAAGAGGGCCTGGCCTTCGTCCACGCCTTCGACGATCCGGCGGTCATTGCCGGCCAAGGCGTGGCGGTGCTGGAGATGCTGGAGGACGCGCCGGACATCGACACTTTGTTGGTCCCCATCGGCGGGGGCGGTTTAATCAGTGGCGCTTTGTTGGCCGAAGAAACCCTGCGCGCGGCCCGCGCCGCGCAGGGACGTCCGCCGCTGCGGATTTTGGGGGTGGAGCCGGCCATGTACCCGTCCATGCGCTACGCCCTGGGCGGTCGCGATGACGTCCCGTTGGGCGGCCGCACCATCGCTGAAGGCGTGGCGGTCAAGCGCGCCGGCGGCCTCACCATGCGGGTCTGCCGCGCGCGCATGACCGCGCAGGAGATCCTCACCGTCAGCGAACCGGCGATCGAGGAGGCCGTGGTCGCCCTCGCCATGGGTGAAAAACTCATCGCCGAAGGGGCCGGCGCGTTGGGGTTGGCGGCGATGATGGAGCATCGCGACATCATCCGCGCACGCCATGTGGGCTTGATGATTTGCGGCGGCAACATTGATGCCCGGCTTATGGCCCAAGTGCTGGCGCGCCATTTGGTGCGCACGCGCCGGCGCGCACGCTTGCGTGTGGAGTGCTTAGACCAGCCCGGCAGCCTGTCGCGCGTGTCGGCCATTCTGATGCAGGAGGGCGTGAACATTATCGATGTGCTGCACAACCGTATGGTTGTGGACGTGCCCGCTAAGGAGACCCGTATCGATTTGGTCATTGAGACCGATGATGCGTCCATCACCGAAGGTGTGGTCAAACGTCTGCGTGCGGAAGGCTTTCCCGGCGCGCGCATCCTCGACGAACGCGAATAGCGCACCGCGCCACCGTCCAGGGACGCCTTCGCACGCGCCACAAGGCGGCTTTTCTCCAGAATACGGCGCTTAACGCGTATAAACCAATATCCGCGAGCACCAACAACCAGAGCGAGGACGCCAAAGCCAAGTCACTCGCATAGCGATGGTTTGTGTGATAGTTTCATGCCATGGACATGGGCGTGCACGACTTCGATGTGATCTATTTTCGTGGGCGGTCTGTCGATAACGGGCCCGCCTGGGGCGCGCGCACGCTTTTCGTCACCCGCCATCGCCCCGCGGCCGAAATCCTGCAGTATCGCAAGGACGCCCGCCATATCTGCTTTTGTATGTTTGGCATGTCGGGTGGTTCGGATGCCGCAAGGGGGGACGGCCCAAACACCACCGATCCGTTGGGCGGAGACGATCCCACCCACTATGTGCGCCTCGGCCGCACCGTCGAAACTCTCCTCAAGGAAGGCCTGTGGGTCACGGTCGAGTATGACGCCCATCGCCACGCCAAAGCCGCCCAGCGCCTGACGCGGGTGTGGAGTCATGAGCGTTTTATTCCGCAAGCGCTCCTCATCCTCGCTCCTGCCGACACCGCTCCCAACTTCACCCTCAAGGTGGGCCTGGGGCGTGGCCTGCGTCAGGGCTTTTGGACCCAGGCGCTGCGTGATGCGGACCGCACGCGTGCATGGGCCCCCTTCCGCGCCAAGCCTGGGCGTGAGATTGTCGCGCGAACCGGCGATCTCATCTGAGCCCGCCATGGCGCGCGCGGCCTGCGCGTGACCTTCAACAACATGATGGAGTGAAGGATGGGCGGGACGATCACGCGCCTGATGGGTGCGAGTGCGGCGTGTCTGCTGGTGTGGGCGTGCGGGGAGAGCGAACCCGAAAGTTCAGCCGCCGGGGATACGGACACAGCCGCGATCGCCGGTGATGAGGTGACCAGCGCGACGGCGGAACAAGCGGCGCAAGCCGCCGCAGCCTTGGCGGCGGAAAACCTGGCGGCGGCCGAAACCTATCTGGCGCAAAACGCCACGGTCGAGGGCGTCACCACAACGCAAAGCGGCCTGCAATACACCGTGCTCGCCACCGCCGAAGGCGGCCTGAAGGCGCAGCCGGACGCTGCGGTCTGCGTGCATTATAGCGGCCGGCTGATCGATGGGACGATCTTTGACTCCTCCTATGATCGCGGGATGCCGGCGCCCTTCCTTCTGGATCGTGTCATTCCCGGCTTTTCCGAAGGCATCGCGCTCATGTCCACGGGCGATCGCTATGAATTCACCATTCCGCCCGCTTTAGCCTATGGCGAAGCGGGCGCCGGCGATGTCATTCCCCCCAACAGTGCATTGATCTTCGAAGTGGAGCTGGTGGACCTTCTCGATCCCGAGAACCCGCCATTGACAGCCGATTGCTCCCAAGCGCGTGAAGCCGAAGCCGCCGCCCAGGCCAGCCTCGCTGAGGCGGAAGCCTTCTTGGCGCAAAACGCGACCCGCGAGGATGTGGTGAGCACGGACTCCGGTCTGCAATACCGCATCGTCACCCCAGGCGACGCCAATGCCGCGGCCCCCCAGCCCGGCGAAATGGTCTGCGTCCATTATCGCGGTCGTTTGCGAGACGGCACGGAGTTCGACAGCTCCTATAGCCGCGGCGCCGCGGCGGCCTTCCCCTCGAACCGCCTGATCGATGGTTGGGTGGAAGCCCTCGCGCTGATGCAACCGGGCGCCGAGTGGGAGCTGTTTATCCATCCCGATTTGGGATACGGCCGGCGCGGCAGCGGTCCGGACATTGGCCCCAACGCCCTGCTGCTGTTCGACATCAACTTGATTTCCGTACTCGGCGCTGAGGCGCCGCCAGCGGGCGTGGACTGCGCCGCGCCGGCCGCCGCGCAAGACGCCCTGGCGGAGTAATAAGCCACAATAAAGCACAACCCGCGCTCGCTGGCCGGCCAGCGAGCGCGGGACGCGCATCAGGGCAACGCGCTAGACGTCCTGCAACCCTGCGAAAAAGTGTTCCAACGCCGCCCAGGTTTCCGGCTCCGTCAGAAACGGCGCATGGCCAATGGCCGGAGCCTCTACGGTCTGCAAATCCGCTTTGCGCAACCGCATCTTAGCGACGGTGTCTTTCGTCAGCAGATCCGACAACTCGCCGCGCACCACGAGGGTCGGCACGCCGCGCAAGGCATCGAAGAACGGCCACAAATCCCCGCCAGTGACTTTGCCATCCAGGAAGGGCCGCGCGATCTCCGGATCATAATCCAGCAAAATCCGCCCATCGGGCGTCTCACGGAACAAGCGCCGCGCGAAGGTCTCCCAAAACTCAGAATCATTGCGTCGCGTGGGAAAGGCCGAGCCATTAATGGCGCGCGTGCGCGCCGCGGCATCCGCCCAATTCGTCGCCGGCGGCCCGCCGGTGACGTATGTGGCGATGCGATCGAGTCCCTCTTGCGCGATCTCCGGTCCGATATCGTTGATCACCGCGCCGACCAAGCGTCCCGGCTGAGCCGCCGCCAACATCATCGACATGAGCCCGCCCATGGAGGTGCCGACGATGATCACCTTGCTGATGTCGAGCTTGTCCAGCAGGCCCAGCATGTCGCCCACATAATAGCCCGGCTGGTAGTGCTCCGGATTCGCGTCCCAGTCGGACATGCCGCGACCGCGTTGATCCGCAATGATGACGCGCCGGCCCAGCGCCGCGATCCGCGGCGCCAAATCCTCATAATCGCGCCCATTGCGCGTCAGGCCGTGCAGGCACAGCACCGCCGCCCGGTCCGTTTGGGAGTCGGTCTGCGCCGGCTGCGGCGCCAAATCGCGATAGTACAAATCCAGCCCGTCGGGCGTTTTGTAGTAGCCGTCCAGCGTGGCCGGTCGCGCCTCAGGCGCCGCCGCCGCAACGGCAGGCGTAGCGAAGGCGGCGTCCGATTCAGCCGCTGTGGGCGCGCTCTCCTCCCCCTCAGAAGCCGCCGCGGAAGGCTGACAAGCCGCAGCCGCGATGGCTGCGGACTCATCGGGGATCGGCGTCTCTTGGGGTGCGATTGCGGGCGGGACGGCGTCGGCCTCCACACGCTCGGCCGCCTCCAGCTCGGGCGTCGTCGCCGTAAGCACGTCATCGCCATGGTCCGAAGCGACATCATCGACAACCGGGGCGACGGGCGGCGGCGTTTCGGCGACGGTCGCCTCCGCATCGGACGTTGGCTCGACCGCAGCCGCGAGGACGGCCTCAGGCCCATCGGCCCTGTTCTCCAATTCGGGTTCGGCAGGCGCAGCCTCCGAAACGACCGTGTCGGCGCCGGTGGCGGCATCACGCGCCATAGCCTCATCGCCATCCGTTTCAGCGCCGGCCAAATCGCCGGGTCGATCGCCGGCCTCAGCCGCAATCGCCGCGTCGGGCTCGGGATCCAGGTCGTTCTCGGACGCCACGGCCCCATCAAACATCGGCTCAGCCGTCGCCGCATCCGCGGGCGCATCCGCATCACCAGCATCGGCTGCCGTCGTGCCGTCGGAGGCGAGCGGCGGTGTGTCCACGGGGTCGCCGAACAGCATATCCATTTCAGCCGCCACAGCGGCTAAATCCGCTTCACTCCCCAATTCCACCCGGTCTGCGTCCGTGAGCGACGCGGTCGCGCGCTCAGCATCCGCCTCAGCGCTGGGCGCTGTAGTGGCGCGAGCGCTCCCATCCTCAGCCGTCGCCGGCGCCACCGGATCGATCGGCGGCGTGTCGGCCGCGTCGTCCGCCAGGAGAACCACCGCCGCATCATCCGCGGCATCCGCGTCATCCGCGGCGGTTGGCGGCTCGCGCTCCGTGTCGCGTTGCAGATCGACGCCGTCCGCCGTGTTGGTCGATGCCGGGGCCGCGACAAAGGGGGACTCCGCCGTGGCGGGATCGAACGCCGCCGGCCGCTCATCCGCCAGGGACGTCTCCGCCTCCGCGGCATCCGCCACAAGCGGCACGTCTGGCGCCGCCGCGTCGAAGGATGCGTCAGCCGACCCGACCGCTTCAGCCGGTTCATCCAGCGCGATGTCCGCCGCCTCGGGTTCCGGCTCGGCGCTTGCGGCGGGCGCCGCCATGGTGGGATCATCCGCTCCCGCCGCAGCCTCGAGCGCCGCCGCCTCTTCCGGGGCTTGAGCCGCGCGTGCAGCGGCCACATCGGCATCCGACAACGCCAGGGGCGATGCGGGGCGCACCAGGGCGTCCGCATCCGCCGGCTTCGACTCGGGTGTGCGGGGCGGAGGGCTGGCCAAACCCGCGTCATTGGGCGGCAATTCCAGCAATTCCGGCGAACTCGTCCCCGTGACATGGGGCAGATGCGGGAAGGGCCGCGGAGCGGGCTTTTTGCGACGCCAGAACATGGACAACTCCAGTCGCGCCTTATGCGCGTCATAACCGACATCTTCGGGAGCGGTGCGAGCCTGCGTCGCCGAACGCTTCAGCTCAACACCTGACGCGCCATCATAGCGGCACTTCCCATCTGGGGCGAGCGAGAAACCACGGTCAAACGGCTCCGGCGCGCTCACCCCTTAGCGTTTAACGCCTGTGGCCGACACGCCTACCGTGTCGGCGAGCCGCCAGCGCCGTGACCACGCACAGCCTGCGCCACCGCAGCGGCCGTGAGGCCGAAATGCGCGAACACGGCCGCGCCGGGGCCGCTCGCGCCAAAGCCGCTCATGCCAATGAAATCATCACCCTCGCGCAGGAACTGATCCCAGCACTGGCGGATGCCTGCTTCCACGGCGATGCGGCGGGCGGAGCCCAGCACAGACGCGCGATAGGCCGCGTCCTGGCGCGCGAACAGCTCAAAGCTCGGCAGCGACACCACGCGCACCGCAACCCCTTCGGCGGCAAGGGTCTCGGCCGCCTCCACCGCCAAATGCACTTCCGATCCGGTGGCGAGCACCGTCGCCGCCGCGCCCTCGGCCTCGCGCAGCACATAGCCGCCACGGGCGCAGCGATTGTCCGCATCCGCATCCAACCGCATTTGCGGCAGGCCTTGGCGCGTCAGGGCGATCACGCTCGGGCGGGTCTGATCTTCCAGCGCCAAAGCCCAACACTCCAGCGTCTCCACGACATCGCAGGGCCGGAACACAGTGAGCCCCGGAATAGCCCGCAGGCTCGCCACATGCTCCACCGGCTGGTGGGTGGGCCCGTCCTCGCCGACGCCGATGGAGTCATGGGTCATCACGAAGATGGAGCGCACGCCCATGATCGCGGCGAGGCGGATGGAGGGCCGGCAATAATCGGTGAACACCAAAAAGGTGCCGCCATAGGGGATGACGCCGCCATGCAGCGCCATGCCGTTCATGGCCGCCGCCATGCCATGCTCGCGAATGCCGTAATGCACATAGCGCCCGGCTGGATTGTCCGCGGTGATCAGGTCCAACCCCGCCACCTTGGTGTTGTTCGAGCCCGTTAAATCGGCCGAGCCGCCGAGCAATTCGGGAACCGCCGGCGTGAGAACCTCCAACGCCATGGCCGAGGCTTTACGCGTGGCGACCTTGACCGGCTCAGCCGCCAGCTTGGCTTTGGCGTCCGCGACCACCGCAGCGATAGACCGCCCCTCGCTGGGTGCAGGCCCCATCGTGCTGATGACGCCGGACTGCGCCGTGAGGAACGCGGTGCGATGCGCCGAGGCATCGAAGCGCTGCTCCCAAGCGCTGCGCGCCGCTTGGCCGCGCGCGCCGGACTGGCGCCACGCCGCCAAAATCTCCTGCGGAATTTCAAACGGCTCATGCGACCAGCCCAGGGTTTCACGCACCAGAGCGATTTCGTCCGCCCCCAATGGCGCGCCGTGAGCGCCTGCAGTCCCGCCCTTATTCGGCGAACCCTTCCCGATCACCGTGCGACACGCGATCAGCACCGGGCGATCCGCGTCCTGCGCGCGGGCGAGCGCCGCACGCACCGCATCCGGATCATGACCGTCGCAGGCGTCCGTGATCCAGCCCGCCGCCTCAAAGCGCTGGCGCTGATCGGTGCTGTCGGAGAGGGACACCGGCCCGTCAATGGAGATTTGGTTGTCGTCCCACAGGACAATCAGCTTGTTCAGCCGCAAATGCCCCGCCAGGCCGATGCTTTCTTGGCTGATGCCTTCCATGAGGCAGCCATCGCCCGCGATGACATAGGTTTTATGGTCAACGAGATCGGCGCCGAAGCGCGCGCGCAAATGCGCCTCCGCCATGGCCATGCCCACCGCGTTGCCCAAGCCCTGGCCGAGGGGGCCGGTGGTGGTTTCAGCCAGCGACACCTCGCCGAATTCCGGGTGGCCGGCCGTGCGGGATCCCAGCTGGCGGAACTGTTTCAGCTCCTCCAGCGTCACATCCTCATAGCCTAGCAAATACCCCAGCGCGTACAGCAGCATGGAGCCATGGCCCGCCGACAACACAAACCGATCGCGATCGGCCCAGCGCGGCGCGGCGGCGTCGAATTTCAGAAACTCGCGAAACAGCACCGTGGCCACATCGGCCATCCCCATCGGCATGCCAGGGTGGCCGGAATTGGCGGCCTCCACGGCGTCCATCGACAAGGCGCGAATGGCGTCCGCCAGGGCTTTATGTTCCACCCGCTCGGCGGTCATCACACCAGAAGCAGCATCAGACATGAACGAGGTCTCCCCAGCCGGCGCGTCCCGCGCGCGATCGGAGCCCTCCATACAGCGACTCCGCCAGTGACGCCAAAAGAAGCGCGCCGCCCACCACCGTCAACGACCCGCGACAGATTCATGCCCCGCCATGCTCAGAAAAAGCGTTAAACGTCCACCTCAGCGTCGAGCGCGTTGGTGATGATGAAATCGCGCCGCGGCTCCACGACATCGCCCATCAGCTTGGTGAAAACGTCGTCGGCTCCGTCGGCTTCTTTAACCTTGACCTGGGGCAGGGAGCGCGCAGCCGGATCCAGCGTTGTCTCCCACAGCTGCTCGGCGTTCATCTCGCCCAAGCCCTTATAACGCTGGATCTTCACCCCGCGTTCGCCCTCGGCTTTCACGGCGGCCAACAGGGTCAGCGGATCATGAACCACGTGCGAGCGATCGCCACGCGCAAACGCCCCCGTCGCGCCATAGCTGGCGCGCAGACGTTCCGCCAAACTATGCAGGCGCTGGGCGTCCGGCAGCTCCCGGAACGCCGCATCCAACGCCACCGCCTCACGCACGCCGCGCACCTCCCGCGTCATGAGAAGGCCGCCCTCCGCATCAAAGCTCGCGGCCCAGCCCTCTTCGCCTTCATCGGCCACAGAATCCAGCCGCGCCGCCAGCGCCTCCGCCTCGGCGTCGCCCGCATCCGGCCCCAGGGCCCCGGCGATGGCGGCGTGCATGATCGCCGTCCCGGGCGCGCGGGCTTTCAGCCGATCCACCAAGGTTTTCACACCGCGCGCTTCCTCCGCCAGCCGATAAAGGTCTTGGCCGACCAGCACTTCGCCATCCGCCAAGGTGAGGCGCGCTTCACGCACCCCTTCCTCAAGCGCGAAAAGGTCCATTTCGGTTTCGTCTTTGAGGTAGCGCTCGGACTTGCCGCGGGTGACCTTAAACAAGGGCGGCTGGGCGATGTACAGATGCCCGCGCTCAATCAGTTCCGGCATCTGGCGATAGAAAAACGTCAGCAGAAGCGTGCGGATATGGGCGCCGTCCACATCCGCGTCCGTCATGATGATGATCTTGTGATAGCGCAGCTTCTCAATGTCGAAATCATCGCGGCCGTTGCCGGTGCCGAGC
>CAZGCB010000004.1:0-51045 GCA_964524065.1 uncultured Caulobacterales bacterium | reverse complement strand
CCTGGTAAACCGTTTGCGGCTGAGGCGCCAACGGCGGTGACCCCGCGGCCGGCGTGACGCCGGCCGCCGCCTCCAGCGCCTCGATCCGCGCGCGCAGGGCGGCGTTTTCGTCCTTGAGAACCTCGAACTCATCACGGCGCACCAGGTCCATCTCCGCGACAAAACGTTCGGCCTGAGCGCGAAACAGCGTCTGCATTTCATCGCTGACGCCCTGGGCCGCGCCCATGGCGTTGGTCATCAACTGCGCAAGATCATCAAAAAAGGGGTTCTTGGTCTGCATCTCACTCGCTATGGACTGACACGGCAGCGGCGCCGCGCTCCCGTTAAAGCACATTCCCGCGGCCGCAGCCATCTTCGCAGCGACGGGCCCTGGGCCGCGGTGCTGCTGTCATGTTTGTGTGGAAAGAAGCCGCTAGTGGTTATCGTCCACCCCGAGAACGCAGGTCCGTCATGCTCGCCGCCCTCGCCTCCGCCAGCCCCATCCCCGGTTTTTCCGAGATCCTGCTGGATCTGCCCGGCCCCATCGATTTGCGCTGGTATTCCATGGCCTATATCGCCGGCCTGCTGATCGCCTGGTGGTATGTGCTGAAGCTGCGGGCGGACGTGAAGTTCTGGACGCCGCGCGGCGTGACGGCGCCGGCGGGCGCCGGGGCCCCGTTCAACCGCGATGATGTGGACGAGTTGCTGTTTCTGTCGACCATCGGCGTCATCGTCGGCGGCCGCTTGGGGTATGTCCTGTTTTACATGCACCAAACCCATCCCGGCTGGTGGTCGGACAACCCGCTGCAGGCGCTGCAAGTGTGGCAGGGCGGCATGTCCTTCCATGGCGGGCTGATCGGTGTGGGCCTGGCCATGGCGTGGCTGGCGTACAGCCGCAAACTGCCGGTGCTGCGCATCGCCGATGCGGCCGCGACGATCACGCCGGTGGGCCTTGGCCTGGGACGCTTGGCCAACTTTATCAATGGCGAGCTGTATGGCCGCATTGTCTTTCGCGAGCGCACGTACACCGAAGATGGCGCGGCGTATCTGCCGGGCGGGGACGTGGTTCCCGTGAAGGCTGGCGAGACGGTGCTGACCGCCGCCACGGCCGCGAACAAGCCCTGGTGGGCGGTGCACTTCCCGCGGGACGCCGAGGCGACGCGGGTGTTCCGTGAGACGGCGGACTTTTCCGGTGAGGGCCTGCGCTTCGTCTTCTACCGCCATCCCAGCCAGCTGTATGAGGCCGTGCTCGAGGGGTTGGTGTTGTTCCTCGTGCTGTTTGTGCTGACGCGATATTACCGCATTCTGGCGCGGCCGGGCCTGGCCACCGGGGTGTTCCTGGCCGGTTATGGCGTGTTCCGGACGTTGGTCGAGACGGTGCGCCAGCCGGATTTCCGGCCCGATGGCAGCTATATCGAGCTGCCCTTCGGCCTCACCATGGGCATGGTGCTGTCGCTGCCGATGGTGGCGCTCGGCGCGGCCTTGATCGTCTACGCCCTGCGCAATGCGGCGGTGGTCCCCACGGCCCCCACACAGCCCGCGAAAAAAGCGGCGGCGGTCGAGACGGCGTAAGCGCTCCGTGAACGACACGCCGCCCGTCCGCCGCACGCCTGAACGCCTGCGCCCTTCCTTGCCGGAACGGGTGCGCGAACGGGTGCGCGCTGACGGGCCGCTCACCATCAGCGCCTTCATGGCCGAGGCGCTTTATGATCCCCAAGACGGCTATTACGCCACCAAGGACCCCATCGGCGCGGGCGCCGACTTCATCACCGCACCCGAAATCAGCCAAATGTTCGGCGAGCTGCTCGGTCTGTGGGCGGTGCAAAGCTGGATGGATTTGGGGGAGCCGCACACGGTGCGGCTCATCGAGCTCGGCCCTGGCCGCGGCGCCATGATGGCCGACGCCCTGCGCGCCGCACGCGTCAGCGCCGACTTTTTGACCGCGCTCACCATCACCTTGGTGGAGGCCAGCCCCGCGCTGCAGGCGGTGCAGGCGCGCACCCTGGCCGAAGCGCCTGTGTTGATCGGGTGGGAGCGCGATACGCCGCGCACGGGGGCTGAACCCGCTGTGATCCTCGCCAATGAGTTCCTCGATTGCTTGCCCATACGCCAATTCATCAAGCTGAGCGGCGCCTGGCGCGAACGCTTGGTGGGCGTGTCGCCGGAGGAGCCGGAGGCGCTGGCCTTCACCCTCTCGCCCCTCCCGGCGCCTGCGCGCGATGTGGCGCTGATCCCGGCGGCCCTGCGCGACGCTGACGAGGGTGCGCTGGTGGAGATCCGGCCCGGCGCCGGGGCGTTGCTGGATGCGATCGCCGCGCGGCTCACCGCCCATGGCGGGCGGGCCCTATTCATCGATTACGGACCGGCGAACAGCGAAATCGGTGACACGTTTCAAGCGGTCCGCGGTCACCAAAAGCTGTCGCCGCTGACGTTGCCCGGCTCGGTGGACTTAACGGCGCGGGTGGATTTCGCCGAGTTTGTACGCCTGGCTCGCGAGCGTGGGCTGGAGGTTCACGGGCCAGTGGAGCAAGGGGCATGGCTGGCGCGGCTCGGCTTGGAGCAGCGGGCCATTGGCCTGATCCGCCAAGATGAGGAGCGCAAGCGTCGCATCGCCACGCAAGTGTTCCGCCTCACCGATCCCAGCCAGATGGGGGCGCTGTTTAAGGTGCTGTGTCTCTCATCGCCGGGCCTGCCGCCACCCGCGGGGTTTGAGGGCTGAGGGGCCGCCCCTGGGGCGTCCCCTCAACCTGCGTCAGATCGCTCCTTAAAACACACCCGTGCTCGCCAGGATCGCCAGAATATGCTCGCGGTGTGCGACCGTTTCCGGATCATTGGTGGGGTGACCAAAAAAGCCCGGACGCACATAGCTTTGCACCTGGCCCAAGGCCGCGAGTGCGGCTGAACGGGCGATGGGGTCATAGCCAAAGGCGCCGAAAAAGCTCTGCACAGGCACGTCATTAATGATGGCGACCAGCCGGTTCACATACGCGAGCTGAAGCTGCTGGCGGAAGGTGCCGACTTTGCCGGCGATATCCTCGGCGAACATGATCGCGGTCAAATCCGTCAGATACTCCGCCGCCGGATATTCCCCGCCATAGAGGCGCGAGTCCGTCAAACGCGTCAGCACCGCCGGGTGCATCAGGTGATCCAGCAGCCCCATCTGAATCGCCAACACCCGGCCATGCACCTGGGGATCCTCGCTAAAGCCAAAGCTGGCGAAGCCGCGTCGCTGCAGCTGCAGATACCGGACTAACTCCGCACTATGGGCGTTGGCCTCCACGCCGAAGGCGGCGTCCTCCAAAAGCGCCAGCGCCTCCTCCTGCTTGGCGCGCTCCACAGGGGTGAACGGCGCCGTGGCGCCGGGCTGCCCCGCCACCGAGCGCTGTTGGTAGACGCCGCCCACCCAACGCGAAACCGCGGTGGCCGCGCGCGCCTTTTGTCCAGTGAGGATGGCATAGCTGATCAGCGCGTCTTGGTAGGCGTCACCGTCTTGGGTGGTGAACTTCTCCAAGACTGTGCCCAGGGTTTCATCAATCAACGCGATGCGCCCCCGCGCCCATGTCAGGCTGTCGGGTCCCAAATCACCGACCATGATGCGCGGATCAATATTGATGCCGGCGAAGCGCATATCGTCCGCGTCATTGCCGAATATCAACGCCGGCTCCGTGGATTGCGCGGTTAGACCCATGGCGGTTTCATCGTCGGGCGTATAGCCCACTTGAACCGCCCAAATGTCGTAGGGCCCAGGCTGCCCCATGAAGTACAGCCCCTGCTCTTCGCCCGGCGCTGCGATGTTCGCCGCATTGTAGTCCATGACCGAATTGGCTGGCAGAACCGACCGCGAGGCGAGCCCGCCTTCGGCGATCCCACTGGACGCGGCCATGTTGTGCATCAGACCGATGGTGTGGCCGATTTCATGCAGCGTCAGTTCCTTAATCGCCTCAGCCACAAATTCCGTCATCTCCAACTCGGAGGCGCCCTGCGCGCCCAAAATGGCCCGCCCCGCCATGAGATTTTGACGCATGTGATCGCCATGGCTGCAGAACATGTGCATGCCGCGGGCGCCATATCGGCTCCACAGCGCCTGTTGCGCGGGGCTGGGCCCGCTGGCGGGCAGGAACGCGGTCTGGGCGCTGGGGCCATAAATTTCTTCGTACTTCACGCGATTGGTGACGAAGATGTACTCGAGCATGATGTCCGCGCCGAGGATTTGGCCGGTGCGCGGATTGGTGAAGCTCGGCCCATAGCCGCCAAAGGGCGGGTTGGGGGAGGATGTCCAGCGCATGACATTGTAGCGAATATCGCCCGCATCCCACTCCGCGTCGGCGGGTTGATCGCGCACCACGATGGCGTTGGAGAAGCCGGCCGCCTCAAACGCCGCGTTCCAAGCTAAAGCGCCCTCGCGGATGGGCTCGCGGAACTCCTCCGGCGTGGTGTTTTCAATCCAAAACACGATGGGCTCGACCGGATCAGACACCGCAGCGTCGGGATCCTGCTTGCGCAGATCCCAGCGCTGAATGACATCGCGATAGGGCGCAAAGTCGGCGGACGTCAGATCTTCACTGTAGTCGAGGAAATACCCGACGCGGAAATCATCAAAACGCGGCTGGTAATCATTGTCCGGGGCCGCGACGAAGGTGTGCTGAACCGTAATGGAGATCGCGCGCGCATCGGTCACGGCCAGACTGGCGGCCGGCGAGGCTCCGGGCCGGTCGTAGACATACTCGACGACCACGTCCGTGTTGTCGGGGTAATTGCGCGTATCGACGATCTTGGTCTTCGTGTCGCTTAACCGGCCCAGCTTGAGCGCATTGCGGTAGCTGTCGGCGTCTCCTGCCGGCGACACTTGGTGCAAAGCTTCGGATTTAAAGAGGTCCGTAACGTCCAAGAGAAACGCGCTGTCATCCTCCGCCGTCGCGGTGATATCCACGACCGCCAGCACCGCCTTCGTAATATTGGCGTGCGCTGCGCGCGATAAGTTATTCTCAGGGTCGTGATAGAAGTACGTATTTTCCTTGTGGAACTCGACCGTCTCTAAGTGTTTATGCAAAGAGAAAATCGCGTTATCGCGATAGGCGCCGCGAAAATGGAAAAGTTCCGGCGTGCCATCAACGGTATGCAAGAAGTAGATAAACTCTTGACCGATTTGGCTATCGCTCACCTCCATATAGAGTGCGCCATCCTCAGGGTTGGTGTAGAGCGGAAATAAGCCGTCGGTCCTCTCAAAGTCTTCGACGAACTCCGCGAGAAACACCTCCTCCTCGCCGTCTTCTTCAGCGTCGTCCTGCGCCAGGGCCACACCAGCGCCCATGGCGAGCGCCGTAAACGCCGCCGCCCAAATCCCCGCGCGCGCCTGCCATCTCGCCATGATTAGCTCCCTGTGATCAGCCCAAGCTTCCACCTTATACGGACATAGGCCCGGCTCGTGTGTCGCAAACACCACGATCGCAAAACCGTTGTGGTTCTCGACGAACGCTGAGCATGCCAGCATGGGGCAGTCCGCCACCGACGTATCAGGCGAGGCGCGACGCAGCCCCCCGCTGCGCCCCCGCTAAGGCCCAGGGCGGAGCGCCGGCGCATCGCGGGCGCTGATCAGCTGGGCGCCCGCCCCCTGCGGCGCGAGGACGACGTTTGCGCCCAACGCCGCGGCCCGCGCCACCCCGTCCACACTGAGGGCCGTGCGTTGGATCCGCAGCCGGTAGACATCGCCATCGGCGCGCACTTGCAGCTGCACCAGCACCTCGCCCGCCTCCCAGCCCGCGAACACCGCCTCCAACGACAGCTGCGCGCCAAAATCCACCGGAGCCCGCGCCACGCTCGGCGCATCCGCGCTGTAGGCCGAGCGCATCCCCGGCCCCGGTTGCGCGTAGAGGCCCTCGCGCACCGGCCACCAACGGGTATCGCGCTCCACCTCCGGCAGACACACCGCGCGCCATTGCGCGGCCGCGCCGTCGCCCTGACGCTCGGGCGCGCACCACATGATGGCCCGGTTCGTGAGGGAGCGGGCGGTGATCGCGCCCCCCGCCACGGGGACGCCATAGACAAGCCGGCCAGGCCTCAAGCGGGCCTCGCCAAAGCCGCGAAAGAGGCGCCGTGGCCGCACATCGTTTTGCAACACGCCGGTCAAAGCGTGACGCGCTGGGGCAGTGATCAACACGTCGCCCACATGCAGCTCCGTGACTCGCGTGGCCCGCGCCGGCGCGACGGGGATCACCGCCGGCGTCAACATCTCCAGCAAGTCCGCTTCGATCTCGGCATAAAGATCCGCTATAGGGCGCACTGGGTGATTGGCTTGGAACACAAAGGCCGGCGTCGCCGCGGCCGGCCGCGCGCTGTCGCGCACCGCCCAGCGCCCCGCGCGCCAAGCGGCCTCCAACACCTGCGCCGCGATGGCGAGACGCTGCACCCCATCCGCGGCGTCCGCCGCCCCGCGCGCATCCGCCCACACACCATAGCCGCAAACCTCCTGCGCGCCGGACGTCCAGGCGGCGCCGTCGGCGCTTAAAACCGGAGTGAAGCGCGGCGGCGAGGTCCGCGTCCCCTCATCGCACAGCCGATAGCCCGCCCACGCATACGGACGCTCTTCGGCGCGCGCCGGCCGCATGGGTGTGGGCGTCGTCAGCGGCGTCGCACCGGTGACAAGCCCCATGGTGAACGGCGCCGCCCCATCACGCGGCCGGCCTGTGAAGGCGTGATCGAGGGCGTCGTCGCCATCCAAATCGGCGAAGCAATCCAGGGCGCCGCTGGAAAAGCGCCCAGGCGGGCGCACATCGCACCACAGCCGCCGGACGGGATCGGCGGGCGGATCGACATCCACCGGATCACCGCGAATGATGACCAGCGCCAGCGCGGTTCCCACCGGGACGAGGCGATGGCGGCCCTCAATGGCGCCCTGCAGAACCCGCCCATGGCGTGCGGTGAGGCGTGCGTGCGCCACCACATCCCCTTCACGCAGAGGCTGAAACGACGGCCCCTGCGCGGGGATCGGCGCGAGGTCCACCGGCAGATGCCCTGGAGCGCGGAGGGACGCCGCCCCCTCGCCGCCGCCGACGCTCACGCAGGCGCCAGCCCACAGGCCCGCAACAAGCAGCAGCGCGGCCCGACGCCAGCGTCCGCCTCCCTGTGCGACGGCGCCCTTCACGTTGGGCTGGCACCACCGGTTAGACGTTGAACTTGAAGTGCAATACATCACCGTCCTGCACCACATACTCCTTGCCCTCTTGGCGTAGCTTGCCGGCCTCGCGCGCTTGCGTTTCGCCGCCGGCGGCCACGAAATCCTCATAGGCCGTCGTCTCCGCGCGGATGAAGCCTTTTTCAAAATCGCCATGGATCACGCCGGCGGCCTTGGGCGCCGTCCAGCCGGCGCGGATGGTCCAGGCCCGCGCCTCCTTCGGGCCGGCCGTGAAATAGGTCCGCAATCCCAGCAAATCATAACCGGCGCGAATGAGACGATTGAGGCCCGGCTCCTCCAAATCAAGTTCGCTGAGATATTCCGCCCGCTCTTCATCGTCCAGCAACGCCAACTCCGCCTCGATTTTGGCCGAGATCACCACCGCCGGCGCGCCTTCCTTGGCGGCGTGATCCAGCACTTTTTGCGAATAGGCGTTGCCGGAGCCGGCCGCCTCTTCTTCCACATTGGCGATATAAAACACAGGCTTGGATGTCAAAAGCTGCAGCATCGCCCAAGCCTTGGCGTCGTCCGCGTCGATTTCTGCCGCACGCGCGGGGCGCCCTTCATTGAGTTCCGCCAGCGCCACATCGATCAGCGCCATGGCCGCTTTGGCCTCCTTGTCGCCGGACTTGGCTTTTTTCTCCAGCGGCGCCTTGCGTTTTTCCAGGCTCTCCAAATCCGCCAGCATCAGCTCAGTTTCCACGGTGTCCAGATCCGCCAGCGGATCCACGCGTCCATCCACATGGGTGACGTCCTCATCCTCAAAACACCGCAGCACATAGGCGATGGCGTCAACCTCGCGGATATTGGCGAGGAATTGGTTGCCCAGCCCCTCGCCCTTCGAAGCGCCGCGCACCAATCCGGCGATGTCCACGAAGTTCATCCGCGCCGGGATGATCTCCTTGGAGCCCGCCAATTCGGCCAGCGCGTCCAGCCGCGGCTCCGGCACGGCCACTTCGCCCACATTCGGTTCGATGGTGCAGAACGGATAATTGGCCGCCTGCGCCGCCGCGGTCTGCGTCAGCGCGTTGAACAAGGTGGACTTGCCCACATTCGGCAGTCCGACAATTCCGCACTTAAACCCCATAACGCACCGTCCTTATCCCTCAATCACCGATGCTGACGCCGGAGGCCGTCGAATCACGTCTACGCCCGTCAACCGCACTCAACCGCCACGCGGATCATGTTCATCCGCCTGTTGGACTTTTCCACAAATCTCCATACACGAATCAGCGATGGGAAATGTTGGAGTGTCTTCGCAACCTGCGGAGCTGAAAATGTCGAGACGAAATACGCGCCACCTCCACAAGTTCTTTGATGCGGATGCGGAAGGTCCCATTGAAGCGGTGCAAGCGCGCCGGCGGCGCTTCGATGCCAAATCGCCGGACGGCAAATCGGCGGTGCAGGTCGATCGCTCCGGCACCCCGGCCAATTTGGAACGGGCGGCCAAGAAATTGAAAAGCGCGCACGCCACCCATCGGGTGTTGAAGGTGCCGCAATGGCATATGAAAGGGGCCATCAAAGCGATGCGTAAAGCGGGCGTTTCGGGCGTGGTCAGCAACCTGTCCGGCACACGCACGCAGCGGGTGGGCGGCCGCGGCTGACGTTGCGGCGCTAGCCGCGTTTAGGGTCTCAAAACACAGGAGCGAGCAGCGCCACCGCCCTGCTCGCTCCGTGGGTTGTGGTTAGCGCTTGGCGCTAATCGACCAGCACGTCCGTCCGCAAAAGCCCCTCCAGCGAAAGCTCCGCTTTTGCCACGTCCGGATCGTCGCATTCGGTCTGGCGTATGGTCGCCTCGTAGGCGGCTTCCGCGATCCCTTGGTGCTTCGCAAATAATTTCTTTTCGTCGTTCGAAAGGCCGGCTAAGTGCCGCATGCGCGCCACACGACCCAGATCGAATCTGAGGCTTGCGATAAACGCCTGCGCACGTTCTGGCGAGCCGGACCAGGAATTACATTTCTCCATCAACCCCTTGGTGAGGCCACCGAGTGCGAATGTCTGCTCTACCGTGAAAGCCGATTCGCCATCATTCAAATCACGGATCAACGCGTCCACCGGAATGGCGCCCTGAGCGTGCGCCGCCCACGACAACCCCAACGCGGCGATCATCGCCGCCACTAGATTCTTCATCGCCTATTCCCCAATCACGCTGCGCATCCCGTATGCGCCTAAGGCGCGCCGAACTTAGGCAATAGCCTTAACGGGCGCAACGCTTCTGTTTCAATCCACGCGTGTGGCCGCGATCACGCTCCACCCAGATGGGCCGGCGGCTTCGGCGCCGGCGCCAGATGCGTCACCTGGGTTTGGAAGGCGTCGTCGCGCCCTTCGGCCAGGAACGGGACGCTGCGCGCAATGGCGTCGAGCAGTATCGGCAGCCAGTCCCGGTCCTGAGCGGAAAAGTCTGACAGCACATGGGGCATGACCTTGGCTTTGTCGCCAGGATGACCGACGCCGATGCGCCCGCGGCGAAAGCCGGGGCCAAGGGCGGCGCTGATGGATTTGATCCCATTATTGCCCGCAGCGCCGCCGCCCGTCTTGATGCGGAATTTGCCCGGCGCGAGATCAATCTCGTCGTGGAACACCACGATTTGGTTGAGTGGGATTTTGTAGAAACGCGCCGCCTCGGCCGCCGCGCGCCCGGTGTCATTGTAAAAGGTTTGCGGCTTTAACAGCAGGAGCTTAGCCGGCCCGCTTTCGGTGTGAAGCGTGCCCTCGGCCGCGTCACTGGCGAATTTCTTACGCCAGGGACCGAGGTTCTGGGTCTGGGCAATGGCATCCGCAACCATGAAGCCGACATTGTGCCGGTTCTTGGCGTATTTCGCCCCCGGATTCCCCTGACCGATAATGAGAAGCATGGCGCGGGCCGTCCCTTAGAGAAGCGGCGCGCGTGCGCAAAGGAGCGCCCGCTAGCCCTCGCCTTCGCTGGCTTCGCCTTCACCCCCTTCCGCGGCGGCTTCGGTGGCCGCACGCGAGCCTTGCACGGTGGCGATGGTGAAATCGCGATCGGCGATGGTGGGCGTGACGCCCTCCGGCAGGGTCACGGCTGAGATGTGAATCGTATCGCCGATCTCACGGCCCGTGAGGTCGACCACGATTTCTTCCGGCACCGCATTGGCGGGGCACATCAGCTCCACCTGGTGACGGACGATATTGAGCACGCCGCCGCGCTTCAAGCCGGGAGACGCTTCTTCATTGATGAAGCGCACATTCACTTCCATCGCGATTTGTTGGCCCGCTTCGACGCGGAAGAGGTCGAAATGCACCGGCTGGGTCGATACCGGGTCGAACTGGATGTCGCGCACGATGACGGCTTGTTTCTCGCCCTTATGATCGATTTCGATCACGGAGGAGAGCAGCGCCCCGGTGTTGAGGCCCTTGATCAGCTCGTTCAGAGGCACCGCAACGGGAACCGGCTGTTTCGGACCGCCATACAAAATGCCGGGCACTTTGCCTTCACGGCGCACCGCGCGGGCGCCGCCGGTCCCGGTGCGGTCACGCACATCGACGGGCAGAACAAGATCGGCCATGGGCTCTCGGCCCGGTTTCCGCGCGGGCCGCCTCTTCCATAAAGTAAGGGCCCGCGCCAAGGCTGCGGGCCGCTGCATGCGAAGCTGGGTGCATAAGCGATCTGGCCGATGGGCGCAAGCATGATTGATGCATGCGCCGCACGTCACGCGGCTCAGGCGGCCACGAGAGCGGCGCGGGCCAGGACGCCCTCCATCATGGCGAGGGCGAGGCCGGCGAGTACAGCACCCGCCGCGAGCAAACGCAGGAATTTGACGCCCGGAACAGGCGGTTTTGAAGCGATGCGGCGGGCCATGGCGTTCTGCAAAGGCTTGGGATCATCAGGACCGCCAGCATCGCGTGCGGAACAGCCCTGCGCCACCGTTTCGCCGTGTGCTGGATAAAACCCGCTGAACGCGCCCGCTGCAAAACGGGGCTTATGCAAACAGTTTGGACACGGACTCCGAATGGGCGATGCGCCGGATGGCCTCGCCCACCAAGGGCGCGACGGTGATCTGAGTGATTTTGGGGCAGTTGCGCACCGCCTCCGGCTGCTCGATCGAATCCGCAATCACCAGCTCCGACAGCTGGGAGTTCTCAATGCGCGACACCGCGCTGCCGGACAACACGCCGTGGGTGGCGATGGCGCCCACATCAATGGCGCCCTTCTCGCGCAGCACCGCCGCCGCGTTCGCCATGGTGCCGCCGGAGTCCACCATGTCGTCGATCAACAGACAGTGGCGGCCCTCCACATCGCCGATGATATTCATGACCTCCGACTCCCCCGCCCGCGGACGGCGTTTGTCCACAATGGCGATGTCAGTCTCCAACCGCTCCGCCAGCTGGCGCGCGCGCACCACGCCGCCAATATCCGGCGACACCACCAGCAGCTTGGAGACGTCATAATTGCTGCGCACATAGGTTTCGATGACCGGCAGCGCATAGAGGTTATCGGTGGGAATGTCGAAAAAGCCCTGGATCTGCCCCGCATGCAAATCCAGCGTCAGCACCCGATCGGCGCCCGCTGTGGTGATGAGATTGGCCACCAGCTTGGCGGAAATCGGCGTGCGTCCCCCGACTTTGCGATCCTGGCGGGCATAGCCGAAATAGGGGATGACCGGCGTGATGCGCGCGGCTGAGGCGCGCGACAGCGCATCGATGCAGATCAGCAGCTCCATCAAATGGTCATTGGCTGGATACGAGGTCGGCTGAATCAGGAAGACATCTTCGCCGCGTACATTCTCATCAATGGCCACGAACACCTCATTGTCCGCAAAGCGCTTGATCTGCGTCGGCGTGAGCGGGACATCGAGATAATCCGCAATGGACGCGGCGAGCGAGCGGTTGGCGTTGCCGGTCAACAACTTCATGGCCTGATTTCCCTTTACTGTACCAGGGTGGCGCGCGCGGCGAGGCCGGCGACGGGGCAGGAATGGAAAGCGCGCGCCCTGTGTACGCCGAAGGCGCGGCGCTGCAAACCGGCTAACGATTGTGCGCTAAGACAATGACGGAGAGATTGCGGCCATAGTCCGCCTCGCCGGCCCGGTTGCGACGACGATTGCTAAAATAGCGTCCCGCGTCCGCGCACGTACAGGCGCCCGCCACGTCCACCCGGCGCACGCCGGCCGCGGCCAGTCGTGCGGCCACATAACCCTTCAAATCAAAATGGAGGCGATCGCCCTGTCCGGCGACAAACCAGCGCTCATTCGCCGGGTCCGTCGCGGCGAAGCGCTCGAGAAATTCGGGGCCCACTTCATACTCCGCGCGGCTAATGCACGGCCCGATGGCGGCCCGTATATTGCCCAGCGTCGCCCCTTCAGCCTGCATGGCGGTCAGCGTCGCCTCGGCCACACCCGCCAGCGCGCCTTTCCAGCCAGCATGGGCGGCCCCGATGATGCCAGCCTGCGTGTCCGCCAACAGAATCGGCGCGCAATCGGCGCTGAGGACACCCAATGCCAGTCCCGGCGTGCGGGTCACCAGCGCGTCCACCTGCGCGGGCGGCCCGGGCCAGGGAGTGGCGATGCGCGCCACCTCCGCGGAATGGATTTGATGGGCGGTCAGCAAGCGCTCCGGCGTCACATCCATCGCAGCCGCAATGCGCCGGCGGTTTTCCGCCACAGCGTCCGGCGTGTCGCCAGAGCCCGGCCCCGCGTTCAAGCTGGCGTAGATGCCTTCAGAGACACCGCCGCGGCGCCCGAAAAAGCCATGCGCGATACCCTCGGCGCCCGCAAACACGCCGGCGCGTAGGGCCTCTGGATGATCGCGTTTGTGCGTCGCCATACGCATGGGCGGCCCCGCTCTCAGCGCCTGGGCGAATACGGGCGCCATGTCGCACAAAAAAGGCGGGCAGCTAGGCCCGCCCGCCCTTGAAAGCCAGCGCGTGGGAACGCGCGGTTACTTTTTCACGTTTCGCCAAATCTGGTGGTAGGACACCCACAACAGGCCGGCCAGGATCACCAGATACCCCATCACGGAAATGCCCATGCTTTTGCGCGATTCCAGATGCGGGTCCGCCGCCCAGTTCAGGAATTCCGAGACATCCGCGGCCATTTGCTCGACGCTGGCCTCGGTGCCGTCGGTGTACTCCAGCACGCCTTCGCGCAGCGGAGGCGCCATGGCGATGAACCCGCCATAGGGCACTTTAGAGGGGTCGCCGGACCAGGATTCCGACACATCACCGGGGAAGTAAGGGTTCCACCATTGTCCCGGCGGCACCTCCAACGCGTCCGGCACCTCATAGGTATAGCCGATCAGCAGCGAGCGAATGTAATCCGCGCCATAGTGGCGCGCTTTGGTGATGACGGAAAAATCCGTGGGGTACGCCCCGCCATTCACCGCACGCGCTTGAGCGATGTTGCGGTAGGGGCCGGGAATGTAATCTGACGGCTCGGGCGGGCGCTCGGCCTCATCGCCCGCTTCGTCCAGCACGCGTACGAGACGGATGTCCTCGCCGAACTGGCGCGCCACGGCCTGCACGACCGGATTGTCATTGGGGTTTGCGTAAGCGGAGTCGTAGAAAGGCCCGCCCTTCTGGCCCAGATGGCGGAACGCCACATAATCCATCGAGTGACAGGCCGCGCACACTTCTTTGTAAACCTGATAGCCGCGCTGCAAGGCGGCTTTGTCATAGGCGCCGAACGGGCCGTTGAAGTGCCAGTGATGATGCTCCGGCGACTTGGCGCCGCCGGCGGCATCCGCCGGCCCCGCCCACAGCGCCACAGCCGCCAAGCCAGCAAGACCGCCCACGGCGAAGCTGAACACGTCCGACGCCACGCGGGTCGCACGCCGCACCCTGCGTTGGGTGAAAATCATCTCAATCCAGCCGCCCATGCTTCACCTCATTCGTCTGTGATCGGTTCGCCTCACGCCGCCCCCCGCGACGCAAGGCCCGACCGATCGTTGTTGTTGTCCGCCGTCGGGGTTATTCCGCCGGCGCCGGCGCCGGATCGCCAATGGGCGTGCCGCCAGCCGAGGGTGCTTTCTTGCGGCCCAGCACCGAGGCTTCGATGGAAGCCGGACGATCCTTCGGCCGCTCCACCAAACCCAGAACGGGCAGGATCACAAGGAAATAAAGGAAATAGTACGCCGTCAGGATCCGCGCCATCCACAAGAACGTGAAGGCCGGCGGCGGCACCTCTTCAAACGCCGCCGCGTCGGGGTCTGGCAAACCCTGGCGGAACGCCAGCGCTTCGGCGCCGGTGCTGAAGTTCTGGGTCGCGTCTACGCCGGCTTCATCCACATACGCCACGTTCCAGGTGCTGGAGCCCACGGCGAACACCGCATCATCGGGGTTGCGCGCGCCGGCCCAGCCCAAGCCCAAGCACGCAATGACGAACAGGATGAAGGCCTGACGCGCCAGCGGCCGGTAGCGCATGGAGCGCACTTTGGACGTGTCCAGCCAGGGCAGGATGAACAGCACGCCAATGGCGCCGAACATCAACAGCACGCCGCCAAACTTGTCCGGTACGGCGCGCAGGATGGCGTAGAAGGGCAACAGATACCATTCCGGCACAATGTGCGCGGGCGTCACCAGCGGGTCCGCGGGAATGAAGTTGTCCGCATGACCCAGCGCGTCCGGCTCGTAGAACACGAAGGCCGCAAACAGGATCAGAAACATCACGATCGCGAACGCATCTTTCACCGTGTAGTACGGGTGAAACGGCACCGTGTCGGCTTTCAAGCCGGTTGCGTCATTGCGCACGCTGACGCCGGTGGGATTGTTGTTGCCCGGCACGTGCAACGCCCAAACGTGCAGGATGACGATCCCGAAGATTACAAACGGCAGCAGATAGTGCAGCGAGAAAAAGCGGTTCAGCGTGGCGTTGCCAATGCTGGGCGCGCCTTGCAACCAGATCTGAATGCTTTCGCCCACAAAGGGCACCGCGCCCAGGAGGCTCGTGATCACCGCCGCGCCATGATAGCTCATCTGCCCCCATGGCAGCACATAGCCCATAAAGGCCGTGCCGATCATCAGGAAGAAGATCACGACGCCCAGGATCCACAGCACCTCGCGCGGGGCCTTATAGGACCCGTAGTACAGGCCGCGGAACATGTGGATGTAGACCGCCACGAAGAACATGGATGCGCCGACGGCGTGGATGTTTTGAATCAGCCAACCGGCATTCACGTCGCGCTCAATGCGCTGCACGCTGCCAAAAGCCGAATCGATGGGCGGGAAGCCAAGACCGCCGCCGGTGCTCGCCACATAATGCATGGCCAACACGATGCCGGTCACAATCTGGATGACCAGGCACAAGGTGAGGATGCCGCCAAACGTCCACCAGTAATTGAGGTTCTTCGGCGTCGGGAAATCGACGAAGCTGTCATGCGCCAACCGCAGGATCGGCAGCCGCGTGTCCAGCCATTTTTCGAACCCGCTCTTGGGCACGTAAGTCGAAGGTCCGCTCATCAGCGATCATCCTCTTTGCGCAATGTCGGCCGGCGCAGCCGGCGCTTCCTGCTGGCCCCCATCGTCCGCCATAGGCACGATGGGTCGACGGTCCCGCTACAGCGAGATTTTCACCACAGTCTCTGTGACATATTCATAGGCCGGAATCGGCAAATTCAAGGGTGCGGGCCCTTTGCGGATCCGCCCGGAGGTATCGTAGTGCGAGCCGTGGCACGGGCAGTACCAGCCGCCGAAGTCCCCCGCGCCATCGCCCGTGGGCACGCAGCCCAAATGCGTGCAGCTGCCGAACATGATCAGAAACTGGGGCCGCAACTCGCCGTCCTGCGCGGGGCGCAAGCGATCGGCGTCGGTTTCGGGATCCTTGAGCGCACTGGCCTCCACCCGCTCGGCCGCGCGGATTTCCGCGGCGGTGCGGTGGCGCACAAAAACCGGCTTGCCACCGATCAGCAGACGCGCTTCGGAGCCTTCATCCAGCAAGCTCAGATCGAAATTGGCCGCCGACAGGGCGCGCGTATCCGCGGCGGGGTTCATCTGATTGATGAAGGGCCACGCCAAAAAGGCCGCGCCGCCCACGGCGAACGCGCCGCTGGCGATGTGGATGAAATCGCGCCGCGTGGCCTCTTGGGGCTCTGGGCTCTCGGCTGTTGTATCAGTCACCCTTGCACCTCCGCACATCCGTAGACTTGCAATCTATTCTCAGCTGCAGCGCTGCTCACGCTCCACCTATGATATAGATCCCGTAATCGTTGAAGATCTGCGTCTAAACGCCGCAAGATCCAGCCCCTGCTCGTGCGGAGATGCTTAAAATGAAGCTGGTGCTGTTTCAACCGGACATTCCGCAGAATGTGGGCGCCTGCTTGCGCGCGGCCGCCTGTTTTGGCGCTTCGCTGGATCTTATTGAGCCGTGCGGCTTTGCATTGACCGCGAAATCGCTGCGGCGCGCGGCCATGGACTATGCGGGCAGCGTCGCTGTGACGCGCCACGAAAGTTGGAGCGCGTTTGCGGCGGCGCGGGCCGGAGCGCCGGGGCGCCTCGTCCTGCTCACCACGCGCGCGAATCAAAGCGTGTGGGATGCGCCGCTGCAGGCTGAGGACGCGCTGCTATTGGGCCGCGAAAGCGTCGGCGCGCCTGATTATGTTCACGGTGCGGCGGATGTTCGCATCCGCATTCCCTTGGCGGCGGGCGCACGCTCGCTCAACATGGCGATGGCGGCTGGAATCGCCTTGGCGGAAGCACGCCGATGTGATCCGGCTTGGCCGCCGGCGGTGACTGCGCACGCGTAACGCGCACGGCGCGCCAGCGTCACGAGCGCACCTGGAGCACACGGATGAGCAAAGACACATTGGCCGTCGACCGCGACGCCGACGCCCCGACATTGGAGGCCCGCAAAGCCACGGCTAAGGCCTATTTCGAGGATTTGCGCGAGCGGATCTGCGCGTCTTTCGAACGAATCGAGGATGAGGCGACCCCGCCGCTTTATGATGGCGAGCCCGGACGCTTTGAGCGCCTGCCCTGGACGCGCGGCGCAGACGGCGCGGATGAAGGCGGGGGCGTGGGCGCGCTGATGCATGGGCGCGTGTTCGAAAAGGTGGGGGTGCATTGCTCCACCGTTTACGGCGAGTTCTCAGAGGAGTTTCGCACGCAAATCCCCGGCGCGGCCGAGGATCCGCGTTTTTGGGCCAGCGGCATCTCCTTAATTGCGCACCCGCGCAATCCGCATGTGCCCGCCGCGCACATGAACACCCGCTTTATCGTGACGACGCAGAACTGGTTCGGCGGCGGTTCGGACTTAAACCCGCTGCTGGATCACCAACGCAGCGAGCAGTTTGAAGACGCGATCGAGTTCCACGCCGCGTTGAAAACCGCCTGCGATGCGCATGATCGCGAGCACTATCCGCGCTATAAAGCCTGGGCCGATGAGTATTTTCACTTGCCACACCGCGGCGAGGCCCGGGGCGTGGGCGGGATTTTCTTCGATCACCATCGCAGCGGCGATTGGGAGGCGGACTTCGCCTTCGCCCAGGCCCAAGCCGAGGCTTTTGCACAGGTTTATCCGCGTATTGTCCGGCGGCGCATGGTGCAGTCATGGAACGCCGCGGAGCGTGAGGCGCAACTCGTTCGGCGCGGCCGCTATGTGGAGTTCAACTTGCTCTACGACCGCGGAACGGTGTTCGGCTTGAAAACCGGTGGCAATGTGGCGACGATCTTGTCGTCCATGCCGCCCGTGGCGATGTGGCCGTAGCAGGGACGACGCTGCGCCGCGCTCGCGCCAGGTCCCGACAAAAATCATGATGCCAGCGGTTGACGCACGCCAGCCGTAGGGGCCTCCTGCCGACGCGCAAAAGGGCTGAGGACGAATTCCATGGCGCCGATCACGTTGTTCATCTCCCATTCCTGGGAAGCTTGCAAAACCGACGATCTCAACGAGCTGGAGAGCCTGTTGAACGCCGGTGCGGACTTTGACTTCGCCAATCTTTCGGTGATCGCCTGCACGCCGGCGCCGGACAACGCCATGGAGGCGGCGCGGGCGCAAATCAGCGAGGCCATTCGCGCCTGTCAGATTTTCGTGTGCTTTGCGCGCGATGCGATCGATCACAGCGATATGCTGATCTACGAACTGGGCGCCGCGCTGTACTTGGCCAAACCAATCCTCGCCGTGCAGCCCCTGGGCTCTGAGGAAACGCCGGCGCTGTTCAGCGGCCATCCGGACATCACCCTGACGCCCTGGGATCGCGCGGGCCTGATCGCGCAAATGCGCGCCATGGCCGACGCGACGCCCCTGCACGCCAATCTGCCGGTGGACGCCGCAGACGCTGGGCCCGTGCCGCTGGAGGTGGCGCGCCATTGCGTGCAACAGGCCCAGGCTTTGGCGTTGACCACACCGCCTGAAGCGACCCCCTTCACACCGGCTTTAGAGGGTGGCGCGCGCACGCCCGCCGCGGTACTGCATGTGGCGCCTCAACAGGGCGCTCCAACCTCACCCGACGGCGCTGATCCCGCGCCCGTGGACGTGTCCCAATCGGTGTGGCCCGGGGAGGCTGCTGGCGGTCCGGCCCCAACACCCGATGAGCCGACGCCGGACGAGCCGGCTCCCGACGGCGCCTCCCAGGATGATCCGTCGCCAGTGCTCTACGCGGAGCCGCTGGACTGGGCGGCTCAGCAGGCCCAAGCCCTGTTGGACGCCGATGATGACGATCCCGATATGGCGGAGGATGACCCGGACGATGCGGCGATCTTCGCCGCGTTTGATGACCCGCCCGCCCAGACGAGCGCCGTCATCGCGCCGCCGGCCGATGCGCAAGATCACACACCGCCGCCGCCCCTCAGCGCGACCGATGATGGCGAACCGCTCACCGAGCCCCATCACGATGTCATGGCCACGGCCCCCATTCTTGCAGCGGAGCCGTCCGAGCCGGCGCCCCCCCTGGAGCCGCCGCTTCCTCCCATTGATCGGACCGTGGCGTTGACGCCCGTGGCCCCCTCCACCCCGCCCGAGAGTGAAGCGCCTCAACTGGTGGAGGCCACGCCCCTCCACGAAGCGGATGGCGTGGCGATGCTCCCCATCGACGCCGAAGAACCGCAAGCCGAGCAGCCGGACATCGTCGAGGCCGAGTTCCAGGACGCGGCTGACGCCGACGACGGCGCCACCGAGGACGACGCCCCCGCGCCAACGCGGGTCAGCCTCTATGCGCCGCCCTCGTTGGACCCGCTGCCGCCAGGGGCCGCCGCCAGCGTGGATCACGGCGCTTTCTCCACCCCGACCGGCGCACCGGCGGCCGAGCCGGTGGCCGCTCGCCCGCGCAGCACCCTGCCGCCGACCGCGCCCGAGGCGACGCCGCGCCCGCGCAAAACGGTTAATAATTTTGCCCCCGATTCCCTCGATCCGCCGGGCGCATCAAACGAGCCGCCTCCCTGGGAGGACGCGCGCTTCACCACGCCGACGCCCCCCGCAACATCGACGGAACCTCCCGAGTCCGCCGACGCGCCAACGCCTGAGGCCGAACCAACCGCGGCGGCCGCGGAGCCGCCCTCACCCTTCGCCGAAGTGGCGGCGCGCCGGCGCGAGGACGCGGCCCGCGCGCAAGATCCCAGCCAGCGCAAAGCCATTTGGGGGCCGGTGAAGGACTATTTCCGCGATAAACGCTAGGGGCGCGTCACATCGCCGCCCAAATGGTTAACGACTCTGGCCAACCGCCCCTTCATCCCCTACACTCGCGCTATGGGCGAGTGTAGGGGGATGCCATGGAAGGCAGAACATATCGGGTTTTCGTGTCGCACTCCTGGGAGCCAAAACGGCGCCAGACCGTACAGGACCTTCTCAGTTTGCTGACAACGCGTGGCGTACTGACGCTTCAAAATACTGCGATCACGGCAAACAATCCAATTGACTCAAGAGACGAGTATTATATCCGCCGTAAAATCCGTGAACGCATTCGCGCGTCTGACATCCTACTTTTTGTCGCCAAGCCATCAATCGCGGCAAGTAAGTGGATGCAGTTCGAGATTCAAACCGCATCCAATGAAGGCAAGCCAATTCTTGCCGTGAAACCTCTCGGTGCGCGGCGACTTCCATCTATTGTCACGGAACTCAACATTAGCCTATGTGGCTGGCGGGCACTCTCTATAGAACGCAAGATAATGGCCCTCTGTAAGAGAGAAGTGCGCAACCCAACACCAGTTGATAAAACATCGAATCAAAAGGTCTGGCGTGGCCCACTCAACCGCCAAACGCCAGAGAGAAAGTCGATTTGGGGCCCTATTAGAACTTACTTCGACGCTCACGATCCGGAAATGCGGCGTTCAAAATAAACCGTTGATTAAGCTTCACTAAGAGGCTCCCTCGCCGACGAGGCTGAGGGCGGCGAGCAGAGCGGGCTTATCCGCTTTGAAGCCGCCGCGCACCCACAACGCTTCCAACGCCTTCAAGGCGGCGCCCAAACGTGGCCCTTTGGGCACGCCGGCTTGCACCAGATCCTCGCCGCGCAAGGGGAAAACAGGCCGTTCATACACCGCCAGCTGGCTAAACAACGCTTGCCACAAGGCCGGATCGGCGCCCGGTTCGTCGCGCGCGGCCTCCCCGGCTGCAGCGCTGGCCGCATCAATGGCCCACGCCAAGCGCGCGCGATCCGTGAAGGCTTGCACATCCGCCGGATAGAGCGCTTGGGCCACATCCAACTCCGGCCGGCCGAGCAACAGCCTTGGATTGAGGGTCTGACGCGCCCAACGCACCACGCGCTCACCGGCTTGGTTGGACAGCTTCAAACGCCGGCGCACCCGCATGGCGGTCATCTCCAAGCGCGGGATCAATGCGGCGAGGCGCAGCCCTGGATCCGGCGCCCAGCCTTCAGCCCGCTCCAGGGCGACCAGCGCGCCGATCAGCTCCAGCGCCAGCGCTTCCGGCAACGCTTCCTCCAGCACCCCCGCCTCGGCCATGGCGTGCAAGGCGGGCGTGGGATCGGGCGCGGCGAGGAGTTTTTTCAGTTCCTTCCACACCCGCTCCACAGACAGGCGGCGCACCCCTTTGGTTTCCGCGGCGCAAGCGGCGAGGGCCTCGGTATCCATCGGCGCGCGGCCATACCAGGCGGTGAAGCGGAAAAACCGAAGAATCCGCAAGTAATCCTCGCGAATCCGCTCCACCGGATCGCCGATGAAGCGGATGCGTCCGGCCGCGGCGTCTGCGACGCCGCCCTGGGGGTCGAACAGCACGCCCTCGGCGTCAACGTAAATGGCGTTGAGGCGAAAATCGCGGCGGCGGGAATCGGCGTCCCAATCGGACGTGTAGGCCACGGTGGCCTTGCGGCCATCGGTGCTGACATCCTCGCGCAGCGTGGTGATTTCATAGGGCCGGCCCTGCGACACCAAGGTGACCGTCCCGTGCGCGAGACCGGTGGGCACGGATTTCAGCCCCGCGGCGTCAGCGGCGGCGATGACCGCCTCGGGCGTCAAGCGGCAGGCTATGTCGATATCGTCCACCGGCCGGCCCATCAGCGCATTGCGCACGCAACCGCCGACAAAGCGGGCGCTGGCGGGTTGAGCGGCCTCCAGCGCGTCCATGACGGCACGGGTGGCGGGCTCAACAAGCCAAGCATGCTCGGCCGGATCCAAACGCGTCGTCATAGGCGGGCCTTTCTTACGGATGGATCGAGGGCATGTAGCCGGACTCATGCGCCAATCGCTGCAATGTCAGACAGGAAGCTTTAGCCGCCGCGCCCTTCGGACTCGTTGCCGGTGTCATCCTCCGGCTCGGCGTCAGCGGCGGCGTCTTGGGGATCGGGCGCGGTGTCTGCGGCCCCCTCACCCGCCTCCAGGGCATCATCTTCGGCCTTGAGCGCTTCATACTCTTCGCGGGTGACGAAGCGGCCGGGACGGATCACGCCGTCCACCGTGCGCGGCGCCACCCACATGCGGTCGCTGGGATAAGCCTCGGAGTCGGTGCGGATCAACACCGTGGCGACCAACGATCCAATGGTCAGCATGGCGCCGATCAACAGCAACACTTCCACCGGCGCGCGCCCCTGTCCCGGCCGGCGCACCACCAGACGCCAGAGAAAAAACAACGCCAGCGGCGCCAGCAGCAGCACCAGATGAAGCAGCGTGATCCGGATCATGACGTTGGCGTCTCCTCGGCGGCGACGCCCAGCCGGCGGCGCAGGGCGTTCAGCATCCCGGCGGTGGCGCCCCAAATGCGCCGCCCCTCGTGCTCCAGAACGTAGTATGTACGCTCGGCGCCTTGCCAGACCACCGTTTCGCGATGCATGCGCCGCGGATGCAGCACCACCGACAGCGGCGCTTCAAACACTTCCGCCACCTCGCCGGGATCAGGCACGGGTGTGAAGTCCCCCGGGGCCTCGCCGACAAACGGCGTGACGCGATAGCCCGTCACCGTCTCATAGGCGTCAAATGCGCCAAGAAGCGTGACATGCTGCGGCGCCAAGCCGATTTCCTCATGGGCCTCACGCAGCACCGCGGCGGCGGGGCCCGCATCCGTCGGATCCAAGCGTCCGCCGGGGAAGGAAATCTGGCCCGCATGGCGCTTCAAATGATCCGCGCGGCGGGTGAATGTCACCATGCGTCCATGCGGGCGCGGCGTAATCAGCATCAGCACCGCCGCCGGGCGCAGAACCTGACCGGTCATGCCGGACGCGCCGCCATTGAGATCATAGTCGCTGCAGGGCGCTTGGCCCGTCGCGGGCCCCACATCATCGGCGTCGACAGCGTCCAAGACATGGGTCACGCGCTGCATCAACCGCTCATCGGGCGCCGCCGCCGCGGGCGGCGCATCGCGCCGATCCGTCATTCGCCGTCTCCTGCCGCTCCGGCATCTGCGCCATCAGCGTCATCCGCCGCGGGATCGACGCCAGGGCCAATGGGGAACACCGCCCCGGCGCTTTTCACCACCCAATGGGGCGGACCGTCGGCGCGGGGCTCTTCCTGGGCCAAAGCGACGAGATCAAAGAAACACGATCGCGTGATCAGCGCGTCCAGCTGCGCCCTGACGCGCACAAAAGGTACAGGTGCGCCGTCTGCATCTGTCTCCACCCGAATGGGATGATCTGCGTCCGCGGTGGTTTCCTGGCCCAGATTGGTGGTGAAGGTTAGCGCCGGGCCGTTCTGAGTGTCTGTGCGCCGCACGGATACCGCGATAAACGGCGCCGCCTCGACATGGATCAGCACCTTCTCCACCGGCGTCACCAGATAATGACAGCCGTCTTCATCCTTTCGCAAAATGCGTGCGAACACTTTCACCAAAGCGGGTCGACCGATCGGCGTGCCTTGATAAAACCACGTGCCGTCGCGGCGGATCTCCATGCCGATATCGCCGCAATAGGGGGGATCCCATAAATGCACCGGGGCCGGCGTATCAGAAGGGCCGTCCAATCGTTTCGCCAAAGAGGCCAAGCCGATGGGCTCCGCCTTCGCCTCAGTTTCGCCGTTTGCAGAGTCCGCCATAGACAAATCTCAATTCGCAGTCGCACACTATGAGGCCAACCTTGTCGACCCCACATGATCCGTATTGGATGTAGGAGCCACACGCCCATGAGTGTAGCCGAAGAGGCCGTCGCAGAAGCTGATGCGGCGGTGGAACGTCTTGCTGAGGTGCGCGCCTCGGTCGGTCACGCCATTATCGGCCAAGCCCAAGTGGTGAATCTCGCCCTGGCCGCCGTGCTGTGCGGCGGCCATGCGCTGCTGGTGGGGGCGCCGGGCCTGGCCAAGACGCGCTTGGTCAACACGCTCGCGGTGGCGCTGGGCCTGGACTCCAAGCGCGTGCAGTTCACGCCGGACCTGATGCCGGCCGATATCATCGGCTCGGAAGTTCTGGAGGAGGGCGAAGACGGCCAACGCCATTTCCGCTTTATCGAAGGTCCGGTGTTCTGTCGCCTGCTGATGGCCGACGAAATCAACCGCGCCAGCCCGCGCACGCAATCGGCGCTGCTGCAAGCCATGCAGGAAGGGCATGTGACCGTCGCCGGCCATGCCTATGAGTTGCCCAAACCGTTCCATGTGTTGGCGACGCAAAACCCCATCGAGCAGGAAGGCACCTATCCGTTGCCGGAAGCTCAGCTTGACCGATTCCTGTTCCAAATCGACGTACACTTCCCCGATCGCGAGGAGGAGCGCGCCATTTTGCTGGCCACCACGGGCGCTGACGACGCTCAGGCGCGCGCGGTGCTGAACCCGGGCGAGCTGCTGGGGCTACAACGCTTGGTGCGTCATATGCCCGTGGGCGAGACGGTGCTGGAGGCCATCCTCACCGTGGTGCGCTCCGCCCGGCCGGAAGATAGCGAGGTTGATGCGATCAAGGCCGGCCTGTCTTGGGGCCCCGGCCCACGCGCCGGCCAGGCCTTGATGCTCGGCGTGCGTGCGAGGGCGCTGTTGCATGGCCGCCTCGCCCCCTCGGTGGAGGATGTGATCGCGCTGGCGGGTCCAGTGCTCAAGCACCGCATGGCCCTCACCTTCGCGGCGCGGGCGGACGGCGCCAGTGTGGACAGCCTCATTGAACGCGTGACCGCCGAGATTTCCTAGCCGCTTCATATGCTTTTCTGAGCCGGTGATCGCTGACGCCATGGCCGTTTCCCCCTCCCCCCGCACGGCGGCGCCCGCCGCGCGCCAAGACGCCGAGGCCCTCGCGGCGCCGCTGCCGCCGCTGCTGATTGAGGCTGAGCGCGTGGCGGCCACCATCGTCATGGGCGTGCATGGGCGGCGGCGGCCTGGCGTCGGTGAAAGCTTTTGGGAGTATCGCCATCACCGGCGCGAGGACGGCGCCGCCCGAGTGGATTGGCGCCGCTCGGCCCGCTCCGACAGCCTGTTTGTGCGCGAAAATGAGTGGGAGGCGGCCCAAAGCCTCTATCTCTGGCGTGAAGCCTCAGCGGGCATGGACTACGCTTCAGACCGCGGATTGCCCAGCAAAGCGCGGCGGGCGGCGGTGCTGATGACGGCGCTGGCGATTTTGGCGGTGCGCGGCGGCGAGCGGGTGGGCGTGCTGGGCGTTGACGCCCCGGCGCGCATGGGCCGCGTGGCGCTGGAGCATGCCGCAACCCTGCTGGAGAGCGGCGCGACCGCCGAGGACGCTTTGGCTGATCATGCGCGCATCGGCGCCCATGGCCGCGTGGTGCTGGCTTCCGATTTTCTGGAGCCGCCGGAACTGTGGGCGCAACGGCTGGCGCAGCTGGCGCGGCGCGGGGTGCAAGGGGCGGTTCTGATGGTGGCGGACCCGGCGGAGGAAACCTTTCCTTTTCGCGGGCGCATCCGTTTTCAACCCACGGGGGCCGAGCACGAGCCGCTCTTATTCGGACGCGCGGAGGCGGCGCAGGAGGCCTATCGCGCCCGCTATGAGGCCCATTGCGCGGCTATGCGCGATATGGCGGCCCGCGCGGGCTGGCGCTTTGCGAGCACGCGCACGGACCGGCCAGCCGCGTCGGCGTTGTTGAGCCTATATGCGGCGCTCGCGCCGGCGCCGCGCTGACGGGATGGGAGGCCGGGTGGGAGTGTCATGCTGAGTTTGGGTCCTCTGGGTTTCGCCGCGCCGCTGGCGCTTGCCGGTCTGTTGGCGTTGCCGCTGCTGTGGATGCTGCTGCGCGCCACGCCGCCGGCGCCGCAACGCGTGGCGTTTCCGCCGCTGCGGCTGCTGGCGGGCCTCCAGCCCAAGGAGGAAACCCCGCTGCGCACGCCCTGGTGGGTGATCCTGTTGCGCCTCGCACTCGCCGCCTGTGTGGTGTTGGGTCTGGCGCGGCCGGTTCTGTTTCCCGCCCCGCCCAGCACGGCGAGCGGGCCGCTGTTGGTGATCATCGATGATGGTTGGGCGGCGGCGCCGGCCTGGCGCCGCATCCAACGCGATGCGATCGCCGCGCTGGAGACGGCCGCGCGCGCTGAACGGCCAGCGGCCGTGATGTTTACCGCCGCGCGCAGCCAAGCCGAAGCGTCCCTGCAACCGCAACCGGCCGGCGGCGTGCACGCCCTGGTGGAAAGCCGCGCCCCCGCCGCCTGGTCGCCCGATCATGGCGCAAGCGCCGTGCGGTTGTCCGCGGCGCTCAGCGCTGGAGTGTTGGATGAAAGCACCGAGGTGTTGTGGCTCTCCGACGGCCTCGCCCATGGCGACGCCGATACGCTGATGGCGGTGCTGGCGCGCTTTGCCGGCGGGCGCATCCGCACGCCTCAACCCACGCGCGCGGCGCTGGCCCTCGGCCCGCCGCAGCCGGCGGCGGATGGGCTCAGCGTGCCGGTGCTGCGCGCCCAAACCGCCACGGTGCAGGAGGGTGCGGTGCTCGCGCTTGATCGTGAGGGACGGGCCCTGGCGCGCGCGCCCTTCCGGTTTGACCGCGGCGATACCCAAAGCCTGGCGCAGGCGACCCTGCCGCTGGAGGTGCGCAATCTTGTGACCCTGCTGCGCCTGGAAAGCGCCGCCTCCGCCGGCGGGACGCATGTACTGGATGATGGGTGGCGCCGGCCGCTGATCGGCCTCATCGCGCCGAGCGCCGATGTGGATCGCCAGCCCCTCTTGGCGGATTTGTACTATGCCGAGCAGGCGCTGGCCGCCAGCGCGGAAACCGTGCGCGGGCCGGTGTCGGACCTGTTGGACCGGGAGCCCGGGGCTTTGGTGCTTGTGGATGCAGCGGCGCCCACCGCCGCTGATCGCGAGGCTTTGACGGCCTTTGTGGAGGATGGCGGTTTGCTGATCCGCTTCGCCGGCCCACGCTTGGCGGCCGAAAGCGACGGGCTGGTTCCCGTGCGGCTGCGTGAGGGCGGGCGGTTGTTGGGCGGCGCCTTGGCCTGGGACGAGCCGCAGGCCATCGCGCCCTTTACTGAAGACAGCCCGTTTTTCGGCCTCGCCCCGCCGGCGGAGGCCACCGTGGCGCGCCAAGTCTTGGCGGAGCCGGCCGCTGATCTGGGCGAGAAAACCTGGGCGCGTTTGGCCGATGGCACGCCCTTCGTCACCTCCGACACGCGCGGGCGGGGACGTCTGGTGTTGTTCCATGTGACCGCCAGTGCTGAATGGTCCGACACGCCGCTGTCCGGTTTGTTCGTGGAGATGTTGGGGCGCGTCACCGCCTTCGCCGGCGCCGCCGGGCGCAGCGCCGATGGGGCGCGCGCCGCCGGCCCCTGGCGCCTCGCCACGACGCTCACCGCCCAGGGCGTCCTACGCTCCACCGATCGCGATGTGCGCATCGACGCCGAGGCGTTTGGGGAGGCGCAAACCGGCCCATCGGCGCCGCCCGGCCTTTATGAGCGCGGACCGACCCGCACCGCGCTGAACATCATGACGCCGGAGGCGACGCTGACGCCGCTTCCTGAACCGCCCGACGCCATCACCATGGAAGACGCCAGCGCGGACGCGCCGCGGCCGCTGGGCGGCGCCTTGCTGGGGCTCGCCTTAGCGCTGTTGATCCTGGATGCGCTGGTGATGGCGGCGCTGTCGGGCCGGCTGAGCGGTTGGCGTTTGCCCCGTCGCGCGGGCGCTGGCGCCGCAGGCTTTGCTTTGGCGGCGTTTGCTGTGTGGGCCCTGACACCCCCGGCCGAGGCGCAGGACGCCGCCGCCGCACCCGCACCCGATACGTCCGTGCAGAATGACAGCGTGGAGGCCTTTGCGCTGCGCGCCTTGGGCCAGTTCCGCCTCGCCTATGTGGTGACCGGCGATCCCCAAGTGGACGCCATGAGCGCGGCAGGGCTGTCCGGCCTCTCCATGCAGCTGCGCCGGCGCACCTCCATCGAACCGGGCGAGCCGCTGCCGGTGAACCTCGCCAGCGACGAAATCGCCCTCTTGCCCATGTTGTATTGGCCGACTCTACGGGACATGCCGGCGCCGACTCCGGAGGTGGCCGCCAAACTCGACGCCTTCATGAAGAATGGCGGCGTTTTAGTGCTGGACACCCGCGACGGCGCCGCCAATTTCGCCGCCGCGCCGCATCCGGGCCTGGTGCGGCTGGGGGAGGCGTTGGACACCCCGCCCTTGCGTCCGGCGCCGCCGGACCATGTGCTGACCCGCGCGTTTTATCTGCTGCAGGAGTTTCCCGGCCGCTGGCGTGACAGCCCGGTCTGGGTGGAGGCCGACAGCCGCGGCGCCGCGCGCGACGGGGTGTCGGGCCTCATTGTCACCTCCGCCGATTGGGCCGCCGCCTGGGCGGTGGATGAGGGCGGCCGCACCTTGGCGGCGCTCACCGGCGGGCCCCAGCAACGCGAGCACGCCTTCCGCGTCGGCATCAATGTCGTGATGTACATCCTCACCGGCAATTACAAAGCCGACCAAGTGCATGTGCCCGCAATTCTCGAACGCTTGGGCCAATAGGGACACACGCGATCATGACCACGGCCCTCACCCTCGATCCACTCCTGCCCGTCGCGATCATCGCCGCACTCGGCGTCGGGGCGCTGGTGGCGGCGGTGCTGTTGGGCGGACGCGGGCGCAGCCTGCGCGGCGCGGCGGCCCTGGCGCTGACGGCGGCGCTGCTCAACCCGTCGCTCAGCCGCGAGCAGCGCGATCCCCTCACCGATATCGTGCTGATGCTGACCGATGAGAGCGAAAGCATGACTGGCGATCAACGCCCGCAAGCGGTCGCGCGCTTGCAAGCGGACATCCGTGCGGCGGTCGTCGCGGATGAAAGCCTGGACTTGGTGGAGGCGCGCGTTCCGGCCGGCGAGGATGGAACGGCGTTTTTCGACGCCCTGCGCGCCAGCCTCGGCGACACGCCGCGCGGGCGCTTGGCGGGGGTGATCGCCCTCACTGATGGTCAAGCCCATGACGCGCCCGAAACACCCGGCGCCGATCCGGCTTGGACTGAGCTTGGCGCGCCCATCCATGCCCTTGTGGTGGGCGATGTGTCGCGCCGCGATCGGCGTCTCGTGGTCAAGCGCGCGCCAGCCTACGCCATTGTCGGCGATCGCGCGCAATTTTCCTTCATTGTCGAGGACCCCGGCGCCGCCCCCGGCGAACGGGCGCAACTCACCCTCTCCCTCGATGGCGGGGAGCCGCTGCGCGGCGCGGGGCCCATTGGCGAGGAGATCGTGATCAACGCCGAGATCCGCAAACGCGGGCCGAATGTGGTGGAGATCGCCGTGGAGCCGGGGGAGGACGAGCTCACCCTGGTCAACAATCGCACCGCCATCAGCGTCTCGGGCGTGCGCGATCGGCTGCGGGTGCTGCTCGTCACCGGCGAGCCGCATGCGGGCGCACGGGCTTGGCGCGATTTGCTGAAGTCCGACCCGTCGGTGGACCTGGTGCACTTTACGATTTTGCGGCCCCCCGATCGCTCGCGCAATGACCCGGCGCCGGAGCGGGAATTGTCGCTTATTCCCTTCCCGACGCGTGAATTGTTTGAGGAAAAGCTGGAAGATTTTGATCTGGTGATCTTCGATCAATACCGCCGGCGCGGCGTGTTGCCGCCGCTCTATCTCGATCGCGTCGCCACCTATGTGGAACGCGGCGGCGCGCTGCTCATGGCGGCCGGCCCGCCCTTCGCCTCCAGCGCCAGCCTGTCGCTCACCCCATTGGCCGCGGTGCTGCCGGCGCGGCCCACGCGCGACATTATCGAAGACGGCTTCGCCCCCATCGTGTCCGCGGCCGGCGCCGCCCACCCTGTCACAGCGGACTTTGTCGCCGCGGGCGCCGATCAAGAGTGGGGCCGCTGGTTCCGCGTCATCGACGCCGCCGCTTTCTCCGGCGATGCGTTGTTGGAGACCGAAGACGGGCGGCCCCTCCTGGTTCTCGATCGTGTTCAGCAGGGACGCGTCGCGCTCCTGCTGTCGGATCAAGCCTGGCTGTGGCAGCGCGGCGTGGATGGCGGCGGGCCCTATGGCGAATTGTTCCGGCGCCTTGCGCACTGGCTCATGAAGGAGCCGGAGCTGGAGGAAGAACGTTTGCGCGCAGACATCGCGGGCGGCGTTATACGGCTGGAGCGGCGCGCCATGCGGCCGCTGGACGGACCGGCGGAGGTCACCACGCCCTCCGGCGCCGTGCTCTCCGTACCGCTGAGTGAGGCGGGACCGGGCCGTTATGTGGGTGAAATCGCGGTCAACGAAACCGGGCTGCACCGGGTGCGCTCCGGCGAAGAAACCACGGTGGCGGCGGCCGGCCCGCTCAATCCGCGCGAGTTTGCCGACCTGCGCGCCACCACGGCCATTGTGGCCGATGTGGCCAGCCTCACCGGCGGCGCCGCACGGTATGTCGGGACGGGCGAGGCTGCGCGCCTGCCGGGCGTGCGCCGCACCACCCCGCGCGGCGCGCACTCTGGCGGCGCCCTGGGCCCTGAGGGGATCGGCCGCGGCTGGATCGGCCTGCAACGCAATGACGCCTATGCGGTGAGCGATGTGACCCGCACGCCGTTGACGCCGGCGCTGCTGGCCTTAGGCGTCGCCCTCGCATTGCTGGCCGGCGTGTGGTTCCGCGAGGGCCGCAGCAAAGCCTGAGCCTGCCATGCGACACGCCCATGACGTCAGAGCGATGTCACAAGACCTTTTCCAAAAAAGTGCGTAATATACACCCAAACCGCCCCTACATCCACCTTCAGGAAACAATGGAGGGCGCCATGATTGATGTTCGTCGCTTTGAAAGTCTGGGCCAATTCCGCAATGCGTGGCTGAACGCACGCCACCATTTCAGCTTTGGCGGCTATTTCGACCGATCGCGCATCGGCTGGGGTGCGTTGCGGGTCTGGAACGATGATGAAATCCAAGCGGGTGAAGGTTTTGCGCCGCATCCGCACGACAATATGGAGATCATCACCTATGTGCGGGACGGGGCGATTACCCATCGCGACTCCCTCGGCAATGAAGGGCGCACCGAGGCCGGCGACGTTCAGGTGATGAGCGCCGGGACGGGCGTGGTGCACTCGGAGTTCAACCGCGAGGACGAGCTGACTCGTCTGTTCCAGATTTGGATCGTGCCCAAGGAGGAAGGCGGCGCGCCCTCATGGGGTGCGGCGAAATTCCCCAAGGCTGACCGGGCGGGCGCGCTGGTGCCCTTGGCCTCCGGCTTTGCCGACGACCAAGCGGCGGGGGCCCTGCCGATCCGCCAAGACGCCCGCATTCTGGGCGCAACGCTGAAGGCGGGCGATGAGGCGACCTACCATCTGGGCGCCGATCGGCTGGGATACCTGGTCGTAGCCCACGGCGCTGTGGAGGTGGAGGGCGAAACGCTCAACGCCCGTGACGGCGCGGCGCTGCGCGATGTGGAGACGGTGACCGTGCGAGCTTTGGAAACGGCTGAGATCGTCTTCGCCGACACGCCGTAGACAGCGTTCGCCCAGTCGAGCCTGTCCGCCGGGGAGCCTCGTGCTCCCCGGCTTTTGTTTACACACGCCGTACAATCGCCACAGTGTCGCTAGACCCTCAGCCTGTATACGTCTGTCCACCCTATGGTCGCGGCGTAGGCCTCGATGGCTCCATACCGCTATTTGCGTGTGGATAACGCGATTAACCTTTTGATAACCTCTTTCCCTTCGCCCGAATCTGAGCATGATGGCATCGTTAATAAAATATTAAGGGCGAAAACAATGGCGACAGAAGACAAGAAAAAAAGCCTGCTGTCCGTGGTGGGACCGGTGTTGATGGCGACGGGGTGCGTGGCCGTGGCCGCCGCGGGTGCGGCGATGTCTGCAAGCGACACGACCGGAACGGATGAGGCGGCGCCGCGCACCGCTTCGAGTGATTCCAGTATTGAAGGGCGTTTGCGCGGCTAAGACGCGCCTTGGGTCCACGCACCCATGCCAGCCTGCATCAGCCCCCCGCAGCGGCCCGCTGCGGGGGGCTTTGCGTATGCGCATCCGATCACCGAAGGCGCGCGTATAACTCCAAAACGAATATGGCGGCGCAGTTGGCGATCCTCGTCTGCGGCCAAGGGAGGCGATGATGCGGTGGGTGTTGACGATGGCGGCCCTTCTTTTCATGGCAGGATGCGCAAGCATGAATGTGGAACAATACGCAGAGCGCGAACCGGAATTTATCCTCGAGGAGTATTTCGATCAGCGCCTGGAAGCCTGGGGCGTCATTGAAGGACGTTCTGGCAAAATCTTGCGGGAATTCAAAGTCATCATCGATGGTGATTGGGACGGCGAGACGCTCACCCTCGACGAAGACTTTGTGTACAGCGACGGCGCTACGGAAAAGCGGATCTGGCGCATCACCAAGACCGGCCAGGGCCTTTATGAAGGGCGCGCCGATGATGTGGTGGGCGTCGCCAAAGGCGTGGCGGCCGGCAACGCGCTGAACTGGCGCTATGTTTTGGCTTACAAAACCGATACCGGGCGCACGCTGAATCTCGGATTCAACGACTGGATGTATTTGCAGCCTGACGGGGTGCTGTTGAACCGCGCGACCATGAAGTGGTTCGGCATACGGGTGGGCGAGGTGACCATCGCCTTCAAGCCCGTGGCGCAAGACGCCGCCTCTCCCGTGGGCGCCGTCGCCGCTGAGTAGATCGCGCGCGCACGGACGATCACGAGGCCGTGAGGGGGTGGTTTACCGGCGCGCTTGATGTGTTTCACTTTTACAACGACGGATCCGATGGGTTCGTCGCGTGTAGAGCGTATGGCGACCATCGCAGAAGGCGACCTGCTCATGACTCATTCCCGCACCCGCTTATCACCTCTCAAGCCCCCCGCGTTCATGCGCGCAGCCCGCGCTCGCTTCGGAGCCGGCGCCCGTGCGGCGCTCGGCGCTTTGGCCGGCATGGCCCTCTTGGCGGCGCCCGCCTGGGCGAAGCCGTTTGAGGCCGCCATCACGGGCGATGTCAGCGCCCCGATCATCGCTGTGGATGTGAGCGTCAACCCCGAGATCGTCACCGAGCGGCCTGGATCGTTGTCCAACCGCTCCCATCGCGATCGCGACGATATCGGGTCACGCGACGCCGAGATTCTGCAGGAGATGTTTCTGGAGTACCTCACGGAAACCGCGAATAATGCGGGCCTGATGGGCGAGGGTGACGGCCTGACGCTTGACGCGGTCATCGTGTCAGTCCGCACCAACAATCCCGGCTTCACCGAACGCGGCTTTCGCGCGGGCGTGTCCGCCTCAAGCTCCATCGCCCGCGGACAAGCCAGCGTGGAGGCGACACTGCGCAACGCCGATGGCGATGTGGTGGGCACATTCGCTTACAGCGTTGAGGAGCTGTCCTTGGATCGCTTCTCGCCACGCGCGCCCTGGGCGACCGCCCGGAGGGTGTTCCGCACCTTCTCGAAGCGCACGGTGGCGGCCATCACAGACGCACGCGGCGCCAGCGAAAGCTAAGCCTACCGGGCAAAGCGGCTCCGGCCGTTTTGCCCGGCAAGGCCGGACGGCGCATCGGGATCGCCCACGGCGCATCCTGACGGCCCCCTTGTCCCTATCGCCATCGCAGGCTATCGGACAGCCATGTGCGCGCCGCCGCGGCGCGGCGAGGCGTGGATGCTGTGAAGGCGTTCTTTCGATCCCCCATCGTGCAAGCGACGCTGACGGCCCTCGTGGCCGGATACATGCTGTTGATCAAGCACACCACACGCTGGCGCGTGTTCAACGGTGAAGCCGCCGATGCCCAGTGGGCGGCAAAGGGCGGCTTTATCGGCGTCTTTTGGCATCGCGCGTTGCTGATGGGCCCTGGCGCGCTGAAGGGTCGTACGCGGCGCGTCTCCATCGTGATCTCCCTATCGCCGGATGGCGCCTTCATCGCACGCAGTTCGGAGCTTTTGGGCCTCAATGTCATTCGCGGCTCGGCGCGCAACAAACGCAAAACCAAATCCAAGGGCGGCGTGGCGGCCGCGCGCGCATCGCGCGACGCCGTGGACGCCGGCGATATGGTGGCGATGACGCCCGATGGGCCGCGCGGCCCGCGCATGCGGGCGAATTTCGCCGCTCTGCGCCTGGCGCAGACCACCCAGGCGCCGATCATCGGCGTGGCGATGACGACGCGGCGGCGGTTCGTGCTGAACAGTTGGGATCGCTTCATTGTGCCCCTGCCCTTCAGCCGCGGCGCCGTGGTCTGGTTCGGGCCCTTCGCCCCGCCGGCGCCGGATGCCGATGCCGAAACGCTGGAGGCGACACGCCAGCGTTTGGAAACGGCGCTGCTTGAGGCGGCGGCCGCCGCCGAAACCGCTGTGGGCGCAGCGGTGACGCCGCCCGCGCCGATCGCAGGAGCCTCAGCCCCCAAGCCGCCGCCGGCGAGCCGATACACGACGCACGCGGCCGCCCCCGAAAGCGACGCGGCGGATGAGGGAGCGCGCCCATGAGCCCCCCTCTCGATGATGTCGCGAGCACCACGCCCCAAGGTCGCGCCGCGGGACGGCTGCGACGCCCCCTCCGTCGCCTGCCGCTGGGCTTGCGGCTTTATCGCGTGCTGACACGGTTGGCGGCGCCGCTGGTCCCGGCCCTGCTGAAGCGCCGCGCCCAAGCGGGTAAGGAAGACCCGCGGCGGCTGGGCGAGCGTTTGGGGCATGCCTCTACGCCGCGGCCGCCGGGGCCGCTGGTGTGGCTGCACGGGGCCAGCGTCGGCGAAGCGCTGATGCTGGTCACGCTGATCGAGCCCCTGCGTGACGAGACACCGGGGCTGAACATTTTGATCACCACGGGCACGGTCACCTCCGCCGCGTTGTTGCGCAAACGTTTGCCGACAGACGCCATTCACCAGTTTGCGCCAGTCGATCGCATCGATGCGGTGCGCCGGTTTCTCGACCATTGGCGGCCCGATGCGGGCGTATTCGCGGAATCCGAGTTATGGCCGAATCTCCTGTTGGAGGCTGAAGCGGCCGGCCTCGGCCTGGCGTTGGTCAATGCCCGCATGACCGCACAATCGCTCAACCGTTGGAGCCGGCGACGGCGCGCCGCGCGCCGGCTGTTGTCCGCGTTCGCCGTATTGGGCGCCGCCGATGCGCGCACGGCCGAGGGGCTCACGGGCCTCATGGGACGGCCGGTGGAGCGGCTGGGCAACCTCAAACACGCCGCTGGCGCCCCGCCGGTGAACAGCGCTGCGGCCGCTTCGCTGCAGACTGATTTGCAGCCGCGCGGGCGCATCTGGCTCGCCGCCTCCACCCACCCGGGTGAGGACACGGTGATGCTGGCGGCCCACGCGCAGCTGCGTGCAACTGAAAACGACGCGCTGCTATTGCTCGCGCCGCGCCATCCCGAACGCGGAGACGCGATTGCGGCCGAGGCGGAGGCGGCCGGCTTTCGCACCTCCCGCCGCGCCATCGGCGATTTGGTGGACGCGCACACCGCGGTCTATGTCGTGGACACTTTGGGTGAAATGGGTCTGTGGCTGGACCTTGCCGACGCGGCCTTCATCGCCGGAAGTCTGGTCGAGGGCGTGGGCGGCCACACCCCGCTGGAAGCCGCTTGGACGCGTACGCCCCTGATCACCGGGCCGCTCACGGGCAATTTCGCAGACCTCTATGCCGAGCTGGAGGCCGCTGGCGGGGTGCGACGCGCCGCGAGCGCCGCGGACATCGCTGCGGCCTTGCTGGTGCTGGCGCCCGACACAGCCCAGGCGGAGGCGGCGAGCACAGCGGCGCACGCGGTCGCGGCGGCGGATCGGCAGGTGCTGGACCGGTATGTGGCGCTGATCCGTCCGCTTCTGCCGGCGCCCAGCCCGCTGACCACGTCCTTGCCCACCCCGGCCGATCCCCCAACCCCAGCGGGCAAGGAGGCGGGACATGCGCCAAGCGCCTGAGTTCTGGAGCCATGAAAGCGGGCCCCACGCCGCGCCGCTGAAGCGCGCTTTGCTGACGCCGCTAAGCTGGCTGTATCAGCAGGGCGCTAAACTCAAGGCGCGGCTCACCACGCCCATTCGCCCCGGCCCGCCGGTGATATGCGTCGGCAATCTCAGCGTCGGCGGCGCCGGCAAAACACCGACCGTCATCGCCTTGCTTGAACGGTTAAAGGCGCGCGGGCTGGAGCCGCACGCGCTCTCGCGCGGCTATGGCGGCAAGCTGCAAGGCCCGGTGCGGGTGGACGAAGAGCGCCACAGCTTTGCCGATGTCGGCGATGAAGCGCTGTTGTTGTCGCGCGTCGCGCCCACCTGGGTGGCCAAGAATAAAGCCGACGGCGCCCGGGCCGCGGCGGCGGGCGGGGCCGATCTCATCATCATGGATGATGGCTTTCAAAACCCCAGCGTCGCCAAGGATTTCTCCCTCATCATCATCGACAACGAGGCCAAGTTCGGCAATGGCCGGGTGTTTCCCGCCGGCCCGTTGCGCGAGGATGCGCGCGAAGGCCTGGCGCGCGCGCACGCCGTGGTTCTGATGGGGGCCGACACGCCCCATGGCGATTGGCGACCGCCAACGCCCCCGGACCTGCCAATCCTGCGAGCGCGCATCACACCGCGCGGCCCGCTGCCGGGGGGCACGGTGGTGGCGTTCGCGGGCATTGCGCGGCCCGAGAAGTTCTTTAACGCCCTCCACGCCTCCAGCGTCGATGTGAAGGCGACGGTGATGTTCCCCGATCATCATCCCTTTACGGCCGAGGAGCTGGCAGGCCTGCGCGAGCAAGCGCGACGGCACAACGCCTTGCTGGTGACGACCGAAAAAGATCATGTGCGCTTGCCGCCGGAGGTGCGACGGTTGGTGCATTGTTGGCCCGTGGGGGCCGAATTTGAGGCGCCGGAGGCGTTGGATCACTTGATCGATCACGCCCTCGACCGCGCCGCCCACGCACACTGAGGACGCCGATGGCCGTCACCCATGACAAATCCGCCGCCGCCTGGCTGAGCGCAGTCGCCTATGACGCCTATGAGGCCGCGTTTCGCACAGCCTCCATCGAAACGGCGTCGGATATCGGCGCGGCGCTGGTGCGCCGGCTCGGCCCGCTGACCCCGGCCCACCATGTGGCGCGCACCAATCTGCGCATCGCGTTCCCGGACCTCGGCGAGCAGGCGCTGGCGGCGCTGCTGGACGAGGTTTGGAGCAATCTCGGCCGGACCTTTGCGGAGTTTCCGCATCTGCAAGCCTTCACCATCTACGAGCCCGGCGCGCGGGTGGAGGTGGTGGGCGCCCATCGCATGCGTGAGGCGCTGGAGGGCGGGCGCGGCGCCATTTTCCTCGGCGGGCATTTCGCCAATTTCGAATGCCTGGCCATCACCATCGTGAACAGCGGTTTGCCCTGCCGCATCACCTACCGGCCGGCCAACAATTATTGGGTCGACAAACGCATCCGCGAACAGCGCGAGGCCTATGGCATCCGTCTGCTCGCCGCCAAGGGCAAGGAGGGCGGCATGTCGCTCCTGCGCGCTTTGGCCAAGGGCGAAGCGGTGGGGATCATGAATGATCAAAAATACAATGAGGGCGTGGCCGTGCCGTTTTTCGGCCTGCCGGCCATGACCGCCGACGGGCCGACGCGCTTGGCGCGCCGCTATGGCTGCCCGATCCTGCCCTTTGATGTGAAGCGCCTGCCGCGGGCGCGGTTTCGCGTCACCATTTATGACGAAATTCCCACCGACACCGACACCGATGAGGAAACCGCGGTGACCAACACGGTCGCGCGCATCACCCAATTCATCGAAGCGCGGGTGCGTGAAAATCCCGCCGATTGGTTCTGGGTGCACCGGCGCTGGCCAAAAGACGTCTACAAAACCAAGCGCGCCTAGCCCACTTCCGGCGGGATGTCGTTCAGGACTTCCTCCATGCGCGCGAAGGAGGGTTGCAGGGCGCCGGGCACTTCGCCGCGGCCGATCTCCACGGAGATTTGCGCCGCATTGCCATGCAGATGCGCGACCAACACGGCCTTGATGACTTTGTAGAACTGGCCCTCTTCTTCATAGATTTGGTTCAGCACGCTGGCCATCGGGCCGACAAAACCATAGGCCAAGAACACGCCGAGGAACGTCCCCACCAGCGCCGAGCCGATGAGCTTGCCGAGATATTCCGGCGGCTTGTCGATGGAGCTCATGGTTTTGATGATGCCCAGCACGGCCGCCACAATCCCCAGCGCCGGCAAGGCGTCGGCGGTGGTTTGAATGGTGTGGGCGGGCGCGGCGTGCTCGTGATGGTGCTTTTCGATCTGGCGATCAATCGCGTCCTCGACCTGATGCGGATCTTCCAGGTTCATGGTCATCATGCGCAGCGTGTCGCAAATCAGATCCGTCGCGAAATGGTCCTTCATAATCTTCGGATAGCGGGAAAAAATCGCACTATCTTTGGGATTTTCGATATGCGCCTCCAGGGCGATGACGCCCTTGGTTTTCATCGTCTTGGTCAGCAAAAACAGGAGTGACAGCAGATCCTCATAATCGGCCTTTTTCCACTTAGCGCCCGAGAAGATCGTTCCGAACGCGCCCAATGTCCCCGTGATCACCTTGGGCGGATTGCCAATCAGAAACGCCCCGACGGCGGCGCCGCCGATCATCATCATTTCAAAGGGCGTGGCGGCGATGATCACGTCGAAATGGCCGCCGGCGAGCGCAAAGCCGCCAAACACCATGCCGAACACCACGACGATGCCGATCATCTGAAACACGAGCGCACACCTTACATGGGGCCGGCCCGAACATCGGCAGGCCCTTAAGCGGGCGGTTTTTCGCCACCTTGGGCTCCCTCATCGCCCCAACGCGCTTAAGACCCGGTTAGACAGCAACGCGCATTCGTATGTAATGAAGGTGCGTGCGCGCCTGAGGGCGCAGTGCGCCGCGCGTGACGGCGCTCCTTAAGGACATCTCGCCATGCCGTTCGCCCCCCATTCCGCGCCGGGCGCCAGCACCACAGCCCGCCGTTTGGGCTATTGGACGCTGTTTGCGTGCCTGGTGAACAACGGCGTCTCCAATTCCATGCTGTTTGCGCTTTTGCCGCCTGTGGCGCGTCAGACAGGCATCAGCGAGTGGGCGATCGCCAGCACGTTTATCGTGGCGGCGGCGTTGTTCACGGTCATGAGCCAAGTCTGGGGCGCGCTGAGCGACCAGGTGGGACGCCGGCCACTAATCATTTTGGGCTTGTGCGGCTCTGCGGTGTCGACGTTGATTATGGCGCAGTCCATCAGCTGGGTGTTAGCGGGGGCCGTCAGCGCCGCGACGGCGGGCTTCTTGATCATCGGTTCGCGCGCCGTGTTCGGGCTGGTGAACTCCGCCAGCGGGCCCGCGGCGATGGCGTGGGTGGCGGATCGCTCCACGCCGCAAACACGCACCGCCGCCATCTCGACCTTGACCGCCGCACTCGGCCTCGGCGCGGCGGCGGGCCCCTCCGTCGGGGCGCTGATGACCCCGTTCGTCGGCCTGGCGGGCCCGTTCGTCGTCACGGGATTGTTGTCGTTAGCCGGCGCGGTCGCCGTGGGCGTGTTTCTGCCTGAGCGCACGCCCCCCGCTAGCCGCGAGCGACGCACAATCACCAGCAGCCTCAGCCTCATCCACGATGTGCGGCTGCGCGATATCGTGCTGATCAGCTGCGGCGCATGGCTGGTGCAAGCGGTGGGGTTGCAGATTGTCGGCTTCGCGGTGTTGGACCGCTTTGCGCTGACGGGCGTAGACGCCGTGACGGCGGCCGGAACCGTGTTGTCGGGGGGGGCTTTGGCGTCCCTGATCGCACAAGCCGTCATCATTCCGCGTTTCAAGCTGATGCCACGCCAAGCCATGCTGGTGGGCGTCGGCTTGGCGGGGGTTGGGAGTTTCGGGTTGGCCCTGGCGACGGACTTACGGATGATGGCGGTGGTGTTCGCGATCCAGGGCTTCGGCCTCGGCTTGGCGCGTGCGAGCACGGCGGCGGCGGCGTCTTTGGCGGTGGAGCCCCATGAACAGGGCGCGGCGGCGGGGCTCGTCGCGGCGACGGCCGGCATGGGCTTTTTCGTCTCCGCATGGGTGGGCACGGGTCTTTACCGCGTCGCGGGGGCGGGGGCGTCTTTCATCGGCGCCAGCCTGGTGGCGGCGGCCGCCTTCGCCCTGGCGACAACATCGACCAGCGTGGTGCGCGCATCCCGGCGGGCGGGCGAACAGCGCCCGCCCCCTGAAGAGCAAGACATCACCGACGCATAAGCGGGCGGGTGCTTTATCGCGCCGCGCCGGCCTGACGGCGTATCCGCTCCAGCACCCGCTGGGTGGGAAAGGCGTCGGCGGGCAGCCCTTGATCCGCCTGCCAGGCGCGCAGCGCTTTGCGGGTGTTGGGCCCCACGCGTCCGTCCACGCCCTGGGTGGCGTAGCCCAAGGCGGTGAGCCGACGCTGCATTTCCTTCACTTCGGTGCGGGTGAGCGGCTGTTCGTCCCGGGGCCACGACGCCGCCACGCCAGAACGGCCGGACAACGCGTCAGACAACAACCCCACCGCCAGCGCGTAGGACGTTGAATTGTTGTAGCGCTTGATCACGTCGTAATTAGCGAAGGTGAAGAATTTCGGCCCGCCGGCCCCGGCTGGCGCCAACACCCGTGCCCGCAATCCTTGTTGCTCCGGCGTCCAAGATCGCCCATCCGCGCGGCGCAGGCCAAGCCGCGTCCACCCTGCCACCGAATTGCGCCGCCCATCGGCGAGGGCGTAGTTGAACCCCGCTGGAACCACGACCTCCACGCCCCAGGGCTCGCCGGCACGCCAGCCATGGCGGGCGAGATAAAACGCCGCCGAGCCGAGCGCATCGCCGCGATCGGCCCACACGTTTTTACGGCCGTCTTCGTCATAATCCACGGCGTAGGCGACATAGGTGGAGGGCATGAATTGGGTCTGGCCCATGGCGCCGGCCCAACCGCCGATCAGATCGCTGCGAACCGCATCGCCCGCTGCAAGGATTTGCAGCACCGCCATCAGTTCCCGCTCAAAAAAGGTGCGTCGGCGTCCGTCCCAAGCCAATGTCGCCAGGGAACGCACCACATCGCGATCCCCGATCACCGCGCCATAGGCGCTTTCCAGCCCCCACACCGCGGTGATGGTCTCCGCCGGCACGCCCCAGCGCGTCTCTAGCGCTTGCAGCAGCGCGTCCTCCTGCGCCTGGCGGGCGCGGCCATTGGCCTGGCGGCTGTCGGACACGGCGCTATCGAGATAGCCCCAAATCGGCCGGACGAATTCCGGCTGATTGCGGTCCAGCTCCAGGATGCTGAGATCCGGCTCCACGCCCGCGAGGGTGCGAGCGATCAAGGCGCGATCATGGCCCGCCGCGGCTGCGCGCTCGGTAAAGCCGGCGCGCCAGACCTCAAAACGCTCACCTGATTGCGGTTGCGGCGCCGGCGCTGCGGTTGGCGTTTGCGCGATGGACGGCGCCGAAAGGCTCGGCGCCCAAACCGCTGCGCAAGCGCAAAAAAGCCAAGCCGCAGCATTGACTTTAAGGCATCGCGACCGTAACAGACGCGGCTCAGGTTTGTTGCGGCGGATGGTCGTCATGAAAGTCAAAAGCTCGCTGAAATCCCTCAAGCAGCGGCATCGCGGCTGTCAGGTGGTGCGCCGGAAGGGCCGTATTTATGTGATCAACAAAGTTGATCCGCGGTTCAAGGCCCGCCAAGGGTAATCCATTACATGGCGATCACAACTGTGATCGACGGCCGTTTCACAGGCGACGCCCAAAGGCCTCACGCGTATGCGTGTGCGCCATGTGGCGCAGCTTAACCGTGTCCGCGGTGCAGGTGCGCCCAGGTTCAGGCTGTGCGGCGCAGCGCCCTCGCACTGGCTATGACGGGACCCTATGTCTGTGCTCATGATGGCGATGAGACACCGTTTCCCGCTTACGGGCCTGGCGGCCCTTATGATCCTCGCGTACGCCGGGGTGCTTTGGGGTGCGGGGCCTGCGGCTGCACAAGAGGAGCCGCCCGACCCGCAAGCCGAGGCGGCGGATCCCGCGCCGTCCACGCAAGACGCCAATGGCGCTGAGGACGACGGGACAGATGATGACACGGCCGAACCGTCCGATCCGGACACGGCCGATGCCCAGTCCGAGTTTGAAGCCTTGTTGCGCGAATTGGGCCCCGGCTTCCTCACTCCGCAGGAGTTGGAGGCGTTTGAAAGCGCGCCTCCCGCGGGATTGGACTCCCCCTTCGGCCCAGACATGTTTGACGACGCCCCCGCGGCTGGCGCAGAGCCCTCGGGCCTCAGCGGCCTTCTAAACTTCGACAGCGTCTTGGAGACTTTCGAGCCCGGCCCCGATGATCCGCCGGAGCGGCGCCTGGCCTGGCTGTTTGTGGAGCTGAAAACGGCCGCCGATGCCGATGAAGCCGCCTTTGTCGCGGAAGAAATCGAAGCGCTGTGGAGCGATATTGGCGATCCGACGGCGGTGCTGCTGACCAATCGGGCCCGCGCCGCCGCCAGCATTGGGGAGCTGGTTTTGGCCCGGCGCTTGGCCGACGGCGCCACGCAATTGGCGAACAATTCCGCCGATGCCTGGGTCGCCAGCTCCGCCATCGCGTTGGCCCAAAGCGATATCGCCCGCGCCATCAGCGATTTGGAGCAGGCTTTGGTGCTGGAACCGCGCCGCTATGATGCGCTGCTGACCTTGGCCGCCCTGTTTGAAAGTTTGGAGAATTGGGCCGGCGCCTATGACGCCTATGCCGATGTCGCGGCGCTTTATCCCCACCACCCCTTCGCCCAGGCCCGCATGGAGGCCGTGCGCGTGCGCGCCCAGGGCCGCGAATTGTAGCGGCGCCGCGACGGTGGGACGCACGCGCACCCGCATCTGCGACGCCCGCCGTCTGGGGGCTTGGCAAGCGGAGCGAACTGACGCCTTGTAGCGCCATGGCCGCCCCCGCTCGCAAACCGCGTTCACCCGCCCCGTCCGGAGCCGCCGATGGCGATCTCAGCGCATCGACATCCTATGACGCCGCCGCCATTGAGGTGCTGGAAGGCTTGGAGCCGGTGCGCCGGCGCCCCGGCATGTATATTGGCGGCACCGATGAGCGGGCGCTGCACCATCTCTTCGCCGAAGTGCTCGACAACGCCATGGACGAGGCCGTGGCCGGCCATGCCGATCGCATTGTCGTGGCGCTGGAGGCGGACGGCACGGTGTCGGTCACCGATAATGGCCGCGGCATTCCTGTGGACCCGCATCCCCGCTTTCCCGACAAATCCGCGGTGGAGGTGATCCTCACCACCCTGCATGCGGGGGCGAAATTCTCTGACAAGGCTTATCAAGCCTCCGGCGGTCTGCATGGCGTCGGCGTATCGGTGGTGAATGCGTTGGCCGAATTTCTCGAGGTGGAGATCGTGCGTGATCGCACCCTCTACACCCAACGCTATGAGCGCGGCGCGCCGCAGGGGCCGCTGACGAAAGAAGGCCGCGTCGCCAATCGGCGCGGCACCCTGGTGCGCTTTCGCCCCGATCCGGACGTGTTCGGCGCCGGCGCGGTGTTCAAGCCGGCGCGGCTGTTCGCCATGGCGCGCTCCAAGGCCTATCTGCACCGTTCGGCGCGGATCCAATGGCGCTGCGCGCCGGAGCTGTTGCCCGAAGGCGCGCCCACGCCCGCCGAGGCGGAGCTGCATTTTCCCGGTGGGCTGGCGGATTTCCTGACGGAGACCTTGGGCGAAAAAGCTCTCGTGGTGGCCCCCTTCACCGGCCGCGTCGGCGAGGATGGCAAGCCCGGCGCCGTGGAATGGGCGGTCGCGTGGACCGCCGCCGGCTTTGGCGAGGATGACAGCCTCGCCCGCTCTTATTGTAACACTGTGCCGACGCCCCAGGGCGGCACGCATGAAGCGGGCTTGCGCGCCGCGCTCACCAAGGGCTTGCGGGCCTATGGCGAGTTGGCGGGCGAAAAGCGCGTCGGCCTGCTCACCGGTGAAGATGTGTTGGGCGCGGCGGCGTCCCTCATCTCCGTATTCATTCGCGAGCCGGAGTTTCAGGGCCAGACCAAAGACAAACTCGCCACGGCTCAAGCGGGGCGCCTGGTCGAACAAGCGGTGCGCGATCGCTTTGACCACTGGCTCGCGGGCGCGCCGAAGGAGGCGGACAAGCTGCTCGCCTTCGTGATTGAGCGGGCTGAGGATCGCCAGCGCCGCCGCAAAGCGCGCGACGTAGCGCGCAAATCCGCCACGCGCAAGCTGCGCCTGCCCGGCAAGCTGGCCGATTGCGCACGCAGCGACTCCGAAGGCTCCGAACTGTTTCTGGTGGAGGGCGACAGCGCCGGCGGCTCCGCCAAGCAGGCGCGCAATCGCAACACCCAGGCCGTGCTGCCGCTGCGGGGCAAAATCCTCAATGTCGCCCAGGCGGCGGATGACAAAATCCTCGCCAATCAGGAAATCGCGGACCTAACCTTGGCGCTGGGCTGTCAGCTGGGCCCGCGCTTTGATCTCGACGCCCTGCGCTATGAGCGCGTGGTGATCATGACGGACGCGGATGTGGACGGCGCCCATATCGCCACGCTGCTGATCACGTTTTTCCTGCGCCAAACGCCAGGGCTGGCGGAATCGGGACGGCTGTTCCTCGCTTTGCCGCCGCTCTATCGTCTGGCCCGGGGCGGAACCATCGCCTATGCGCGCGACGACGCCCATCGCGAGGCCCTGCTGGCGGACATGTTCAAGGGATCCGGCAAGGTGGAGATCAGCCGCTTCAAAGGCCTTGGCGAGATGATGCCGCGCCAGCTGAAAGAAACCACCATGGATCCGGCCACGCGCACCTTGGCGCGGGTGCGGCTGGGCGCCGATGACGCCGGCGACGCGGCCAAGCTGGTGGAGACGCTGATGGGCCGCAAACCGGAACTGCGTTTCCAATACATCCAGGACAACGCCCATTTCGCCGGCGATCTGGATGTCTGAGGCGCGAACCCCGCTGCTGGCCGTGCGGCGCCCGGCTGTGGAATCCGTTGACTTTCCTCGCAATCTTTGGTGCTTAAACGAACAATCGGCGCGGGCGTTGGGCCGTGCGCCAGGATTGGTATTCCATGACATTTGATGAACTGGGCCTCAGCGCCGATTTGCTGAAAGCCATCCATGAAGCGGGCTATAGCGAGCCCACTCCCATTCAAGAAGCGGCGATCCCCGAGGCGCTGAAAGGACGTGATGTCCTTGGCGTGGCCCAAACCGGCACCGGCAAGACGGCCAGCTTCACCCTGCCCATGATCGAGATGCTGTCGCGCGGGCGGGCCAAAGCACGCATGCCACGCTCGCTCATCCTGACGCCGACGCGCGAACTCGCCGCGCAAGTGGCGGAGAATTTCGAGAAATACGGCAAGTATCAAAAGCTTTCGATGGCGCTGCTGATCGGCGGGGTGTCCTTTGGCGATCAGGATCGGGCGCTGACGGCGGGCGTCGATGTGCTGATCGCCACGCCCGGGCGGCTGCTGGATCATTTTGAGCGCGGCAAGCTGCTCATGACCGGCGTGCAGGTTCTGGTGGTGGATGAAGCTGATCGCATGCTCGATATGGGGTTCATCCCCGATATTGAGCGCATCTTCCAGCTGACGCCCTTCACCCGCCAGACGCTGTTTTTCTCGGCCACCATGCCGCCGGAAATCCAGCGTATCACCAATCAATTCCTGCAAAACCCGATGCGCATTGAAGTGGCCCGTCAATCCACCACGGCCGAGACGGTGACGCAGTGGATCGTCAAAGCCCCGTCCGGCGATCCGCGTTCCAAGCGGGCCGCCCTGCGCGCCGCCATCGACGCCGCGGATGTGAAAAACGCCATCCTGTTCTGCAACCGCAAAATGGATGTGGACATCGTCGCGCGCTCGCTGAAGCGCCATGGCTATAGCTGCGCGCCGATCCATGGCGATCTGCCGCAATCGGTGCGCACCGACACCCTCGCTCGCTTCAAAGCCAATGAGATTACCTTGCTGGTGGCGAGTGATGTCGCCGCGCGCGGGCTCGACATTCCCGATGTCAGCCATGTGTTCAATTTCGATGTGCCGCGCCATGCCGAGGATTATGTCCACCGCATCGGCCGCACGGGCCGGGCCGGACGCTCGGGCGAAGCCTTCACCATTGTCAGTCCGAACGACGACAAATCCTTGGCCGCGGTCGAAACGCTGATCCAAAAAACGATTGAGCCGGCGTCCCATGTCACCGTTGAAGCGCCCGCCGATGACGGGACAAGCGCGCGCGGCAAGGACAAACGTGAAGATGGCGGCCGGCGCAGCGGCCGCAGCCGTCGCGGCGGCGACACCGCCAATGGTGAGGAGCACCCGGATGCCGGGGAAGCGAAACCGGCGCGCGACTCGGATCGCAAACGGGAGGCGGCGCGGGAGGCCGCACGCGATTCAGGACGCGCTAGGGAGCGCAATTCTGGCCGCGATTCCGCCCGCGATTCTGGGCCGCGCACTGTGGGGATGGGCGAACACACGCCGGCTTTCCTGCTGCGGCCCGTGCGCAAAGCCACTCCCGATCCGGTTGAGTAACCCGTATCGGCCCTTCCCGCGTGACGGCGACAGCCCCTCGTCGCCTTCTGACCGGTAGGTCTTGCGGCCGGCGTCGCCAGGGCGCGGCGCGACCGCCCCACCACCACCCCATACCGCACACCGTGCAACCTGGGTCACACCAGGGCCCCGCAATGGCCGCCGCTGGCGCGAATAGGCGATAAAACACGTGGGAGTTTACGGCTTCTTCGCGCGATCGGCCTATGGCTAAGCCCGGGTTGTCGGCGGAGGCGTTTATGAACGCGACATTACGGGGTGATCGCGGACGGGAATTGGCGCGGCGCGTCTTGGCGGCAATGGAAGAGCACGCCATTACGCCGACGCCCGACAACTATGCCGTGTGGATTGCGCACATGGCCGGCGAAGCGGCCGAGATTTCCAAAGCTTTTGAGGACCAACGCAAGGCGGGCCAAGCGGTCGACGACGCGTTCTGCGCAGCGCTCTACACCGCCCATCTGGGCACGCGGGACTTGTCTCGCGAAGTGCTGAGCACCGGCGAACGCATGGAAGCGGAATTGGCCGACACCATCACCGAATTGCAATCGGCGGGACGCACGGCCAAGCACTATGGCGAAACGCTGCAGGGGGCGCGGGGCGCACTCCTGGAAACCCAAGACACCGCAGCCTTGCATCGGCTGGTGGAGCATCTGCACGATCAAACCCAAACGCAGCTGGCCTATGCCCGTCGCCTGGAGCAAAGGCTGGAGGACAGCAGCGCCAGCGTGAGCCAACTGAAAGAAATGCTCGCCGACACCCGCCGTGAAGCCGAGGAAGCTCAAGTCCGCGCCAACACCGACGCGCTGACCGGCATCGCCAATCGGCTGCGTTTCAACGAGGCGCTCAATCAAGGCGTGTCACACTCGCACCGGGAGGACGAACCCTTGTCGCTGGTGCTGGTGGATATCGATCATTTCAAGCGCTTCAACGACACCTGGGGCCACCCGACGGGCGATCAGATCATCCGCTTCGTCGCCAAGACCATCGAAAAGCAGGCCGACGACGCCCATGTGGTGGCGCGCTATGGCGGGGAAGAGTTCGCCGTGGTGGCCACCCAATCGGATCTGCGGGCCGCCGCGGCGCTGGCGGAGCGTGTGCGGACCGCTGTTGAGGCCAAGCAGCTCATGCGCAAATCCACCAATGAAAGCTTGGGCAATGTCACGGTATCGATCGGCGTGGCGGCGCTGGAGCCCAACGATACGCCCGACATGCTGCTATCGCGGGCCGATCGGCGGCTCTACGCGTCCAAACGCCAGGGGCGCAACCGCGTCACCGCCCATGGCGATGGCGAAGAGCGCCCGGCGCCCAAACAAGCCGCCTAAGCCGTACGCTGCGCCTGCAGCTTCACGTCACGCTTACGGGCTCGCTTCAGCCGCCGGCACGATGGTGACGCTCTCCCCGCAACCGCATGCGTCGGTCTGGTTGGGGTTGGCGAACACGAATTTGGAGTGCAGCGGCGTCACTTCATAATCGATGGTCGAGCCGAGCAGAAACAACACCGCTTTGGGATCGATGAGGATTGGCACGCCATGGTCCTCCACCCGCTCATCCAGCGGGTTCGGCGCTTCGGCATAGTCCATGACATATTCCATGCCAGCGCAGCCGCCATTCTTCACGCCGACGCGTAAAAAGCCGGCGCCACGATCGGCCATGATCGAGCGAACGCGATCAGCCGCCGCTTCGGTGAGGCTCACCACTTTGGGTCTGGGACGTCGGGCCATCGTCTTCCCTTTCCTCACAACATATTCAGCTGCAACCGCGCTTCATCGGACATGCGCGACATATCCCACGGCGGATCAAACACCATGTTCACGACCACCTTATCCACCCCCGCGACGCTGCGGGCGGCCGTCTCCACCCAGCCGGGCATTTCACCCGCAACCGGGCAGCCAGGGGCGGTGAGCGTCATATCGATGGTCACCAGCCTCTCATCGGAGATATCGACCTTGTAGATCAGGCCAAGCTCGTAAATGTCCACCGGAATCTCCGGGTCATACACCGTCTTGAACGCAGCGATGAGATCATCGGTCAGGCGCGCAACCTCTTCCTGGGAGAAGGCGCTGTCACCGTCCTCGCTGGCGCCGCCGCCAGCCTGCGCCCCGTCGCGGCGCGGCGTCTCATCAGCCGAGGTGAGGTCGAGAACATCGCGGGTGATGTCGTCAGTCATATCAGCCGTTCCTACCCCAGTAGATCGCGCGCTTTGCCGACGGCGTCCAAAAACCGGTCCACATCGGCTTCGTGATTGTAGATGGCCATGCTGGCGCGGCATGTCGAGTTGACGCCGAAACGGCGCATCAAGGGCTCAGCGCAATGCTGGCCGGCGCGCACGGCGACGCCGTATTTGTCGAGCACTTGCGCTAAATCGTGGGCATGTACGGTGTCAAACGCGAAGGTTGTGATGGCGCCTTTACCTGGTGCGCGGCCCAGGATGCGGACATCGTCCCAGCGGGCCAAACCCTCTTCGAGCAACGCCGTCAGGCGGCTCTCATGCTCAAGCGCCGCCGCGCGATCGAGCCCGTCCATCCAGCGCAGCGCCGCACCAAGCCCGATCACCTCCACAATCGGCGGCGTGCCGGCCTCAAATTTGTGCGGCGGCTCATTATAGGTGACGGCCTCTTCGCTGACGGACGCGATCATCTCCCCGCCGCCCTGATAGGGCCGCAGACGCTCCAGCCATTCCCGTTTGCCATAGAGCGCGCCGACGCCGGTCGGGCCATAAAGCTTGTGGCCGGTGACGGCGTAGAAATCGACGTCGAGCGCGCGGACATCCACCGTGGGCAGATGCACGGCCGCTTGGCTGCCATCCAGCAATACCGGGGCGCCCGCATCATGCGCCAGGCGCACGATCTCCGCCGCATCCGTCACCGTGCCGAGCACATTGGACATATGCGTGATCGCCACCATGCGCGTGCGGGGGCCGAGCGCCGCAGCATAGGCGTCCATATCCAGGCGCCCATCCTCTAGAACGGGAACCCATTTCAGCACCGCGCCCTGACGCTCGCGCAGGAAATGCCAGGGCACGATGTTGGAGTGGTGCTCCATCTGCGAGACGATGATTTCATCGCCCGCTTGGATCTCTCCCGCCAGGCCGTTGGCGACGAGATTGATCGCCTCCGTCGTGCCACGCGTGAACACGATTTCATCCGCAGAGGCCGCACCCAAAAAGCGCGCCATGGTTTCCCGCGTCGCTTCAAAAGCTTCGGTGGTTTCATTCGCCAAGGTGTGGAGCCCGCGATGCACATTGGCGTAGGAGCCGCGCATCGCATCGGCCATGGCGTCGATCACCGCGTCCGGCTTCTGCGCCGAGGCCGCACTGTCGAGATACGCCAAAGGCTTGCCGTTCACCGCGCGCTGCAGGATCGGAAACTGCGCGCGGATGGCGTCCACATCAAAGCGGGCGGGGCTCAGCGTCTCACTCACAGATGCGCCTCCATCCAGGCCCGCGCTTCGGCCCGCAGGCGCTCGCGCGTCTCCTCATGGGCGACTTCATCCAGCACTTCGCCGACAAACGCCTCGACCAACAGCGCCTTGGCCCGCGCCTCCGGCAGCCCGCGCGCGCGCATATAGTGCAGGGCGTCCGCATCCAGCGCGCCGGCCGTGTTGCCATGAGCGCATTGGACATTGTCGGCGTAAATCTCCAGCTCCGGCTTGGCGTTGACTCCCGCGTTCTCGCTCAGCAGCAGCGCGCCATGGTTCATGCGCGCATCGGTTTCCTGGGCGATGCGATCCACCTTGATTTTGCCCTGGAACACGCCTGTGGCGGCGTCCGTCACCACCGAGCGGAAGGTTTCGCGCGTCACCGCGCCGGGCGCGAGATGGCTCACCAGCGTGGTGTGATCGGCATGGGCCTCGCCCGCCAGCAAGGACGCACCGTTGAGCACGACCTCCGCGCCCTCGCCGCTGATCGCGACATGGGTTTCCAGACGCGACAGCCGGGCGCCGAAGCTCAGCATGGTTTGGTGGAAGGCGGCGTCGGCCATCACACGGATATGGGCGTCCGACAACACGATGCCGCCATAGCTCGCCGCCAGCACGACCCGCTCGAGCCGCCCGCCCTGCGCCACGCCAATGTCCCAGCTGAGGCCTGCAGCCGCATCGCCCGCCGCATCGGGCGCCCAGCGTTCCAGCACCGTCGCCCGCGCGCCCTCATGCACAATCAGCTGCACGCGGCGCACGCCCGCACGGGCCAAAGCCGGCACATCAACGCTGAAGGTTCGTTCTTGCCCCTCCGGCGCGACGAAGCGCACCACATCCGACCCGTCCGCCGGCGCAGCCTTGCGGGCGAGTTCGCCAATCACCGTGCGCGGCGTGTAGTCCGCCCCCGCACTCGCCCCACCCTCGGCGGCGATATCCAGAACCGGCCAGGCGAGCGTCTCATCGGCGTCGATTTGCGGTGCGAGCGCGGCGCGCAAATCGCTCCACTTCCACGCTTCCACGCGCCGGTGCGGCAGGTCAGAAAGCGCGATCACGCCGTCTCTCCCGCAAAAGCGTCATAGCCTTCGGCTTCCAGCGTATCGGCGATGTCCGGCCCGCCGCTGGCGACGATGCGTCCGTCCGCGAGCACATGGATCGCGTCCGGCTGAATATGCTCCAGCAGGCGCTTATAGTGCGTGATCACCAGCATGCCGCGCTCCGGCGAACGCAGGGCGTTCACGCCGTCCGACACCGTCTTCAGCGCGTCGATATCAAGGCCGGAATCGGTTTCATCCAAAATGAGGAATGTCGGCTCCAGCATCACCGCCTGGAAGATTTCGAGCCGCTTCTTCTCGCCGCCGGAAAAGCCGACATTCACCGGCC
>CAZGCB010000003.1:0-52793 GCA_964524065.1 uncultured Caulobacterales bacterium | reverse complement strand
CCAATCAAGTCGAAATAATCGCATAAGCGAAAGCGTTCGCGCTGGCTCTCCGGCAGACGTGCGCGCAGTGCGTCTTCCATGCGCTCCAGCACGGCGCAGGTCATGGCGCCGCGCACCCCGCCGCCATCAAGCGCCAAGATGCGTTTGGGGCCGTCACTCGTCAGTCGCTCCACCGAATGCGCCATGTTGTCCCCCGCGATTCAGCGTGATCCCAGCGCACCATAACAGGGTGTTGGCGGGTGTCACCATTGCAGCAACGGATGACGGCTTGGGGGTGAGGCGTCGCCGCCACGCGCCGAACTCCGTGGTTCCACAATGCCGATGGCGCAGGCGCATCGCCGCTTAGGCGGTGTCAGCTTTTCTTGGCGCTGCTTCTCAACGAGTGATGCGTGATGGCTTGGCGGATCACCACCGGCCTGCACAGATCGCACGGACCCGGGGAGTCATTCGCAAGCTCGGGCGCCGTTGGGGCGCGTCCTGGACTTGCCGGGCTTCGCGGAACAGTCGCTCGCCTATCGCTGCAGCGTCTGCGTGTCTCTGGCCAAGCGCTCGCCTCTGGTTTAGCCTTACTTAGTATGTCGTAAGACTTCGGCGGTGGGGACGCGCCATGGATCCTGCAAAGCATGTTGTCTTATTCATCTCTGCGGCGTCTGCGGATTTTCGCGCCGAACGCAAAGCTCTTGCGGCCAGACTTCACGGCGCGCGTGTCACCGCGAAAGTCCAAGAAGACTTCATCCCCCATGGCGAGCAAACGCTCGCGGAGTTGGACGTCTATGTCCGCGGATGCGATTTCGTTGTGCATCTTCTGGGCCCATCGGCGGGCGACAAGCCCGCCCCATCTTCGGTCGCGGCGTTTCGTGCCACGCATCAGGACCGCCTCGCCCAAGGGGACTGGCTCGCCCAAATACTAAGCAGTCCCAACGCGGAGCATTTCAGTTACACGCAATGGGAGGCGTATCTGGCGCTGCTCCATGGCAAGCGGTTGCTGATATATGCGCCCCAAAAACGGTATGACGCCCTCATGGCGCTGAAAGCGGCGCAGGCTGACGCCGCGACACCGCCCGCAACGTCGCCCGGGGGCCAAGACGCCCACGCGCTGCGGTTGATGGCGCATGATTGGTTTCCAAAGCCGTTCGACGGTGTCGACCATGTGGCCAATCTCGTGTCCCTCGCGGTTGCGGATGTTTACATCGCAAAGGACCTGCCCCCGCCGCGGCTCATCGACACCAGCCATTTGCCGCCCACCTACGCCGCGCGCTTGTTTGGGCGTGACGAAGAGATGGCGCGCTTGGACGCGGTGTGGGCGGCCGATGAGCGGCGCGTGTTCGCCTTCGACGCCATGGGCGGGGCGGGTAAGACGGCGCTCATCCGTCACTTCACGGATCGTCTGAGTGCGGATGGCTGGCGCGGAGCGGATGCCGTGTTCGCCTGGAGCTTTTACTCCCAAGGCTCCAATGAAGACCGCCAAACCAGCGCCCAAGAGTTTTTTAACGCCGCCTTCGCGTTTTTCGGCGCCACGCCACCCACCGAGCCTGGCAAGAAGGGGCCGGCCCTCGCCGCCCTCGCCGCGCAACGGCGCACGCTGTTCATCCTGGACGGGTTGGAGCCGCTGCAATACACCGCCGGTGGCCGGGGCGGGGCGGTGAGCCAGGTCATCGGCGGCATCAAAGACCCCGATGTCAAAGCTCTGCTCACCCAGATGCTCGACGCGCCCACGGGGCTGACGTTGGTGACCACGCGCATCCCGATGTCAGATTTCACCGGCCGCGCGCGGTTCGACCGGGAAGCGCTGGACCAGCTTCCGCTGATGGCGGCCATCGCGCTGTTGCGGCATCTGGGTGTGGCGACGCTGGACACCCAAGCCTGCCCGCCGGCGGACTTCGCCATGCCCAGCCGTGCGGCCTTGGAGGCCTACGCTGCGACCCTGCCGGAGCAAAAGCGCGAGCCCGTGCCGCCCGCCTATGACGCCGACGCCGCGCAAGAAACGGCACCCGGCCTGCCCGTCATGCCGGCCAATGTGGCCTACGACCTCGCCCAGGGCGCGGCCACGCTGGACGGCCACGCTTTAGCCCTGACACTGGCGGGGAACTTTCTCGCCACCCACAAGAATGGCGACCCCCGCGCCATTCACGAGCTGCCGCCGCTGGCGTCCACGGGCAAGGACCGCAACCCCTTCCGCGTCATGCGCGCCATCGAGCTGGCCCTCGTGCGCCAAATCATCAGCCAAAACCTTAAGAACGGCCGCGCGCCCCTGCATGACCCCGCCAACATCCAAGCCGGCAAGATGCTCGGCCTACTGGCGTTTCTGGGCTTTTTCGACCGCCCGGCGGAGCGACGTCTGCTCGATGTGGTGTTCGACCGCAAAGACGCGCCCGAGCCCGAGCCTGACGACGTCGCCATCGCCGATGATCCCGCCACCCTTCCACGCATTCTGGATCTGCAAGACGAGATGCGGGAGCTGGAGCGCCAGCGCGCGGCCGGTGACCTGACTGAGGAGCGGTTCAATCTCGCACTCGGCGGTGTCAAGCCCGAGCATGACCGGCTGACGCGCGCCCAGCGCCGCGTGGCGTTCCGGCGCGTTTTCGCGCGCATACGCGATTTCAGCGAAGAGCAAATCACCACCGCGTTATCGGTGCTGGCGGATCAAGGCCTGGTGCAAAATCCGCGCGAGCAGGGCGGGCGCTACAAGGCCTCCGCCATCGACTGTCATCCCTTGGTGCGGGAGTATTTCGGCCAACGTCTCGGCGCGGCGGAGACGGCGGAGGAGCCCGGCCTCGACCGCGGCCTGTTCCAAGCCGCCCATGGCCGACTCTACGACCATTATCGCTATGCCGGCTTGCCCGAGGCGTTCCGCGAGCCGGTGGCGTATGGGGTGTTGGCGCTAGCCGCCGCGTTTCCTTACGCACCCTTCCAGCAAGATGTGCTCCGCCTTGCGGAGGGAGACCTGCCAAAGCAGGTTTTGCAGACCTGGCCGCCTAGCCTTCATAACGCATCGCCCGAGCAGCTCCGCGCCGCTGCGGGCCTGATTGACACAGCGGACTGGGAGGAGGGCAAGCGAGTCTTCCTGCCGGAGGACGAGGCGGGCATGACGCCGCTTTTCGCCGCCATCGCCCATGGCTGCGCCGCGGGGCGGGAAGACGAATGCTTCAACGAAGTCTATTGGCCGCGGGTGGCGCGGGGCAATGAGGGCTTCGCGGCGAAAAAGCTTGGCCTGTATGGCCAGGAGCTGGCGGCGCTGGCGGCGTTTTTCGACAGCCCCTTCAGCACGCCCTCGCCGCGTCTAAGCGACGCCCGTCAAGCACTGGCGTTGAACAGCGCCGCCTTCCAGCTGCGCGCGCTGGGCCGGCTGGCAGACGCCGTGGCGCCGTTCGGCGCTGACACAGTCATGTATATCGAGCAACGAAACTGGAAGGGCGCCGCCATCGGCGCCGGCAATCTCAGCGAGCTGCTGTTGGTGCTGGGTCGGCTGGGCGGCGCGGCGACGGAGCTGGCCAACGTGGACTGGACCAGCGACGCCACGCCCGGCGCCGTCGCGGTCGGCGCCGCGGCGGTCGCCTATGCCGACCAATCCGGCGATGCGTTCCAGCGCATGGCAAGGCGCACAATCTTGGCCGAGGCGCTCGCCCGCGCCGGCCAGGCCGCCGCCGCCGAGGCCCTGTTCCGCCGCGCCGAAGTGCTGCAGGCCGAGCGGCAGCCAGACTTGCCGCGGCTTTATTCACTTCAGGGCTACCAGTACGCCGACCTACTCCTCGCCCGCGGCCGCGCGGCGGAAGCGGGGGAACGCGCCGCTTGGGCCATTGATGTTGCGATCCAGAACAGTTGGCTGCTCGATATCGGCCTCGATACCTTAACGCAAGCCCGCGCCGCCTTGGCCCTGTGGGACGGCGCGGACCCCGCCGCCCTGCGCGCGCGCTTCGATGCCGCCCTCGACGCCCTGCGCAAAGCCAACAATGAAGACTACCTGCCCCGCGGCCTCCTCGCTCGGGCGGAAGCGTGCCTTGCGCTGGACGACGCCGAAGACGCCGGCAAGATGCTGCGCGAAGCCGAGGACACCGCCCGCCGCGGACCCATGCCGTTGTTCCTGGCCGACACGCATCTGCTCTGGGCGCGGCTCAACCTCGCCGCCGGCCGCTTAGCCCACGCCAAAACCCGCCGCGACCAAGCGGCCGAACTCATCGTGAAACACGACTATGGCCACGCCCAGCCACGCCTTGCGCTGCTGGATCTGGCCTTAGCCCACGCCACGGGCGCCGACATCGCAGAGGCCGCCGACACCGCCCTGCGCGCCGTCGCCGGCGATCACCCCACACTCGCCGACACCCCTCCGTTACCGGATGATGTGCGCCTTGAAGAGGGTGGCGGCGAGGGCTGGTGGGGCCTCCTGCCGGAATTGGAGCGGCTGCTGGCGGACCATCCCGCCTATGCCGACCGCTTGGAGCTGCTGCGCACCCGGCGCGACCTCTACAACACCAAACGCGACGCCTATCTGGCCGAAGAAGAGCGTAAGCAAAGCACAAAAGACAAAGCGGTTGATCCTGACGATATCCCCGAATCCGTCGTCGACCAGTTTTTCGATGATCCGCGCGCCGAGCCGCTCATCGAAAAGGTGATGCAAGCCAATGACCTGTCCGGTGATCCCAAGGCGCTGCCATTGGGGGCTAAACGCGCCATCATGGCTGTGCTCGCGCAAAACGGCGATATCAGTCTCGGCGGCGCGGGTCCACAAAAGCCGCCTCAGTCCAGCGACCCCACCGATCCGACCGTTGCTACACCCCCGCAAGACGATGGGCGTACGGGCGTGATGGGGGCGCTGCTCCAGCCCGCCGCCGCCATTCACGCCAATGGGGCGCAGCCGCCCTGGACCACGCTCGATGGGCCCGAGAAAGCCGCGCTTCTGGAGGCGGTCGCGCCCCTGGAGGACGGCTTGGACACCACCCCCAGCAGGACCAACCTCGCGGCAGCACCGCTGCCCTGGGCGGACAACCTGGTTCTCCTGCGCCTCACAAACCCGACCTGGCCGACCGCGTCGCTGGTCGTCTATTTCCTATTTTTGCAAGGGAGCGGGGAGAGCGCGCACGCGCGTCTGGATGGTCAGTCCGGCCCCATCCACGAGCTGAACGCCAAGGCCAATTTGGTGATCACTGAGGCCAACGTCCTCGATTATCTCGAGTTCTTCTGTTTCTTCGTGCGCGGAGATGAAGGGCCGTTTTTCATCTGGGAGCGCCTTGACCATCCCCTCGCGCCTCCTGTGAGCGAAGCCTTGCACGCCAAAATCCGCGAAACGCTGGGGCCGACGGTCTATAAAGGCCGCGACGCCGCCGGGCAGTTTCTCTGCGACGCGAAGGTGTTGTATTCAAACGCCATCTTCCAAGCGCAGTTCGCGGTTCATCCCTCCGGCATGATGGAGATGTTGGAGGACGAGGCGATCCTGGCCGAACTGCCCTTTCGGCTGGACCAGCCCCTCACATATAAGGGCGCGCCACCGCCGCCGTCCGCGCCCACACCTCCAGCCAAACGTCGTCGCTGGTGGCCCTTCGGCGACAAAGCAGATTAGACCAAGCGCCAGACTGTCCGGTTTGATTAGCAATGCGGCCATTCAATACTCCGTGCGCTAGCGCCGCGCATGCCTCTGCGAGACGAGGTCGCAGTCCGTACCGCCGAGCCCACCAGTCCAGCAGCGTACGCTGAAACCATCGGGCGTTTTGCAGGTCCAACGCACACCGCCTGTGGGCCGAGGATGTTCCATGCAGGCGCGGAACGGGTCGCGGTGGTTGCCGTCCATCGTCCGGCGCGACGCCGATTGGGGCCGAGCGACGCTGCGGTATCTGACCTGGCCAGAAAGTGCGTTGGTTTCTGCACGGATAGTGTTATGGTTCGCTAATCGCCCTATGCCGATAGGCGATGCTCCGCTGTCGGATGGATTGTGTGGCGGTTGGCTCAAGGATGAGTACGTCGTGTGGGGCCTTGTTCTGGCCTGCCGTGCGCTCATGGATGATGAGAAAACCGGAGGCGGCCTCGAATGCGAGATCGCCATCGCCCAGCTTGCCGGCCAGCGTCTCACACTGCGGATAATGCAGCACCGCTTTGCCTGGATCGCCCAGCGCCAGCTGAAAGGTCGCCTCGCCACAGCGCGTGCTTGGCGCATAAGCGCAGAGGCGCGCTCTTGGCATCCTCACACGACCGTCTCGGATTTCGAGTCCACATCCGGGCGATAACACAAAGGCTTGGCTGCGGTTCGATGAGCGCATCGCGTGTCATAAGGCGCGCGGCGCGGTGGATTGGGGACGCTTAGGACCCGATCCACCAGCTTATCCACAAGTCAGCAGGGACGTTGGTTCTTGAATGCGGCGTTATAATATAACACGTCTCTACCCAAGAGAGAGTGAGATCCCCAAGCCCCGGAGCCGCCATGACGACCGCCGCCGCCACCGACACGCGCCTTCCTGTCACCGTCCTCTCAGGCTTTCTCGGCGCGGGGAAGACGACCCTGCTCAATCGCGTTTTGAACAATCGCGAAGGGCGGCGCGTCGCCGTCATCGTCAACGACATGTCGGAGGTGAACATCGACGCCGATTTGGTGCGAGCGGAGACGGAGCTCTCTCGGACAAACGAAACGCTGGTTGAAATGTCGAATGGCTGCATTTGCTGCACGCTGCGCGATGATTTACTCGCCGAAGTGCGCCGTTTAGCCAGCGAGGGCCGCTTTGATTATTTGCTGATCGAGTCGACAGGGATTTCTGAACCGTTGCCCGTGGCGGCGACCTTCGATTTCCGCGATGAAGAGGGCGAGAGCCTGTCGGATGTGGCGCGCTTGGACACCATGGTCACAGTCGTCGATGCGGTGAACCTGCTGAATGACTATTCAAGCCATGATTTCCTGCGCGATCGCGGCGAGGTGATGGGCGATGAAGACGATCGCAGCCTTGTGCATCTGCTGACCGATCAGATCGAGTTCGCGGACATTGTGGTGCTCAATAAGGTCGATGACGCGGCCCCGCACCAGGTCGATGCGGCGCGCAAAATCATCCGCAGCTTGAACGCCGACGCTCGGATCATCGAAACCAATCACTCCGATGTTCCGGCATCGACCATTCTCGACACGGGCCTGTTCGATTTCGAACGGGCGCATGAGCATCCGATGTGGGCGAAGGAGCTTTATGGGTATGCTGAGCATGTGCCGGAGACGGAAGAATATGGCGTGGCGTCCTTTGTGTATCGCGCGCGCCGTCCGTTTCATCCCCAAGCGATCCATGACCTCCTCAACGGTCCACTGCCGGGCGTGATCCGCGCCAAGGGGCATTTTTGGATGGCGACGCGTCCGGAATGGGTGGTCGAGTTCTCCCTGGCGGGCGCGCTCTCCAGCATCAAGCCGCTGGGGACATGGTGGGCGTCCGTCCCTCAAGAGCGCTGGCCGGATCCGACCGGCTTGCCTGACTATATCCAGGAGCACTGGCAGGAGCCCTGGGGCGATCGGCGCCAGGAAATCGTGTTCATCGGCGCCGGCATTGATTGGCTCAGCCTCAAGGCGCAACTGGATGGCGCGCTGATGCCAGAAGATCTCACCCCGTCCTTAACCGCGCCGCCCAAGCTGCCCGATCCATTCCCAAAATGGCGTATGGCCCAACGCTCGGAGTAAGGGGTGCGGGCGACCAGCGGATGTTCAATGCGGGCTTGAGCGCATGTCGGCATCGATAGCGGCGCAACGCCGCGCCGGGTGGCGCTCATCTGGCGCGTTAGCCTTGGGCCAGCGTCGCCTCCGCCGCGTCCATGGTGTTGGCGAGCAGGCACGCGACGGTCATAGGGCCGACGCCGCCCGGCGCCGGGGTGATGGCGCCGGCCATGGTCACGGCCTCATGGAACGCGACATCGCCCACCAGCTTGCTGGCGCCCGGCCCCTTTGCGGCTTCGCGCTCGGGCGCGGGAACGCGGTGCAGACCGATATCGATCACGATGGCCCCGGGCTTGATCCAATCGCCGCGCACCAAATGCGGCCGGCCGGCCGCGACGCACAGAATATCGGCTTCGCGGCACATGGCGGGCGTGTCGGGCGTGCGCGAATGGGCGACGCTGACGGTGGCGTTGGCGTGGATCAACAGCGCCGCCATGGGCAGGCCTACATTTGGGGAGCGGCCCACCACAACGGCGCGCTGGCCGGCGAGATTCAGCGGCGCCGCGCTGTCGTGCTGATGTCCGAGAAGACGGCGGCCCTCGCGGATGAGACGCATGCAGCCCAGCGGCGTGCACGGAACATGGCTTACCGTGCCGGACGCCTCGCGCGGCGCGTTGACGAAAACGCGCCCAGCGGCGGCATAGGTGAAACCGTCCACGTCTTTATGCGCGATGATGGCTTGGACGAGGGGGGACGCATCGAGGCCCGCCGGCAGCGGGAGTTGCAGCAACACGCCGTCCATATCCGCACGGGCGTTGAGAACCGCAATATGCTCCGCCAGCGCTTCTTGCGACGTGGCGGCGGGTAGGCGGATAATGTCGCTGACAAAGCCGGCTTCGGCCGCCGCGCGCGCCTTGTTCGCCACATAGACGTCGCTGGCGGGATCATCGCCGACCAAGATGGCGGCGAGGCCGGGCGCCCGACCGGCGCGCTCTTGAAAGCGTAACGCACGGTCGCGAACCGTGGCGCGCAAGGCGGCGGCGATGGCTTTGCCATCGATCAGATGGGCGTGACCGGTAGACAGGGCGAGCGCCTTTCCAAAGCTGATCTGTGACGCCATGGGGCCGCAACGTTGCGACAGCGGGGCGGCGCACGGCGATAAGGAGTGCTTTGTGCGCCGAGACGCGCGCGACTGCAAATCCAAAGTCCTTGACCCGTTGGGCGCTTGCCCGTACACGAACGCTTCCGTGGTTCGCCGCGGAAATGCGCGGGTGTAGCTCAGTTGGTTAGAGTGCCGGCCTGTCACGCCGGAGGTCGCGGGTTCGAGCCCCGTCACTCGCGCCATTCCTTTCATCGACGACATGGATGTGCGGCGCGGTTTGACCCGACGCGCTCAAACGTGCGGAGCGCGAATGTGTGGACGCCTGCTGTCGGGTCGCCGCCCAGCTGTGATGACATCCATGCCGCCCGCGTGCGGATCGCACCTCATGCGGTGGAGACGCCGCTGCTGGAAAGCGCCGCGCTCAATGCGCTGTGTGGGGCGCGGGTGTTCCTGAAGGCGGAGACCCTCCAGCGAACGGGATCGTTCAAGTTTCGCGGGGCTTTCAACCGCTTGGCGTTGCTCAGCCCGGCGGAGCGCGCGGCGGGCGTGGTGGCGTGGTCCTCCGGCAACCATGCCCAGGGCGTGGCGGCCGCCGCGCACATTCTTGGCGTGCCCGCCACGATCGTGATGCCCCATGATGCGCCGCATATCAAACGCGACCGAACGCGCGCCTATGGAGCGCAAATCGTCGGCTATGATCGACGGACTGAGGATCGTGAAGCCATCGGCGCCGCGCTGGCGCAGGCCCGCGGCGCCGTGGTGGTGCCGTCCTATGATGATCCCGCCATTATCGCGGGACAGGGCACATGCGGGTTGGAGATCGCCGCTCAAATGCGCGCCCGCGAGACGGATTTGGACGCCCTCCTGATCTGTTGCGGCGGCGGCGGGCTAGCCGCGGGCATAGGCCTAGCCCTGCAGGCGTGCAGTCCCCGCACGAAGCTTTATGTGGTGGAGCCGGCCGGCTTTGACGATCACGCCCGGTCGCTGGCGGCCGGACGCATTGAACCAAATACGCCCGGCGCAGCCTCCATCTGCGATGCGCTGCTGACGCCCCAGCCTGGAGCGCTGACATTTCCGATCAATCGGGATTTGGTCACCGGCGCTTTGGTGGTGTCCGACACCGAAGCCAAGGCGGCGATGCGTTACGCCTTCACCCATCTGAAGCTTGTGGTGGAACCCGGGGGCGCTGTCGCCCTGGCGGCGTTGTTGTCCGGCAAAATCGACGCCCGAGGCCGATCCATCGGCGTCGTGCTCAGCGGCGGCAATGTCGATCCCGCGATGTTCGCCAGCGTTCTCATCGAAGCAACCGGCGCTGTGGAAACGGTGTCAACCTAACGGAGGGAAGTGTCCGACGCGCGCGGATGCTCGCCACGCCGATGGCGGGACGACCGCAGTGCGCGTTTCGTCCGTCGGCGCGCGCGTGACCGCGTGGGCGAAGCACGCTACATGCACGTCATGTCACACCAACGCGTTCTCATTGTCGATTTTGGCAGCCAGGTCACCCAGCTCATTGCGCGGCGGCTGCGCGAAAGCGGCGTCTATTGTGAAATTCACCCCTTCAACCAAGTCGATGCGGCGTTTCTGGATCGCTTTGCACCGCAAGCCATTATCCTCTCCGGCGGGCCGGCCAGCGTGCATGGCCAAGGCAGCCCCGCGGCCGACGCCCAGGTGTTTGAAGCCGGCGTTCCGGTGCTCGGCATTTGTTATGGCGAGCAAACCATGGCCGCCCAGCTGGGCGGGGCGGTGACGCCGGCCGATCATCGCGAGTTCGGCCGTGCGGATATTGAGATTGTCGCCGACAGCCCGCTGTTTGAAGGCTTTGGCGGGCCGGGAACCCATGAGCGGGTCTGGATGTCCCATGGCGATCGCATTGATGCGCTGCCCGACGGCTTTCGCACCATCGCGCGCACGCCGACCGCGCCGTTTGCGGCCATCGAGAACGCTGACCGCCGGCTTTACGGCGTGCAGTTCCACCCTGAGGTGGTGCACACCCCGCGCGGGGCGGCGTTGCTGCGTAATTTCACCCACACCATTGCAGGCCTGACGGGCGACTGGACCATGGCGGCGTTCCGCGAGGAGGCGATCGCCAAAATCCGGGCGCAAGTGGGCGAGGGGCGGGTGATTTGCGGGCTGTCGGGCGGGGTGGATTCGGCCGTGGCGGCGGTGCTGATCCATGAGGCGATTGGCCATCAGCTCACCTGCGTGTTCGTCGATACCGGGCTGATGCGCTTGGGCGAGGCGCAGGAGGTGGTGAGTCTGTTCCGCGGCCACTACAACATCCCGCTGGTGCATGTGGATGCGGGTGAGGCGTTCCTCAGCAAGCTCGACGGCCTTGATGATCCGGAGGCCAAGCGTAAAACCATCGGCGCGGCCTTCATCGATATTTTCGAGGCCGAGGCCAAAAAAATTGGCGGCGCCGATTTCCTCGCACAGGGGACGCTTTACCCGGATGTGATTGAGAGCGTTTCCTTTGATGGCGGGCCGAGCGTCACCATCAAATCCCACCATAATGTCGGCGGTTTGCCGGAGCGCATGAATATGGCGCTGGTGGAGCCGCTGCGTGAACTGTTCAAGGATGAAGTGCGCGCGCTGGGCCGGGAGTTGGGGCTGCCCGAGGCGTTTGTGGGTCGACACCCTTTTCCGGGACCGGGGCTGGGCATCCGCATTCCGGGCGCCGTGGATGCGCAAAAGGTGGCGCTGCTGCAAAAGGTGGACGCCATCTATCTGGAGGAGATCCGCGCCGCGGGTCTTTATGATGAGATTTGGCAGGCTTTTGCGGTGCTCTTACCCGTGCGCACCGTCGGCGTGATGGGCGATGAGCGCACCTATGACGCGGCGGTCGCCTTACGCGCCGTCACCAGCGTCGATGGCATGACGGCGGATTATTTCCCCTTTGACCACGAGTTTTTGGGCCGCACCGCCACGCGCATCATCAATGAGGTGAAGGGCGTCAACCGCGTCACCTATGACATCACCTCAAAACCGCCGGGCACGATTGAGTGGGAGTAGGCGGGCCTATTGCGCCGTCAGCACCCGCGCCTCCACCCGGTTCATTTGCTCTTCAGTGAGGCGGGACTCCAGCCAGTATTTCAGCCGCGACGGATCACGCGCCAGCCGATCCATATGATGCAGCCCAGCGCTTTCGGCCAGCAGCAGCCAGCGATAGGCGTCCTCCAAATCTTGCGGCACGATTTCGCCCTCGGCCAACACCCAGGCGAGACGAAAGCGGCCAATGGGATCGCCGGACAGCGCCGCGCGCCGCAAATGGATGATGGAGGCCGCGCGGTGATCCTCTGTCGGTCCGTCCATGTACAAAAGCCAGCCCAAATCCCCCGCCGCCGGCCCATGGCCCGCTTCGCTGGCCATATGCAGCAGGGTGCGCGAACGGATGGGGTCCTTGCCGGCCAAGGTGACGCCCGCCGCATAGGCCGCTTGCAAATCGCCGGCCTGCGCCGCGCGCTCCAACCACATCAGCGCTTCGTCGATATCGGCGGGCTCCCCGTCCAACGCGCCCTCATCGACGCCGGCCCGGTCCAACAGCGCCAAGCCCAGATCCCGCTGGGCGTTCATGCGTCCTTCATTGGCGGCGCGGCGCAGCATGGTGAGGCCCAACAACGGATTGTGATCGGGGGAAGCCGGATCGAGGAAGTGCAGCGCCTGGGCGTGGCGCGCATCCGGGTGGCCGAGTTCGGCGGCGCGGTCGAAAAAGTCGCTCGCGTCAGCGGGACTCAACCCGCCGCGGCTGTCGCGCGCCAACATACCCAAACGCAGCAGGGCGTCGGGGTCTTTCGCCTGCGCGGCGCGGACGTAGAACTTCACGGCGCGCTCGTCGTTCACCGCACCGGCAAGGCCGTCCTCCAAAATATGGCCCGCCATCAGGGCGGCGCGGGCGTGCCCCTTCTCAGCGGCGGCCTCCGCCAAGGCCAAGGCGCGAACAAAATCGCGGCTGGTGTGGAACTCTGCGGCTTGGGCGAAAAGATCATCGGCGTCCAAGTCCGCGTGGGCGGCGCTGAGGGCCAGGCTTAAGGCGGCCAGCAATCCTGTGCAGACGAGGGCGATGCGGGGTGCACGCATGGGCGCGATCCTTCACGTTTAATCGTGCGACGGTGCGGCCGCGTTCAACGCCGCCTCAAAGGCCGCGACACCCGCCGCCGGTCCCCCGTCATGGGTCCACACCGCAGAGGACGCCGCAACGAAATCCGCCCCCGCACGTGCGAGGTCGCCGCATGTGTCCGGCGTGATCCCGCCTATGGCGACGCACGGCGTCGTCATCAACTGGGACCACCATTCGAGAATCTCAAGAGTGGCCTGGGCAGCGGGCGCTTTCGTGGCGGTGGGAAAAAACGCGCCGAACGCGACATAGTCCGCGCCGGCCTCCGCCGCCTCCATGGCGAGATGGCGGCTGTCATGGCAGGTGACGCCGACGGTTTTATCCCCGCCCAGTGCCGCACGCGCGTCGCCATAGGGCGCATCCTGCTGGCCCACATGCACGCCGTCGCAGTCGAGCTCAGCGGCCAAATCCGGGCGGTCATTGAGAAGAAACGCCACACCGCGCGACTGGGTCAGCGGGACAAGGCGTTCGCAGGCGGCGCGGATGGCGTCGTCCGCGGCGGGGGCCTCGACGCCAGTGTGCGCATCGGCGGGGCCCTTCAAGCGCAACTGAAACGCCGCGACATCGCCGCCATCCAGGGCTTGTTCTAACAGAGACGCAAAAGCGTCGACATCCGCCAGGCGCGGCGGGCTGATCAGATACAAGCGGCAGGACGTGGTCATGTGCGTAGATATTCCGTGCTGCGGCCTCTTCGTCTAGGCTGCGCTGCAATCGCGGCTGAAGGGGGATCGCCATGGCGTTGGGACGCATCGTTGCGCCGGCTGCAGTCTTGATGGCTGGCGCTTTGGGCGGGTGCGTCAGCGAAGAAGGCGTCGCCATCTCCCGCGGTGGGCTCGGCGCGGTCACCAGCGCCTATCGTGTCACGTTAGACGATGGCGGGCGCGGCTGGGGCGTGGCTGGCCCGAATATGGCGGCGGTGCTGCGCCGCGCGCGCGAGGTGTGCCTCAATCGCGGCACGCAGGTGCGCGATACACAAACCAACCGTGTGGGGCGTCTGTGGTCACGGCGCACCGAAGTGGTCATCACCGTGCAGTGCACGGCGCCGCGCACGCCGCCGGAACGGCGCTAACCCCAACGCCGCCGCGCGAGCGATGCCGCATTGCCGATCGGCGTGATGTCGCGCAGCAGCGGGCGTTCGTACGTCGCGACGGGCGTCGGCTTGGCCCGTTCGGATGTCGTCAGACGGACATTGATGTTCGCGCCGATAACCGCCGACGGCGGATCCCCCGGTTCACGGACGACATCACCACAACCGGCGCATCGGACACGAAGCGGGTGCGCGCGATGGCGTGGTGCGTGCCGCCCCCATCGCGCCGTCGGCCGATCCACCAGCATCCCATCGACGGTCCTGCGCGCCCCATAGGCTCAGGCGTGGCAAGCGCTCGGCGCTGGTGTTTACGCGCAAAATGCGGGATGAAGCTACCATGGCGGGTGTTTGGCGGGCTGTTATGCGCCTTTTTAGCGCGTACACCGATTGCCGCCAGGAGGTGTGTGCATGCGTGTGTTGCTGATTGAAGATGACGCTGCGGATCAAAAACTGATGGTCGACGCGTTGGCGCACTGCGCTCACGACGTGCATGTGGATGTAGCCGTCGATGGCGAACAAGGTCTGGCGGCCGTGCGACGCCAGCCGCTGCCGTCCCTGATTATCTTAGACATCAACACGCCGCGCATGGATGGGCGTGTCTTCCTCAAAGAGATTAAGTCCGATCCGGTGACGCGGGTGATCCCGGCCATCGTGCTGTCGGGCGTCGATGATGTTGAGACGATTGAGGAATGCTACCAAAATCACGCCAACGCCTATTTGGTGAAGCCCGACAGCTTGGACGGCTACTGGCGCTTGGCGGATCGGGTTTTGGAATTTTGGCTGCGCGAGGCGCGCCTTAGCTCCTAATCTCACGGTGCGGCGTGCGGACCGTGGGGTTTGCCGCGGTGTTTGAGCGCGATCGTGCGGCTGATGTTCAGCATTCAGCATGAGACGTATGGGTTCGGCGGAGAGGCTCCGCCACAAAAGCAATTGGGGGCGCGTACGCGCCCCCAACGCTTCTATTCACCGCTGATGACGGTTAGTCGCCGTACAGATCCCACGTAAAGCGCAGGCCGATGCTCCGCGGCGGGGCGATAAACGTGCCGTGCGAACGCACATAGACCGGTCCGCCATTGGCGTCTGTCAGCACCTGGTTGGTGAGCGGCGTCGACCGAGAGCCGGTTTCCGCATACTCGTCCAGCAGGTTGTCGACATAGAGCGTGAGCTTCCAATCACCGGAGTCCAACGCGACCGAGGCGTTAGCGATGCCGAAGGAATCCAGCGTGATGCCGCCCCCGCGATCGCCCGTGCGGGTCAACACATCACCCTGCCAGGCATAGCCTGCATTGAGGATGACATCCCCCATGGTCAGGGGGAATGTGTAGCTGCCGAAGATCGAGAATTGATCTTCCGGCGAACCCGGCAAGCGATCGCCATCTTCGCCGTCGATGAGCACGGTGCCGAAACCCGGCTCGGAGGTGTCGATCGCAGCCACCAGGCCGGGCGCCTGCGCCGTCAGCTCCGCCATGGTCCGGCTGTAGCTGCCGCGCACTTCGAGCTGGTCGGTGATCTGCCATTGACCAGACAGTTCGATCCCCGACGTTTCGGCGCCATCGGCGTTCACGGTGATCGGAATGCTGGCGTTAATGGTCGCACTGGTCAGCTGCGGGTCCGTCCATTCAACGATGTAAACGGCGCCGTTGAGAATGAGGTCGCCGTCCAGCCAAGTGGTTTTGGCCCCAATCTCATAGTTCTTGGTGATATCGGGGAAAAACTGCGTCTCATCACGCGTCGAGAACGCATTCTCACCGAATTGCTGGCCTTGGGTCAGCGCGCACGAGCCTTGCGTATTGTCATCGGGATCAAACTCAGGGCAGGGGCCAACGCTGTTGCGCGCGCCCAGGCGATACCCCTCTGAATAGGTGAAGTACGCCAGGATACCATCGGTGAACTGGTAGGAGGTGTTGAATTTATAGAGGGTGCCGGAGTCTTCCTGATCCAAGGCCGGATCGAAGCCCAGACTCTCGATTTGGCCGAGTGACAGCGGTAAGTCGTCAGGCTCAAACCCGGCATCAACAAGATCGCTGTCAAGAAAAGCAAATAAGGGGAAGCTGACGGTTCCTCGGCCTTTCACCTCATATTCATAAGCGCGCACGCCAACGGTCACATCCCAGCGGTCGGTGATGTTGTACCCGACTTCACCAAATACGGCCTGTTCGGTTGTGCGGTCATACCCTGTCGAGAAGTACTCCAAGGCATCGGGGCGATCGAAGCCTGCGAAGTCCTGATAGAACGGGGTATATTCCTCGGACGACCCGACCGCTTCGAAGCGGTTGTAAAAGCCGCCGACAATCCAGTTGAAAGGCCCGCCATGGCTCGACACAAGGCGGACTTCTTGGTTGAAGCGCTCCTCTTCGCCGACTTCACGGGTGAAGGCCGTGAAGCTCGGAAAGGCCTCATAGCTATACTCCAGCGTGATCAGCAGGTCGGTCTGGTCACGCTGGCCTTCATCCTCAAACTTCGAGAAGCCCGAGGCCGAGGTGAGTTCGGCGAAGCCCAGATCAGCGGTGACCTCCAAGGCCAAGAGTTGGTTCGTGATCTCATTGGGCTCCGGCACGCGCAGAGCCGATTCATAGCGGCCGACGCCCGGCACGCTGGAGCGCCGGCTGGAGAACTGGCGGCCCTCAATGTCGTTCTTCTGGTAGTAGTATGTCAGCGTGCCGTCGAGCCAATCGGTGGGCGTCCAGCGGGCCGCCAGACGTCCCGACAGCGTCTCCTCGCCATTCGCGTCATCTTGGGTGCGCAAGTTGGAGGCTACGTCCAACGGATCCGAGAAGTCGGGATCCGGGTCGGACACCCCGATTTCCTGCACCAAGTAGGCGTAATCGATAAAGCCGCTATCGTTCAGCAGGTCGAGAGAGCCGCGAATGGCGAAGGTGTCGCCAAAGGCTTTGTTGAAGGTGAAGCCCACATCCGTGCTGAAGTCGTCAGCCTCAGAATAGAGATACACATCACCGCGCACGGACAGGCTGTCGCCGGCAAAGTCCGGTTTCTTCGGGATGTAGCGGATGGCGCCGCCCAGCGTGCCAGCGCCATAGAGCGTCCCTTGCGGCCCGAGAAGCACCTCAACGCGCTCCAAATCGTTGAGCCTCAAATCAACAAACAGCGGGATGTCGCCGACATAGGTGGCCACGGTGCCGCCGCCATCATTATTGCCGTCACCAGAGCCCAGGCCCTCAGCGTTCAGGCCGCGCACGATGATCGGGTTACCCTGGCGTCCGCCGCGATCGACAATGTTGATGCCCGGCACATACGCCAAGAGCTCGGCCAGATCGTCCAAGCCTTGTTCTTCGATCTGTTGGACGCCGACGGCGGCGATGTTGATCGGCGCCGTTTGAACGGTTTCCTCGCGCCGCGTGGCGGTGATCACGATGGTGTCGTCAGTCGGCGCGGCCTCTTCGCCATCTTGGGCCTGCGCTGCACCGATAAAGAGCGAACTCGCCGCCAAAACCGGCAGGCTCGATGTGAGGTAAAGGACGGACTTTCTCATAGATGACCCCGTTAACGCTTGCGTTGGCTTCCGCCTTTGCGGTTGTGTGTATGAATTGTGACGAGGCATGCATAAATGACAAGCTGTCCTGCGCTGTGGCCGGTTTTTTTGCACCGCAATGATGCATAAGAGCCGCAGGTGCGCCCCGGCGCGCGGTTGAGGCCATCAAGGCACAGGCGTCCAGGAGCCTTTATGTCAGGAACCGAAACGATACCGGCGTTGCTGGACCACGCCGAGCGTGCGCTGGCGAAGAGAGAGTACCGCGCGGCGCACAGCGCGTGCCTTGCTGCGTTGCAGCAGGACCCGCAGACGCCGGATGCCTTCTTTCTCCTCGGTGTCTTGACGGCTGACCACAACAATCACGCAAAGGCGGTCGCGTTGTACGATCGGGCGCTGGCCATTGAGCCGCGCGACGCGCGGTCGCTGGCCTGGAAGGCGCGGAGCCTCATCGCGCTCAGCCGGCGCGCGGAGGCGTTGGACGCGTTGGAAGCGGCGATTGCGTGCGGCCCGCAGGACGCGCAGACCTGCGACACCATTGGCGTCGGGCTCAGCCGTGCGGGCCGACACGATCTGGCCGTGCCGCACTATCGCGCGGCCACAGAGGCGGCGCCAAACAATGCGGAGTATTGGTACAATCTTGCCGCCGCGCAGCAGTTTATCGGCGCGCTGGATGAGGCGCGGGCGTCGTACCGCACAACGCTGTCCTTGGCGCCGCAGCACGTCAAAGCATGGTCGTCGCTGACGCAAATCACCCGTCAAACGTTGGACGCCAACGACATCGGTACGCTGCAGGCTTTGTTCGAGGCCTTGCCGAGTGCGGACGCCGATGCGCGCCTGCATATCGGTCACGCGCTCGCCAAAGCGCATGAGGACATACATCAGCCGGCCGAAGCGATGGGTTGGCTAGCGCGAGCCAAAGAACGCAAACGCCAAACGCTCGGCCACAGCCCGGATGCCGATCGCGCGGTCTTTGACGCCGCGATGCGGTCTTTGCGCACGACCTTCGAGGCAGGGCCTGCGGATCCGTCACCGATTTTCATCATCGGTCTGCCGCGCACCGGCACCACGCTCGTGGACCGCATCATGTCATCCCATCCCGATGTCACATCGGCGGGCGAGCTGTCCGATTTCGCCATCGCGCTCAAGAAAGCGGCCGGCACCGCCTCGCCTTACGTCTTGGAGCCGGACACTCTCGACAAAGCCGGTGCGTTGGGGGATCTGCGCTGCGTGGGTGACGCGTACATCGCTTCGGCGCGTCGCGTCGTCGGCGCGGCGCCGCGCTTTGTCGACAAAATGCCGCTGAACTTCTTTTACGCGCATCTCATTCACGCCGCGCTGCCGGAGAGCCGGATTATCTGTCTCCGCCGTCATCCCGCCGACAGTGTTCTGAGTAATTATCGCCAACTGTTTGCGACACGCTTTTCTTACTATAACTACACATACAGCCTCGAATGGGCGGCGCATTACTATGTGATGTTTAGTGAGTTGATGGCGGCGCTGCGGGACGTTTTGCCGCCGAGCCGTTTTCTGGAAATCGCGTATGAGGATCTGATCGAGGATCTGGAAGGGCAGGCGCGCCGCTTGTTGGCGTTCTGCGACTTGGATTGGCATCCGGCCTGCTTGGAGTTTCACACCAACACGGCGCCGGTGGCCACCGCGAGCTCCTCACAAGTGCGTCAACCGTTGTACAAGACGTCCGTGGGTCGGTGGCGGCGCTACGCCCCGCATATGGCGCCCGCGCTGGATATCTTGCAGCGTGGGGGTGTGCTGGAGACGGGTGAGTCACCGGCGCCCTAGGGGGCAAGCTGAGCCCTAAGGCCGCGGGGGCGCTGTCTATGGGCCGGCGCCCCGCTGATGGGCCGACGCCCTGGCGGCGGGCGATGACACAATGGGAGTAGCGTGATGGCCGTGGAAGCGAACTATGACGGCATCGTCGGCCCCACGCATAATTATGGCGGGCTGTCCGACGGCAATATGGCCAGCCAAGCCAATGAAGGGTTGATCTCCAACCCGCGGGCGGGCGCTCTGGAGGGCCTCGCCAAGATGAAGCGTCTGGCGGGCTATGGGCTTGTTCAAGGCGTGCTGCCGCCGCACGAGCGTCCCTATATTCCATTGCTCAAAGCGGCCGGCTTTACGGGATCGGACGCCGCCGCGCTCGCGGCGGCCTGGCGCGGGGAGCCTGCATTGGTGCGCGCAGCGTCCTCCGCCTCGGCCATGTGGGCCGCCAACGCTGCGACGGTCAGCCCGAGCGCCGACACCCAGGACGGCCGGCTGCATCTGACCCCGGCCAATCTGCACAGTATGTTGCATCGATCGTTGGAGGGCCCGCAAACACGCCGTGCGTTGGAGCGGGCTTTTCCTAATCGTGACGCCGTTCGGGTGCATGCGCCGCTTCCAGCTCATGCCGCGTTCGCGGACGAAGGGGCGGCCAACCATGTGCGGCTGGCCGCCGAGCCCGGTGCGCCGGGCGTGGAGCTGTTTGTGCACGGCCGCGATCGGGACGAACGCGCCGATCTGTCCGTGCCGGCGCGCCAAAGCCGTCAAGCGTGCGAGGCGATCGCGCGCAGCCATGGCCTAAAGGCTCACCGTACGGTGTTTGGACGCCAATCGACAGCCGCGATGGAGGCCGGGGCCTTTCATAATGATGTGGTGAGCGTCGGGACGGCCACGACGCTGTTCACACATGAAGACGCGTTTGGGGACGCGGGCGCGCTGTTTGAGGCGCTGCGGCGGGCGGCGGACGGCCTGTTTGATCCCCAATTCGTTGTTGTCCCACGCCATGCGGTGTCCCTGGCGGACGCGGTGCGTTCTTACCTTTTCAATTCGCAGCTCTTGGCGGTTCCCGGCCACGACCGGTTGGTGTTGTTGGCGCCAATCGAAGCTCAGGAGCATGGGGCCACGCGGGCGTACTGCGACGGGCTGATGGCGGGCGATGGCCCGATCGGGACGGTGGAGTACGTCGATGTGCGCCAATCCATGCGCAATGGCGGCGGGCCGGCGTGTCTGCGTTTGCGCGTCGCACTGAATGATGAGGAACGTGCCGGCGCCAACCCAGCGATGCTGTGGAGCGACACCTTGGAGGATCAACTGGCGGCATGGGTGCGCGCGCACTACCGCGATCGCCTAGCGCCGAATGATCTGGGGGACCCGGCCTTGCTTGAAGAAAGCCGCACCGCGTTGGATGAGCTGACCGGGATCCTCGGACTGGGCGGTGATTTCTACGACTTCCAACGCGAAACCACGCGCGTATCACACTGAATCGAGGCCCAGAGGCCCCCCGCGCCATATGCGGGGCGCTGGAAGGCGCGTGGTGTTTTGAAACTCGCGGGACGTGAACGCGGGCAACTGACGGAGACTCGGGGAGATTTTTCGAACTCTCGTCGACCTCACAGCCCGGCGCAGCTTATTGTTTGTCCACCCGCTTCGCTGCTTGAGGACATGGCGGGCGGGGAGGGATTCGAACCCCCGGAACCTCTCGGTTCAACGGTTTTCAAGACCGCCGCAATCGACCACTCTGCCACCCGCCCGGGTGCTTCGCGCGCGTGAAGGTCTAAGCAGGAGCGGCGCGCGGCTCAAGTCCAGCGTGTGTGAAGCGGATTGATGACCCTCTCGGGTCAATTGCGCCCAGGCTCTTCATCGCTCGGCCACCAACCTTCTTAGCGCCCGCGCAAACCCATCCACCGACACTGTTGAGGCGATCGCGCCGATCGCCGTGCGCGGCATAGGGCCCGCACGCCGCTCCAACCACGCCGAAATGGCGGGAGAGGCAGGTCAGAATGGCCCAAACCCTAGCGCTGCGCGGGCGATCCGCGTGGCGTCGCCACCCCTTGTGCCGCGCGGCGTATGTCGCACTCTCCAGCGCCGCCGCTTTGGCTGTAGCCGGCTGTGTCACGCCGCCGGACACGCTTCCAGACCGGTTCCAGCAGGCCGAAACGCGCGACTGGCCGGAGCGCTTTGATCGGTCGACGTCCTCGCGGCGATCGCGGACGGTGTCCGTGGATCCCAGTTTGTTAGGCCGCGCCGAGGATCAGAAGATCGGCCGCCCGTACCAAATCAACGGCATCTGGTATTTTCCCGCGCGGGAGGACCATTATCGCGAAACGGGCGTGGCGAGCTGGTATGGTCCGGGGTTCCATGGCAAGTCCACCGCCAACGGGGAACGCTATGACCAGTACGCGTTGACGGCTGCGCATACGACTTTGCCGCTACCCAGCTGGGTGAGGGTGACGAATAAAGAGAACGGTCGCTCCCTTATTCTGCGCGTGAATGATCGCGGGCCCTTCGCCCACAATCGCATCTTGGATGTGAGCAAGGCGGCCGCCACACAGCTTGGTTTTTTGCAGGAAGGCACCGCCATGGTGCGGGTGGAGTATCTCGGCCCGGCCAAGCGCGCGGGCCAACCGCAGCGCACGCCGCGCCATGTCGCCGCGCCAGCGCCGGCGACGACGCCCCAAGGGCTGTACGTTCAAGCGGGCGCGTTCGCCAATCCAAGGGGCGCGGCGCGGGCCGTTGAGGAGCTCGCCCATGCCGGGCCGGCTGTGTTGGAGAAACTGCCGCGCAGCGGGGAAGACTGGAAGCGTGTGCTGCTGGGCCCCTGGAGGGCCTTTGAGGAGGCGGAGGCCGCCCGGGCGGAGGCTGCGCGGGCTGGTTACGATGATGCGCGCGTGGTGCGGCGCTGATGGGGCGGCGGCGCTGCCACGCTTAGGGGAAAAACCCTTGGCGATGCTGGCCATCCCGCGCCGCGCCGTGGCATAACCGACCCGGTGACGCCCCCCGGCGGGCGTGTTTGATCAGCCTGGAGGTGTCCCCATGGCCCGCATTGGCTTGCGCATTCCAGCGATGGTGTGCGCGCTCGCTTGCGCCGCGTTGAGCACGGCGGGCGCGGCGCGGGCGCAGGAGGCGTTCACGCCCCTCGCCACGCGGGCGGCGCATGTGGCCATTCTTGACTATGAGACGGGGGTGCTGCTGTTCGGCAAAGAGCCGGATACGCCCATGCCTCCAGCCTCCATGAGCAAGCTGATGACGTTGCTCCTGGTGTTCGAGCAGCTGAAAAGCGGCGCCTTGAGCCTCGATGATGAGTTCACCACCTCCGTCGACGCCTGGCGGCGCGGCGGGTTGCCGTCGGGCTCGTCGGCCATGTGTCTGGAGCCGGGCGTACGCGCAACGGTGGAGGAATTGATCCGGGGCGTCATCATCCTGTCGGGCAACGACGCCAGCATCGTGCTGGCTGAAGCCATTGCGGGCTCGGAGGCGGCTTTTGCCGACATGATGAGCGCGCGGGCCCAGGAGCTTGGCTTTGAGGGGGCGCAGTTTGCGAACGCCACAGGTTGGCCCGATCCCGGTCAACGCATCAGCGCGCGCGCGTTGGCGCAGCTGGCGCGGCTGATCATTCGCGAGCATGCCGATCTCTATGAGATTTTCTCTGAAGAGACCTATGACTACTGCACGGCGGCGCCCAGCAATCGCTTTAACCGCAATCCGCTTCTGGGATCGTTTGAGGGGGCGGACGGGCTGAAAACCGGCCGCACGCGTGAGTCCGGCTACGGTCTCGTGGGGGCGGCCGCGCGCGGCGACACCCGCCGCATCATCGTCTTTAACGGCATGGACAGCGAAGGCGCCCGCGCCCGTGAAGCGGAGCGGCTCATGCGCTCGGCCTTTGTGGATTTCCGCATCCATCGTCTGTTTGAACCTGGCGATGTGGTGGGATCGGTCCCGCTCTTTATGGCGACGGAAAACACGCTGCCCGTGTTTGTGTCCCAAGCGGTGACCGTGGGCTATCACCGCCGAGCCGCGCGTCGGGCGGATGTGCGCATTCGCTTTGAGGGGCCGCTGCAAGCCCCGATTAAAGCGGGCGATGTGGTGGGCGAGATCATCATCGCCATTCCCGGCGCCGATGCCCAGGTCCATGAGGTGAAGGCCGCCGCTGATGTGGTGCGCCTAGGCTGGCGCGAACGCGCTCTGGCGGCGTTATTTCACCTCATCCGCACGGCCGGGACTGAAGAGGCGCCGGCGGCAGACGGTTAATCCCATGACGCACGCCGATGCATTCGGCCCCGGTCGCCGCGGCGTGTTTCTCAGCGTCGAAGGCGGTGAAGGCGCGGGCAAGTCCACGCAGATTGAGCGTTTGGAGCGGCGCTTGATGGACGAAGCGGGGCTTCAGCCTTTGCGGGTGCGCGAACCGGGCGGCACCTCTGGCGGCGAAGCGGTGCGCGCGCTGCTGCTGCAAGGCCACGCCCATGCCTGGACGCCCATGGCGCAAACCCTGCTGTTCTACGCCGCGCGCGCACAGCTGTGGAGCCACGCCATCGCGCCGGCGCTGGCGGCGGGCCGCTGGGTGATCGCCGATCGCTTCGCCGATTCCACGGAGGCCTATCAGGGCGCTGGCGGCGTGGAGCCAGCCCGTATCGCGGCGCTGCATGACATCGCGGTGCGGGACGCGCGCCCGGATCTGACGCTGTTGTTGGACATTGCCCCAGCCCAAGGTCTTGCGCGGGCCCAAAGCAGAGCGGGCGACGCCGCGCCGGATGCCTTTGAGGCCAAAGACGTGGCGTTCCATGAACGCGTGCGGGCCGGCTTTCACGCCATCGCCGCCCGCGAGCCGGAGCGGGTCACCATCATCGACGCGGATCAGGATTCGGACGCCGTCGCGGCGGCGATTTGGGCGCGGGTCGAGCCTGTCTGGCGTGCGTGGAGCGCCGGCGTGGTTGCGCAGGATGCGTCCCATGGCTGAGCCCGCGGCGAGTGAGACGCCGCACCCCCGCGCTGTGTACGATCTGGAGGGTCACGACGAGGCGGAGGGACGTCTGGCCGCGGCGATCGCGTCAGGCCGCATGCAGCAGGGGTGGATGCGGCGCGGGCGGGGGGGGGTGGGCAAGGGGAGGTGGGGGTGGCGGGCGGGGCGGCGGGTTTTGGCCGCCGCGCCGGACGCCACGGGCGCACCGCTGGGCGCTGAGCCCGATGATCCGGTGTGTCGGCGCATGGAGACGGGCGCGCATGGCGATTTACTCGTGCTGGAGCGCCCGCTGGATGCACGCGGCGGCGCCAAGGCGGAGATTCCGGTGGAAGCGGCCCGCGGTGTCGGACGCTTCTTTGCGTCCACATCCGGTGAGGGCGGCTGGCGGGTGTGCCTTGTCGATGCGGCTGATGAATTGACGCTGCAAGCCGCCAATGCACTTTTGAAAACATTGGAGGAGCCGCCGCCGCGCTGCGTGTTCTTGCTGATCGCCCACGCCTATGGCCGCGTGCCGGTGACGGTGCGCTCACGCTGCCGCCGCTTGCGGCTCGCGGCGCCCGGCGTCGCCGCGGCGACGCGGCTGGTGCGCCGCCTTGTGGACGCGGATGAGAGCGACGCCCAACGCGCAGCTGAGTTGGCGCATGGCCGTCCGGGCGCGGCGGTGCGCCTGGCTTTGGCCGATGGCGTGCGGTTGCAACAACGCCTGCAGGCGGTGTGGGACGCGCCGTCCGCCGGCGACGGTCTGATGGTGGAGCGCTTGGCCGAAGATCTCAGCGCGCGCGATGGCGAAACCCGGCGCAGCTTGGCCTTCGGGTTCGCACGCGCCCATGTTCAAGCGCACATGCGCGCCGCGGCTGAGAAGCGCCATGGGGCGCCGGCGTGGGCGCACGCCTGGGACGGTTTGCAGCGCTTGGAAGAGGATTTGGTGCGCCTGCGGATGGACCCTAAGGCGACGATGCGCCAGATGTTCCAGGTGATGGCGACGGCTCAGGCGGCCGACCGCACCTAAAAACGGTCAAGCCGCTGGACGCGCCCGTGCGAATCGCTGCGGCTCGGCATAGCGGACAGAGGAACGGCGATGCACCTGGTCGACAGCCATGTGAACCTCCACGCCGACGCGTTTGATGAGGACCGCGAGGCCGTGATCGCGCGGGCTCGCGTGGCGGGTGTGGGACGCATCATCGCGATCTGTTCGCGCTGGAGCGATCTCGACACGGTGCGCGCGATCACCGAGCAGCATGGCGACATTTGGGGCACCGCCGGCGCCCATCCGCACCACGCCAAAGACGAACCGAACGTCACGCCGGAAGAGATCATCGCCCGCGCCGATCATCCCAAATGCGTCGCCATTGGGGAGACGGGCCTCGACAATCATTATGGCTACAGCCCAGTCGCCGATCAGGAAACAAGCTTTCGCGCCCATATCGCGGCGGCGCGCACGCTGCAGCTGCCGCTGATCATCCATGCCCGCGAGGCCGATGATCGCATGGCTGACATTCTGGAGGAGGAACACGCGCGCGGCGCGTTTGCGTTCCTGCTGCATTGCTACACCAGCGGCGTGGATTTGGCGCGGCGTGGCGCGGCGTTAGGCGGCTATTTCAGTGTCAATGGCATCGCCACCTTTAAGAACGCCCAGGATGTGCGCGCCATCATCAGCGACATCATGCCCGCCGATCGGATCATTCTGGAAACCGACGCGCCTTTTCTCGCGCCAGTTCCGCATCGCGGACGGCGCAATGAACCGGCCTATCTGCCGCATGTCGCGGAAAAACTGGCGGAGTTGCGCGGGTGGACGCTGGAGGAGACGGCGCAGCGCACTACCGCGGCCTTTCACGCGCTCTTCACGCGCGTGCCCGCCGCCCCCGCAGCGGTGGGAGCGACCCATGGCTGACGCTACCGGTTTTGATCTTCGGGTCACCATTCTCGGCTGCGGATGTTCCAGCGGCGTGCCGCGTTTGGGTGGGCCGGACGGGCGCGGCGATTGGGGCGCTTGCGATCCCAATGAGCCGCGCAATCGCCGCATGCGCTGCAGCATTATGGTGGAGCAAAAGCGTCGCCGCGATCCTTGGCGGGAGGACGCCATCACGCGCGTCTTGGTGGACACCGCGCCGGATCTGCGTGAGCAGCTGCTCGCCGCCGGCGTGGCGCGCGTGGATGGCGTGCTCTACAGCCATGATCACGCCGATCAGGTGAATGGTCTCGATGATCTGCGGGTAGTCGCCAATCTCCAGGGACGCCGCATTCCCGTGCATATGGATGCGGCCACCGCCGACACGCTGCTGGTGCGGTATTCTTATGTGTTTCGGCAGAAGCCCGGCAGCCTTTATCCGCCGATATTGGATCCGCAAACCGATCTGGAGCCGGGCCGTCATGTCGCGATTGCCGGGCCGGGTGGGCCCCTCGATGCGCAGGCCTTGCTGCAGCATCACGGGCCGATCGATTCGCTCGGCTTTCGCTTTGGCCCGATCGCATATTCCAATGATTGCGTGGAGCTGCCGGAAGACACCTTGGCGCGTTTGACGGGGCTCGACATCTGGATTGTCGATGCGCTGCGGTATCAGCCGCACCGCACGCATGCGCATCTCGATAAGGCTCTGGGCTGGATCGACCGCCTCAAGCCGCGCCGCGCCGTGCTCACCAATCTGCACCCGGATATGGATTACCGCACGCTCGATGCGCAAACCCCGGCGCATGTGACGCCGGCCCATGACGGCCTTGTCTTGATGGCCCACAACTGCGCGCGCATGTCCGGGCCGGACGCCATGAATGACGCCGCAGACCCCGCCGGAGCGTAGGGCGAACGTCGCCAGGGCTTGACGGCGCGCGTCGGAAAACCTGATGTGATTTAAGAGGTTAGCATATATAATAGCTTCAATGTAGTCTCATAATATGTCTTATGCGCCTTATATCGGCGGCCGTGTCGCCCCGTCTCGGCAAGCCGCGTGAGCCGAGCGCCGCGTTTATGCTGCACCTGCGATATGCGGCTCAAGTCGACATGCTTTTTGGCGCATGTCTGTGCCACGGTGCACCCAAGCTGTTCGTATCGACCATCTGAGGAGACGCCGCGTGGATCTCGCCACCCTCAAATCGCGCCTGCGCATTCCGTGCATCGGCGCGCCGTTGTTCATCATCTCCAACCCCAAGCTGGTGATCGCGCAATGCACATCCGGCATTGTGGGCTCCTTCCCGGCGCTCAACGCCCGGCCGAAGGAGCTTTTGGAAGAATGGATCATCGAAATCAAAGAGGCGCTGGCCGCCCATGATCGCGCCCATCCGGAGCGCCCCTCGGCGCCCTTTGCGGTGAACCAAATCGTCCACAAAACGAATGATCGTTTGGAGCATGATTTGGACGTGTGTGTGCGCCATGAGGTTCCTTTGATCATCACCTCCCTCGGCGCGCAGCCCTGGCTGAACGACGCGGTGCACACCTATGGCGGCATGGTGCTGCATGATGTGATCAACCAACGCTTCGCCCACAAAGCGATTGAGAAAGGCGCCGACGGTCTGATCGCGGTCGCCTCCGGCGCGGGCGGGCATGCGGGCGCGCTGTCGCCCTTCGCCATCACGCAGGAAATCCGGGAGTGGTTTGACGGACCGGTCGCGTTGTCCGGCGCCATCGCGCATGGCGGCGCGATCTTAGCGTCGCAAGCCATGGGCGCCGATTTCGCGTATATCGGTTCGCCCTTCATCGCGACCCTCGAAGCGAATGCGCCGGACGCCTACAAGGATGCCGTCGCGGCCGATGGCGGCGAAGATATTGTGTACACGGACCTCTTTACCGGTGTGCATGGGAACTATTTGAAGTCGTCCATCGTCAATGCCGGCATGAACCCCGACGATCTGACGGGCAATGACGCCGCGGCGACGGACTTTTCCAGCACCTCCACCAAGGCGTGGCGCGACATTTGGGGCGGCGGCCAAGGCATTGGTGCGGTCAAAGCCGTGCGCCCAACGGCCGAATATGTCGATCAGCTCGCTCGCGAGTACCACGCGGCGCGGGGGCAGTTTGGCGCAGCCCAGCATTCACCTTGGGATTCCGTCGACGCGGTGTAGGGTCACGACCGTCTCACCGGCGGCCGGAGCCTTCCCATGAGTGATAGCGACACGCAGCCGCGGCTCAGCATCGACACCCTACTTGCCATCATGGCGCGGCTGCGTGACCCGCAGCATGGCTGTCCGTGGGATTTGGAGCAAACCTTCGCCACCATCGCGCCTTACACCCTTGAGGAGGCCTATGAAGTCGCCGACGCCATCGCGCGCGGCGACATGACCGATCTCAAGGGCGAGCTGGGCGATTTGCTGTTCCAAGTGGTATTCCACGCGCGCATGGCCGAGGAAGCGGGCGCTTTCGCTTTTGACGATGTCGTGGCGGCCATCAGTCAAAAGATGCTGGATCGCCATCCCCATGTGTTCGGTGATGCGAGCATTGAAGAAGCCGCAGTCCAAGAAAAAGCCTGGGAGGCCATGAAGGCGCGCGAACGCGCCGCCAAGGCCGCCGCTGAGGGGCGCACGCCCTCGGCTCTCGACGATGTGGCGCTGGCTTTGCCGGCGCTGATGCGAGCGCAGAAAATCGGCAAGCGCGCCATGCGGGTCGGCTTTGATTATCCCAACGCCGCCGCAGCCCGCGCCAAGGTGGATGAGGAGCTGGATGAGGTGATGGAGGCCGCCGCCAGCGGTGATGTGGAGGCGGTGGCCGATGAGATCGGCGATGTGTTGTTTTCCGCGGTCTGCCTGGCGCAGAAGCTCAAGGTGGATTCAGAGGAAGCGCTGCGCGCCGCGAACGCCAAATTCGAGCGCCGCTTCCGCGCCATGGAGGCGCGCTTGGCCGCCGAGGGCCGCGCGTTGCAGGACTGCAGTCTCGCCGAGATGGACGCCGCGTGGGACGCCGTGAAGGCTGAGGAGCGGGATCGCAAAGCCCTTTCTTAGGGGTTGAGTCGCCGTGCACACATCAGTGACTGACGGGCTCCGCCCCGGTTAGCGAGAGATTGGCGAGCCAGTGAACAGCGCGTCGATGATGGCGTCTGAATCTTCAGGGTTGCGAAGGTCCAAACCATCAAGCCGATCTTGTCGCGTCCAGACAGCCGACGGTCAAACAAGTCATAGATGCTGGCGAACCCGATTTCGTCGCCACTGATCAGTCTCTTCATTCAGTGCAATGACGTCACCGCGCCGTGTCGTCGCAGCGGACGGCCTCGGGGAACATGCGTTGGAAACGGCCCAGGGCCATAGCGCTGAGGCGCACATCCAGGGTGAGACGGCCATCCTCGGCGACATTTTCATTCAGCACATCGCCATGGGCGTGCAACCAGGCCAACGCCTTACCGGCGCTGGGCTCTAGCGTGAAGGCATAAGCCGCCGCGCCCTCGGTGACCGCGGCGTCCACAGCGGCGATGATGGCCTCAAGCCCGAGTCCTGTCTTCGCAGAGGCGAGGATGGGCCCATAACCGTCTGCCTCGTCATGCGCCCGATGGCGTGCTCGCAGGGCCGCGATCTCACGATCCTCTTCAGGCAGTAAATCGGCCTTGTTCCAGATCTCGATGACGCGCTGGCCGCCCGCCTCGCCGGCTTTCAACTCGCCGAGGATCGCTTCGACATCTTGGCGCTGGCCTTCGGTTTCGGCGTGGGAGACATCGCGCACATGCAGCAGCAAATCGGCCTCGCGCACCTCCTCCAAGGTTGCTTGGAAGGCCTCCACCAAATCGTGCGGCAGATCAGAAATGAAGCCCACCGTATCGGCGAACATGGCGCGCACGCCCGATTGCAGTTTTTTCCCACGCAGCGTCGGGTCCAATGTGGCGAAGGGCATGTCCTTGGCCATGACGGATGCGTTAGTGAGTGCGTTGAACAGGCTCGATTTTCCGGCATTGGTGTAGCCAACGAGCGCGATCAGCGGGAATGGAATCCGTTTGCGTTGCATGCGATGCAGCGTGCGGGTGCGGCGCACCTCCACCAGCTCCCGGCGCAGCTTGCCCATCTTCTCGGAGATGATCCGGCGGTCCGCCTCGATTTGGCTTTCGCCCGGCCCAGCGAGAAAGCCGCGCCCGCCCCGCTGACGCTCCAAATGGGTCCAGGTGCGCACCAGGCGCGATTTCTCATAGGCGAGGCGCGCCAATTCCACCTGCAGCCGCCCTTCTTTGGTGCGGGCGCGCAGACCGAAAATCTCCAAAATGAGCCCGGTGCGATCGAGCACCTTGGCGCCCCAAGCCCGCTCAAGATTGCGTTGCTGGGCCGGGGTCACGGCGGCGTCGACCACCACCACTTCGGCGCCGAGGGCGTCGATGTCCTCGCGCAGCGCCTCCACGCGGCCGGAGCCGAAAAAGGCCGCCGGACGCACCTCCCGCAATGGCGCCAGTTCCGCGGCGCGGACATCGAGATCCAACGCTTCGGCCAAGCCTGCGGCCTCATCCAGGCGCAGATGCGGATCGCGGTCGGAGGCGTGCTCGACCACCGGATGGATCACCAAAGCGGGAATGCGGGGCGCGGGGCTATCGCTCATGCGCGCAGTGCGCTCCTGACAGGACGATGGCGGCGCGCATCGCCGGATTAGGCCGGTTCGTCGGCAGTTTCGTCGTCTTCGCGCTCAAACAGCTGCACCGGGGCTGTCGGCATGATGGTGGAGATGGCGTGTTTGTACACCAGCTGCACCTGGCCGTCGCGGCGCAAGAGGACGCAGAAATTGTCAAACCACGTCACCACGCCTTGCAGCTTGACGCCATTGACCAGGAATACCGTGAGCGGGGTGCGCGCCTTGCGCACCGCGTTCAAAAACGTGTCTTGCAGATTTTGTTTTTTGTCCGTCGCCATCCGTGATCTCTCCCACACACACATTGGGCCAGAGTTCACCTATAAACGCTGGAGGCGAGCGCCGACAAGCCGGGCGCTCGGCGCCGCCCTCACGCAAACGCCGCCAAATACGCCGCGCGCAGCGCCTTGGCCACTGGACCCGGCGCGCCATCGCCCACGGGCTTTCCATCAATCGCGACCACGGGCGTCACCAACGCGGTGGCGGCGGTGAAGAAGGCTTCGTGAGCGGCTTGGGCTTCGGCGACGGTGAAGGCGCGCTCCACCACGCGCATTTGGCGGTCCGCGGCGACACTCATGATCGTACGGCGCGTGATGCCGTTGAGGATATTGGCCGTGGCGTCGCGTGTCACCAAAGCGCCCTCGCGGTCGACAATCCAGGCATTGGTGGAGGAGCCTTCGGTCACATAGCCCTCAGCGTCCACCATCCAGGCTTCCTCGGAGCGGGCGTCGGCCGCCGCTTGTTTGGCGAGCACATTGGGCAGCAAGGACGTGCTCTTAATGTCGCAGCGGGCCCAGCGTTGGTCCGGCACGGTGACCACGCGCGCGCCCGTCGCGGCCTTGGCGTCGATGGCGGCCCAGTCCACCGGCTTGGCGGTGATGATGACGCCAGGCGCCACAGGGGTGGTGGGAAACACGTGATTGCGGGGCGCGACGCCGCGCGTGATCTGGAGGTACACCAGACCGTCGCGCAGCCGATTACGCCGCACCGTTTCGGCGATTACGGCTTTGAGCGCCGCGATGCCCATCGGCATGGCGATGCGCAGTTCGTTCAGTGAGCGCTCCAGGCGGGTGAAATGCCCTTCGCTATCGAGCAGCACGCCATGGCGCAGCGACCAGACCTCATAAACCGCGTCGGCGAATTGCAGCCCGCGATCCTCGATCGCCACGCCCGCTTCGGCATGGCGCTGGTAGCTCCCGTTGACATAAGCGATCCGCGACATGGGCTATCCCCGCCAGTAACCAGGCAGCAAGACGGCGAACACCGCCAGCACTTCCACCCGTCCTAACATCATGCCGGCGCAGAGTGTGACAAGGGCCGGCTCGGAGGCGAGCAGCGTCGCCACATCCCGCGCGCCCACCGCCGCATGCAGCATCGGGCCGGCATTCGCCAACGCGGCCGTGGCCGCGCCCACGGCGATATCAAGCGGCATGCCCGCCGCGCCAAGGGCCGCGATGATGAGGGCCACAGCCAGGCCATAGCTGACGGCGTACACGCCCAGACCGCTGACGGTGGCGATGCGTCCCGCGCCCGCGCGCTCCACCCGCTTATTGGACACGCTGGAGGGGTGCGCCAAGGCGCTGAGCTCCAAACCGATCTCCTTCACCAGCATGATAATGCGCTGCAATTTGAGCCCTCCGGTGGTGGAGATGGCGGCGCCGCCAAACAGCACCGCGGCGAACAAAACGGGCGCGCCCATGGCGCTGACGCCCAAAGGTGCGGCGTCCCACGCGGCCGTCGAGGTGAGGGCCAGCGCCTCGAACGTCAGGCGCACGGCCTCGTCCCCGTCCCGCGGGGGATCGGCGAACGCCGCCAGGGACAGCCACACCCACATCAGCGCGATGAAGAGGATGCTTTCGCGATCGCGCACATGGCCGGCGGGCGCCCGGCCGCGCAGCGCCTCCCAATGCACCGCAAAGCTCAACGCCCCGAACAGCAACCCCACGCCGGCGAAGCCCAACGCGCCGGTCGGCAAACGCCAGGCGGTCAACTCGCCATCCAAAAACACCAAGCCGCCGGTCGCCACGCTGGCCATGGCGACGCACAGCGCGTCCGCAAAGCGTGCGCCGTTGGCCCAAACGCCGAAAAACACGACCGCCGTCACGGCGCCATAGGCCAGTCCCACAATCCGCGCGAGTCGCGCGGCGCGCGACAACACATGCTCCGGTGCGAGAGTGAACAGCGGGGATTTCTGCACGCCGGCGCCGACAATGTTGAGAGCCGCCAGAGCCGCCAAAATCGCCAACAGCGAGGCCGCGCCGCCGATCCACTGCAACAGGTTCCACCAAAACAGCCGCAAACCATCGCCGGTGGCCGCAGCGGCGGGCGGAAAGCCTGTGGTCGTAAGCGCGCTTAACGCATCGAAATAGGCGCGCATCAACCCAGCATCGGGCCCCATCAAAGGTGGGGCCGCGGCGAGCGCGGCCACCAACCACCCGATAATCAACGCCAGGATCGCCTCACGCGGGGTGGTGCGGGCTTGGCGTCCACGCACCGCGAGGAGCAACGACCCGCCCACAAAAGCTGAGGCGATGAAGGTGACCAGAAAACCCGCCGTGGCGTCGGGACGTTGCAGGGCGATGGCCGCCACGCCCGGCCCAAGGCTAAGCAGCGCCACGACCAACAGCACCCCGCCCGCGGTGCGCACGATGCCGGTAATCTCCATGGCGTCTAAAAATACTCCAGCGAGACGCGGAACAGCTTCTCCACTTGCGCGACTTGCTCGCGCTCGGCAAACATCACTAAGCGATCTCCGGTTTTGATCTTCACCTCCGCATCGCCCATATGCAGCGCGTCACCGCGTAACAGGGCGCCCACGACGATGCCCTCGCCCAACCCGGCGTCGTTCACGGGCCGGCCGATCAGCGGTGAGGTTTCCAACGCGACCCCCTCAACGATTTCCGCGGCGCCGTCATCCAGGAATTGCAGCCCCGTGATCCGGCCGCGCCGCACATGTTGCAGGATGGTGGAGATGGTGGTGGCGCGTGGGTCCACCAGCACGTCAATGCCGAGCCCTGGCTTCAGCCCATGAAAAGCGCGGTTGTTGACCAAACACACGGCCCGGCGCGCGCCTTGCTCCTTGGCGAGAGCGGCAGAGAGGACATTCACCTTGTCATCATTGGTGAGGCTGATCACCACCTCGGCGTCGGCCGCGCCCGCTTCGCGCAACAACACCGGGTCCATGCCATCGCCATGCAACACCACGGTGCGGCGCAGGGCGGCGGCGGCCTCCTCGGCGCGGTCTTTATCGGACTCCAGCATGCGCACGCGCAAACCGGAGGCTTGCTCCAGCGCTTGGGCGACAAAGACGCCAATATTGCCGGCGCCGACGATCACCACCTTGCGGGCGCGCTCCTCCTCCTCCTCGGCGAAAATATCGAGCGCACGCCCCACGGAATCGGCAGCCACCACAATATAGATGTCATCACCGGGCAGCACCTGGTCGGACAATTCCGGCACGAACAGCTTGCCCTCACGGCGCACGCCCGCGACCACAGCTTTCAAATGGGGAAACAGTTCCCGCACTTGGCTGAGCGGGGTGTTTTTCACCGGACAGGTGGGTGTCACCCGAACGCCCAGCACCCGCACCCGGCCATCCAAAAACTGCAACGTGTCGAAGGCGCCCGGCGTCTCCAACCGCCGCAGCACCGCGCGGCCCACCTCGATCTCCGGCGAGATCACGACATCGATGGGCATGTTGCGGCGGCTAAAAAGGTCGCTCCAGGCCGGATCCAGATACGCTTGAGAGCGGATCCGGGCGACCTTTGTCGGCACGTCAAACACCGAATGCGCCACCTGGCAGGCCACCATGTTCACCTCGTCAGAATGGGTGACGGCGATGATCATCTCCGCATCCTCTGCGCCGGCGCGCGCCAGCACGTCGGGGTGGCCGGCATGGCCGACCACGCCGCGCACATCGAGATTGGTCGTGATGCGGTCCACCTCCTCCGGCGATTGGTCGATCACGGTGACCGCATTCCGCTCGGCGGAAAGTTCTTTAGCGATGCCGAACCCCACCCGGCCCGCACCGCAGACGATCATTTTCATGGACGCCTCCCCTGCGCCATCAGGCCCCGCGGCGTGGCCGGCTTAAAGCGCGCCGTTATACGCACCATGGTGACGCGAAACGCCCAACGATCTCTTGCTGCGCGCCAATCCGCGCCTGGCGGCGCTGTGATGCGCGTGCGGTGACAGGTATACGGGTTAGGCCAAAGCCTCGCCATTGGTGCGGGCGGCCGCGCTGGTGACGCCGAGCGACTTCAGTTTCCGGTGCAACGCCGAACGCTCCATGCCGATAAAGGCGGCTGTGCGTGAAATGTTGCCGCCGAAGCGATTGATCTGGGCGGTCAGGTATTCCCGTTCAAAATGCTCGCGCGCATCGCGCAGCGTCATGGCGATGAGACGTTCGGCGCCGCCTTCGGCGTCTTCGCCGCCGGTGACACTGGCGGGCATATGCTCGAGCGTGATGGGTTCATGCGCTTCACCTTCGGCCAGGATCAACAGCCGTTCCACATAATTGCGCAACTGACGGACATTGCCGGACCAATCCAGCGCCTGCAGCACGGCCATGGCGTCGGGCGCCACCTGACGCGCCGGCAGGCCTGAGGTGCTGGCGAGGCGCTCGATGAAATGCTCCACCAATTGCGGGATGTCCTCACGCCGCTCGTCCAAAGCCGGCGCACGCAGCGGCACCACCGAGAGCCGATGGAACAAGTCCGGGCGGAAGCGGCCGGCGCCCATTTCCACCTGCAAATCGCGTGATGAGGCGGAAATCACCCGCACATCCACTTGCACGTCTGCTCCGCCGCCGACGCGTCGAAAGCGTTGCTCCACCAGCGTGCGTAGGATTTTGCCTTGGGTTTCGAAGGGCATGTCCGCCACTTCATCGAGGAACAGGGTCCCCAAATGCGCCTGTTCGAACAAACCGGCTTTGCGTACGGAGCCATCGGGCCGCTCCTCGCCGAACAGCTCGGACTCCATGCTGTCCGGCGCCATGCTAGCGGCGTTTACCGCCACAAAACGGCCGCCCGCGCGCAAGGAGCGCGCATGGATCGCGCGCGCCAGGATCTCCTTGCCGGCGCCCGCAGGACCGGAGATCAAGATGCGGCTGTTGGTGGGGCCGACCTTATCGACCGAGGCGCGCAGCGCCGCCATGACGCTGGACTCGCCAATGAGCTGGTGGCGATCGCGGTCCCCCCGCAGCTCCGCGTTCTCCCGCCGCAACTCGCTGGCTTCAATGGCGCGCGCGACGGTGTGGAGAAGCCGATCCGCTTTGAAAGGTTTTTCGATGAAATCATAGGCGCCCTTGCGGATGGCCGCGACAGCCGTCTCCACGGTGCCATGGCCGGAGATGACGATGACCGGCAAATCGGGGTCGGTTTCTTTCAAAACTTCGAGGATTTCGATCCCGTCTTGCGGGCTGTCCTGCAGCCACACATCCAGCACCACCAGCGCCGGCTTGCGCTGACGCACCGCCTCGAGGGCCGCGATGCTGTCCTGCGCGGTGCGGACTTGGTGGCCCTCGTCCTCCAAGAACCCGGCGATCAGCTCGCAAATGGACAGCTCGTCATCGACGACAAGAACGTCATAGGCCATGGATCAAGACTCTCCGTGTGCTGAAATGAGGGCGCGCGGCGGTGGAGCCTGCGTCGCGTCTTGCGAAAGAGGGGCGTCGGCGTGTTCGGTCGCATCAAGCGGCAGGACCAAGCGCACGACCGCGCCGCGGGTTCCATCGGCGGGCTCAGCGAGCTGCAAACGGCCGCCATGATCTTCCATCACGCGCTTGACGATGGCGAGCCCAAGGCCTGTACCCTTTTCACGTGTGGTGAAATAGGGCTCCTGCAACCGGTCTAAATCCGTCGTCGGCCATCCAAGGCCGTTATCGCGCACCTCCACCAGGGCGGAGGCCGTTTGGGGCTGCAAGCGCACGCGCACGGCGCCAGCGTCTTCGCGCCCGCCGGGATCATGGGACATGCGCGCCGACACAGACTCCGCCGCGTTTTTGAGAACATTCGCCAGCGCTTGCGCGAACAGCCGTTCGTCACATGCGGCGATGACGTCACTCTCCGGCGGCTCGAACGCGAACTCGATGGCGGGCGTCGCCACGCGCTGGGCGAAAACGGCGTCGCGCACCAAGGCGAGCAACCCCACAGGCGCGATGCGCGGGGCCGGCATCCGCGCGAAGGACGAGAACTCGTCGACCATGCGGCCGATATCGCCGACCTTGTTCAGGATGGTGTCGGTGCAGCGATCAAACACTTCGGCGCGGTTGTCGTCGTCGGGACGGTATTTGCGCTGCAGACGCTCCGCTGAAAGTTGGATCGGCGTTAGTGGATTGCGGATTTCATGGGCGATGCGCCGCGCCACATCGCGCCACGCCGCGTTGCGCTGCGCCGAGACAAGGCGCGTGATGTCGTCGAAAGTGATCACGACAGCGCCCGAACCGTCGCCGGCGCCGCCGGCCCTGACGCTCAGATGGCGCACGCGGCCCTGACGCTCGATCTGGGTTTGGGCTTCCGCGGGCGCGTCAGACTGCTTGGCGCGGGCGCACAGCGGCGCTAGCTCGGGGGCGACAGCGCCGATGGGGCGGCCCACCAGCGCCTCAGCCGAGTCCGCGCCCAGCAAGTCCACCGCTGATGCGTTTGCCAATGTCAGCATGTCGTGACGGTTGACGGCGATCACGCCAGCGCTGACGCCGCCGAGCACCGCCTCGGTGAGTTCACGGCGGGCTTCAGCCGTCTCGCGGGCGCTGATGAGCTGATCGCGCTGGGTGGCCAATTGCTCGGTCATTTCATTGAAGGTGCGCGCCAGCAGTGCGATTTCGTCGCGCTGGGAATCCAAATGCACGCGCGCGGCCAGATCGCCGCCGCCCACCCGTTCGGCGGCCCGCACCAAACGCCCAATGGGCGCCACCAAGCGCGTCGCGCCGCCCATGCCCAGCGAGGCCGCGCCGGCGGCCACAAGCAAGGTCATTTGGACATAGATCACGCCGATGAATTGCTGCAGACGCCCATGTTCTTGGCGCGCCGCGCTGTAATCCAAGAAGGCCTGCTGCGCCGCGCTGAGTTTGCTGGTGATGTCCTCGGGAATGCGCTGCGTGACATAGAGATAGGCGTCCTCATAGGCGTCTAGCCGCATCAACGCGCGAATGCGCGGATCGTTCATGCCGCCATAGCGAATGGGAAATTGCCCTTGATCAACGGCGATGAAGTCTTCCGATGAGGGCACCAGATAGGCCGGTTGGTTCTGGGGTTCGGCGAAGGCCAACACCACCCCGGCGCGATCGACGATGTACGCCGCCTCAAAGCCGCGCAGACTGGTCTGCACACGCAGATATTCGGAATAGGTCACGCGTTCGGTCGGCAACGCGGCGGCCGCTTCGGGGCGGTTGAGGTCAATGGCCATCAACTCCACCCGCTCGCCCACTTGGCGCACGCGATCATCCACATAATCGCGCGCCACGCCGGCTGCGTTCTCCACCACACCGCCCACGCGGTCAGAGAACCAGGTGTCGAACAAGCCCAGCACCATGACGCCCAAGAACACCGCCACCACGCCCGCCGGCAGCAACGCCGCCACAGTCATGAAACCGGTAAAGCGCAAATGCAGGCGCATGGCGGCGGCGTTTTTCACGCGCGCCCGCACAAGCCGCCAAATCCGCACCCCCACCAGCGCGCACAGCACGATGATGATGAGGCCGTTGGCGCCCAGCACCCACATCCAGCCGCGAATGGCGTCTTCCGTGCGGGTGTGGCCGCCAAACACCGCCAGGGCTGCGCCGAAGGTCAGCAGCGCCGCCAAGCCGAACGCGCCATAGGCGAGGCGCGTGGGCCACGCCCGCAAACGCACACTTTCCAAGCGTGACAATGCTAACGAACCGAACGTCGGTGACGCCACAAGCAGACCTCGTGCATCTCCCCCTGAGCCATGACGCTGACACGGGCCGTGACCCAAAATCAACACTCTGTTGCAGGTGAGTGACAACGGGGTGAGCCGCGAACGCCGCCGGGCTATCGCAGGTGCTACGCCGCCAGCGCGGGCCTTTGGAACAAACGCTCCAATCCATCAAACACCGCCGCGGGCGTGTCCAGGCGACACAGGCGCGCGCTTTCGGCTTTGCGCGCGGCGGCGTCCAGGCCCAACGGCGCTTCGCGCACATACCAGGCGAGGTGCTTGCGGAAGGTGCGCAGCCCCAGATGCACGCCATAAAGGCTCAGGCTTTCCTCCAGCTGTTGGGCGGCATACCCCCCAATCGTCGCAGCATTGGGTTCAGGGGGCTCAGCGGACTCAGCCTGCGACGCACGGCCCAGAAGAGCGGCGCCAATGCGTCCGGGCGCCCAGGGGCGGCCATAGGCGCCGCGGCCCACCATCACGGCGTCCGCGCCGCTCTGCGCCAAAGCGTCGCAGGCCGTGGCCGCGTCGGTAATGTCGCCATTGACGATGACGGGAATGCGCACCGCCGCCTTCACCGCCCGCACAGCCCGCCAATCCGCGATCCCCTTATAAAATTGACAGCGCGTGCGTCCATGCACCGTCACCGCTTGCACGCCCGCGGCCTCCGCCCGGCGCGCGAGATCGGGCGCATTGAGGCTGCCATGATCCCAGCCCAGGCGCATTTTCAGCGTCACCGGCAGCGCGCCGGACGCCGCCACCGTGGCGTCGATGAGCCTCAGCGCGTGATCGAGATCGCGCATCAGCGCCGAGCCGGAGAGGCCCTTGGTCACCTGTTTGGCCGGGCAGCCCATATTGATGTCAATGATCTGGGCCCCGGCATCAGCCGCCAAGCGTGCGCCTTGCGCCATCCAGCGCGCCTCACGGCCGGCGAGCTGAACCACCAGCGGCGCCGCCTCGCCATCGCCGGCGGCGCGCCGCACCACATCCGCGCGACCGCGCGCCAACTCTTCGCTGGCCACCATCTCCGACACCACAAGGCCGGCGCCCAAGCGTCGCGCTAAGCGGCGAAACGGGAGGTCTGTCACCCCGGACATCGGCGCCAGAAGCGCCGGAACGCTCACCTGATGATCGCCAATGCGCACCGGTGGTTGCGACTCACGGGCGAGGCGGGCTGTGCGATCGGTTTGCGCCGCGTCCATGCTGGAAGATCCTTGCCATGGGGCCCGCACGGCCCCAAACCTAGCGCTGTCTAGCCGGAGTGCGGCCGTGATTGAACCCTCCCAAGCTTCTCCATCCGCACGCGTGGCGGCGATTATCGTGGCGGCCGGGCGCGGCGCGCGGGCCGGCGCCGGTGGGCCGAAGCAATATCGCCCGCTTGCGGGCCGCCCGGTTTTGACGCGCACGCTCGCCGCGTTTCTCACACACCCGCGCGTTGATGAGGTGCGGGTGGTCATCCATGGAGATGACAGGCGGGATTATGAGACGGCGGCGCGCGCCTTCTCAACGTCGAGCGCCCTGGGCGCGCCGATCATGGGCGGCGCCACCCGACAAGCCTCGGTGCGGAGCGGGTTGGAGGCTTTGGCCACGGGCGCGGCGCCGCCGGACTGGGTGCTGCTTCACGACGCCGCGCGTCCTTTGACCTCGCCCGGCGTGATTGACCGCGTGCTGAGCGCCCTCGCCCAACATGCCGGAGCCATCGCGGCGCTGCCGGTGACCGATACATTGAAGCGCGCCGCCCCACAGAGCGAACCGCCCCACATCCTGGACACCGCGGCGCGCGACGGCTTGTGGCGGGCGCAGACGCCGCAAGGCTTTCACTTCGCGCCCATCCTGGCGGCCCATCGCGCCGCCGCCGGTCACGACCTCACCGATGACGCCGCGGTTGCAGAGGCCGCTGGCCTCGCGGTCGCGCTGACTCCTGGTGATGCGTCGAACATCAAACTCACCCATGCGGAAGATTTCGCCTTAGCCGAAGCGCTGTTGGCGGCCTCAGAGACCCACCACGCACCGGTAAGGCCGGCGCCGGCCGTGCCGGAATACCGCACCGGCCAGGGCTTTGACGTCCATGCGTTTGAAGCCGGCGATCATGTCATGCTGTGCGGCGTGCGCGTGCCCCATGATCACCGCCTGGCTGGCCATTCGGACGCTGATGTGGGTCTGCACGCCATCACCGACGCGATTTTGGGCGCCGCGGCTCTCGGCGATATCGGTCAGCATTTCTCGCCCGCCGATCCGCGCTGGGCGGATGCCGATTCCGCCCTTTTTTTACGCCATGCCTGCGATTTGGCGGCCGAACGGGGGGGCGTGCTGACCCATGTGGATGTGACGCTGATCTGTGAACGCCCGAAGGTCGGGCCGTATCGCGACGCCATGACGGCGCGTCTTGCCGCCATTATGGACCTTGCGCCCGAACGGGTGTCGGTCAAAGCCACGACGACCGAAACGTTGGGCTTTCTTGGGCGACGCGAAGGGATTGCGGCGCTGGCGACGGCCACAGTGCGCTTTGACGCACACGGGCGCGACGCGTGATGGGCGCCCCCGCACATCCGTCCGCCCAAGCCGCAGCGTTAGTGCGGGACGCGGCAGCGCGGGGGGTGGTTCTCGCCACCGCGGAAAGCTGTACGGGCGGCTTGGTGGCGGGCGCTATTACGGATGTCGCCGGCTCGTCCGCCGTGTTTGATCGCGGTTGGGTGACGTATTCCAACGCCGCGAAAAGTACGGACCTCGACGTCGATCCGGCGGTGATCGAGGCGCATGGCGCGGTCAGCGCGCCAGTCGCCGCAGCCATGGCCGTCGGGGCCCGGCGCCGCAGCCGCGCGGATGTCGCCCTCTCCATCACGGGGATTGCGGGGCCCGATGGCGGCACGCCGACGAAACCCGTGGGGTTGGTGTGGTTCGGCGTGGCCACGGCCGCGGGCGTTGAGACGCACGCCCAGCATTTCGATCCGGCCGGCGGACGGGCCGGGGTGCGCCATGGCGCCGTACGCCACGCGCTGGCGTTGCTGTATAAGGCGTTGGGCCACGCCACACCCGCGTGAGTGTAGGCTTGGGCGGCCCCCTACAAGCCCCCGGCGAAAGCCAAAACGTGGAATATGTAGTTTTGCTCGACGGTGCCGGAAATCAGGTGCGCCTGCGGGCCCCATGCATAGATGGAGACATCCTCGCCAGAATGGGTTTCGGAGAGGCTGGGCACGAGGGCGGGCTGGCGGAAGTCCTTGTGGGTCACGTCCACATCCGACAGATCGCGCCGCCGCCCCGTTTGCCGATCGATGACGCCGGAGGCGCCCGGGCCGTTCGCATAGCCTAAGCTGGTGTAGGGCAACCCATCCGCTGCCCGCACGAGCCCGCCCGTCGGCCCGGCGGCCAGGCCCAGAATGGGCGTGCCTCGCGCTTGATAGCCGCTCAGGGTCAGGGTGTGAGAGTGATCAGCCGTCACCACAATGAGCGTGTCGTCACGACGGGTCAGTTCCAACGCCCTCGCGATGGCGGCGTCGAAGGCCACGGTTTCGGGCAAGGCGCGGCCGGCCTGACCCGCATGATGGGCGTGGTCAATACGCCCGGACTCCACCAGCAGGACATAGCCGTCCTCCGATTGGCTGAGGCGCGTAATGGCCGCTTCCGTCATTGCGGTCAGGGACGGGTCGTTCTCGCGGTCGGTTTCATACTGCAGGTGTGACGGCTCAAACAGGCCAAGCAGTTTGGCCCCGCCAGCCAGGTCAGCCTGCGCCAAGTGCTCGGCGCTCCAGATGAAGCGGTGCGCAGCGGACTTCGCCGCCCATTCGGCCGTGAGATTGCGGCCATCGCCGCGCGCGCCCGTCTGATCGGGATATTCCGGGTCCGCCGTCTCTTGTGGCAAGAAATTGCGCCGCCCGCCGCCCAAGGCGATCTCCAAACCATCGCCCGCGGGCCATTCAATCAGCTGGCGGGCGATGTCGATACAGCCCAACGCGGCCGCCTCGCCGAGGGCCACATCTGTTTCCCAGCTGCGGTTGGCGCTGTGGGCATACACCGCGGCCGGCGTTGCATGGGTGAGGCGCGCGGTGCTGACCACGCCAGTGGCGCGCCCAGCCATTTCCGCCATTTCAAAGAGGCTCGTCACCGGGGCGTCGAGAGCCGCCGCGCAATCGCCGCGCCCCACGCTCGACGCGACATTGACCACGCCGGTGCGCGTTTTCACGCCGGTCATCATGGCGGTCGCGGTCGCGGCGGAGTCCGCCACCTGGAAGTCATGGCTGTAGGTGCGCGACAAGGCGTGGTGCGGGAAGCGATCCACCGCCAAGACATGGCTTTCGCCGTCCCCGCCCGCGGCCTGACCGGCATAAATGCGCGCCGCCGTGACGGTGGATATGCCCATGCCGTCGCCGACAAACAGAATAAGGTTCTTGGCTGCGCCAGTGCGCCGCGGCGCCGCGCGCATGGCCTCCAGACGCGCCGCAGCGGCGATGAAGTAGGGATCGTCGCGCTGCACCGCGTGGCGTGCAGGCGCCGCGTTTGCCGGCCCCGTAGCGGCCGGCGCGGACGCATCGTTTGATTCCGCTTTGTCGCTATCGTTTTCAACGCAGGCCGCAAGGCCCGCTAGGACCGCCGCGAGCCCGGCGGCCGCCCACACCCGGGCATGCGCCAGACGATGTTGAGCGTCAGCCATGTCCACCCTCCGCGCGCGCTCCCCAGCACCACGCCGTTTGCGTAGGACGGGAGTGTGACAGTTTTGACCGTCTCACCATGATCCGTACACGCCACCGTGCAAAAGGTGGGTCCCTGGGGCGCGCCCTGATAAACTGAGCTCATGCGAATCATCACCACAACCGCTGCGTTGCAAGAGGCGTGTACGGCGCTGGGCGAACATGAGTTTGTCGCGGTCGACACCGAGTTCATGCGCGAGTCCACCTACTGGCCCGTGCTGTGCCTTGTGCAGGCGGCCGCCGGCGACGTGGAAGTCATCATTGATCCGTTGGCGGAGGGGTTGGATTTGACCCCCTTCTTCGCCCTGCTGCACGATCCGGGCACGGTGAAGGTGTTCCACGCCGCGCGCCAGGATTTGGAGATATTCGCGCATCTGTCCGGGGCGGTGCCAGGCCCGCTGTTTGACAGCCAGGTGGCCGCCGCCGCCGTGGGCCTGGGCGATTCCATCGCCTATGACGCGCTGGTGCGCACGCTGGTGAACGCTAATGTGGATAAATCCTCGCGCTTTACGGACTGGTCGCGTCGGCCCCTCTCGGACAAGCAGCTGACCTACGCGCTGAGCGATGTGACGCATTTGCGCGATCTGTATCCCGGTTTGCAGGCGCGGCTGCTGGCCGATGATCGCGCCGATTGGGTGGCGGAGGAGATGGCCACGCTCGCCGATCCCGCGACCTACGCCAGCGAACCGGAAGACGCCTGGATGCGGTTCAAATTGCGCAAGCGCACCAAGCCCTATCTCGCGGCCCTGAAAACGGCCGCCGCCTGGCGCGAGCGCGAAGCGCAAAGCCGTGACGTGCCGCGCCAGCGCGTCCTGAAGGACGACGCGATCCACGAGATCGCTATGCAAACGCCCGCCAGCGCCGAGGCGTTGGGTCGCTTGCGGGCCGTGCCGCGCGGCTTCGAACGGTCCAAGGCAGGCCAAAGCTTGGCGGCGGCGCTTCACGCCGCACTGGCCGATCCGGAGGCCGCCGCCCCCACGCCGCCCAAGGTGAAGCCGACGCCGGCGGGCCTCGGCCCGACGCTGGAGCTGCTGAAAGTGCTGCTGCGCGTCCAAGCCGAAGCGCATCAGGTGGCGCCGCGCCTCATCGCCACGGTGGCGGATTTGGAGCACATCGCGGCCGATGACAATGCCGACATTCCGGCTCTGCAGGGGTGGCGACGCCGGGTGTTCGGCGCAGCGGCCCTCGACCTGAAGCACGGGCGCAGCATGTTGTATCTGGACAAAGGGCGCGTGCGCATCGGCGGGCGCTAAGGCGATTGGGCCTTTGGCGCAGCGTGTGGTGACGTTGGCTATGGTATGCTGTCAACGAAGCGTTTGATCGCCAGTCGGAGCGCCCCCGCATGCCCGCCATACGCCACGCGAAACCGCGCGCCATCTTCACGGATGCTGAATGGCGATCGTTGCGCGCCGTATCGTCCTGGCGCGGCTTGGCGCTTGTCGGGCACGCCTGGGGTGTGGCGGCGCTGGCGTTGTGGGCGGGATTGGCGATCGGACACCCGCTGGCCTGGGCCATCTTGATACCGCTGATCGGCGCGCGACAGCTGGGCATGGCCATCCTGATGCACGAGGCTGCGCATGGCTTGCTGCATCCCAACCAGCGTATCAATGACGCCGTGGGCCGCTGGCTGTGCGGCGCGCCGGTGGGCGTGGACTTGCGCAGCTATCGCGATGAGCATTTGCGGCACCACAAATTCACCCAGCAGCCCGAGGATCCCGATCTCCCATTGTCCGCGCCGTTTCCCATTCGCCGCGTGAGTTTGTGGCGGAAGATTGCGCGGGATTTGAGCGGATGGACGTTTGTGCGTTTGCGGTTCGCCCAAGCGCGCATGGCGTTTGGTGATGATGCGCGGGTGTCTGCGGACGCGCGCGCCGCGGCGCGCCGGGCGCTGGCGGGCTTTGCGATCATCAATGGCGGGCTGACGGTCGGCCTTCTGGTGCTGGGCGCCGGCGGCGCGGCGCTCGCTTGGTGGCTCGCCCTCGCCACGTGGTTTCAGCTGGCTTTTCGGATCCGCAACATTGCCGAACATGCGTGCACAACGACGGGCGCTGATCCCTTCACCCATGCGCGCACCACATTGGCCAACCCACTGGAGCGGTGGTTCTTGGCTCCCTATTGGGTGCACTACCACACCGAGCATCATCTGTTCATGTATCTGCCGTGCTACCGGCTGGAACAGACTCACGCGCTGCTGCGCGCGAAGGGCCTGACACAACGCATGACGATTGCGCCGGGCTACCTCAGCGTGCTGCGTCGGGTCGTTACCGCTTAGCTCGCCAGCGCACGCACGTCGGCGTTGAAGTTCAACGCACGCGCTAAGACGCCCTCACGCACGCCATAACCGGAGATGACGATCTCCGCGACGCCGGTTTTTTCCAGCAGGATCTCCAGCGCGACCAACGAGCCCTTGAGCGTCTCGCGCCGTTCAGGATCCACGCGCGCTTTGTCCAGGACGCTTTCGGCTTTGCTGCTGTCGCTGAGGAGCAACGCGATCGTCGTGCGCGCATCGTCAAGCGGCAATGTGTAGCCGTGGGGGCGTCCGCGGCGGGTCTTGCCGCTCTTGCGGGAGATGTCCGCATTGGCGAGCGCGCGCCAAGCGCCGCCGACGCCATACAGCCGCTGATGGCCGGACCATCCGCCCTGAGGCTTGGCTGAGTCGCTGAGCACCGTGCGCACCCGATCGCGCGCCGCCTCCAATCCCGCCTGCTCCAACACAGTTTCAATGGCCAACGGCCCCACCACCGCCGTGACGCCCTCATGGGGCGCACCATCGCGGATGAGCGCCAGCTCCAAACTCAGGCCACCCAAATCCGCCACCAAGCCATCACCGTTCAAGCCCCCGGCGATCACGCCGCGAGCCGCGCACCACCCTTCCTCACCACCGCTCAGCACATGGATCTCGGTTCCGATCACCGTCTCGGCACGGCTTAAAAAGGTTCGCCGGCTGGCTTCGTCGGCCTCGCGCACGGCGGCGGTGGCGAAGGCGATGCGGCGGCTGATTTCGCTGCAGTCGATCGCAATGTCGAGGGCTTCGAGCGCATTGAGCGTTTTTTGGATGCGCCGGGGCTGCAGACGCCCGGCGGCGTGAACGCCGCGACCGAGTTTGGGTTTTTCGGCGATGGAGTCCAACTCGTAGAAGCGGCCTTCCTCCACGCGGTACATCACGGCGCGGACGGAGTTGGCGCCGATATCAATGACGGCCGCTTCTTCGCCCGCCTCGGGGGCAGTCCAAGGTTTGGATTTCTGGCCCATAAGACTGCCTGTCCATCCGCGCCGCCGCTCGGCCGGCCGCTTGTCCGCAGAGATAGGCGCTCAGCCGTTAAAAGACAGCCGCCCAAAAGCCGCCTGGTCAATCCTCATCGTGCCAGACCAATGGCTCCGGCCCTTCGCCCTTGGCGTGACCACGGCCCGACAAGCTTACCGTCTCCAACAAATAAGTGTGTGCACAGAAGGCTTTTTTGCGGTCATAGCCGGGATGACGCTCATAGGCGCCGTCGGCGTTCATGAACCAGGTCTGGCGTTCATCGCGGATATTGGCGCCCATGATCTGATCGAGGATTTGCCGGCGCACCGTAGCGTTGCGCACCGGCGCCATGACTTCCACCCGTCGCTCTAGATTGCGCGGCATCCAATCGGCGGAGGAGATTAAGGCCAACGCTTGGTCCGACGGCATGGGCCCGCCATTGGCGAAGGCGTAAATGCGTGAATGTTCCAAGAAGCGTCCGACAATGGAGCGCACCCGGATATTCTCCGACAGCCCGGGGATTTGCGGACGCAAGCAGCAAATGCCACGCACAATGAGGTCGATGTCCACCCCCGCTTGTGAGGCGTCATAGAGCGCGTCGATCAGCTCCGGATGGACCAGCGAATTCATCTTCGCCCAAATCGCCGCCGGTTTGCCGGCGCGCGCGTTCTCCGCCTCCGCGGCGATCAGCTCCAGCAGCTCGTCCTTCATGGTGAAGGGCGAGACCGAAAACGCCTCCATGTCGCGCGGCTGAGCGTAGCCGGTGACATAGTTGAACACACGGCCGGCATCGCGGCCAAAGCTCGGATCGCAGGTGAAGATGGACACATCCGTGTACACACGCGCGGTATGCGGGTGGTAGTTGCCGGTGCCCACATGGGTATAAACGCGCAGGCCCTCGCCCTCGCGCCGGGCCACAATGGTCAGCTTGGCGTGGGTCTTCATCTCGATGAAGCCGCCATAGACCACTTGCACGCCCGCTTCTTCTAAATCGCGGGCGAAACCGAGATTAGCCTCCTCATCAAAGCGGGCCTTCACCTCTACAATGGCGGTGACGTTTTTGCCGGCCTCGGACGCCTCGCACAGCGCCGCGACAATGGGCGAGCCCTTGGAGGTGCGATAGAGCGTCTGCTTGATGGCCGCGACCTTGGGGTCGCCCGCCGCCTGGCGCACGAAATCCACCACCGTGTCGAAGGTTTCATAGGGATGGTGGACGAGAATATCCTTGGCGCGGATGGCGGCGAAAATGTCGCCGCGATGCTGATTGACGCGCTCGGGCTTGCGCGGCGTGAGCTGGGTGAACAGCAAGTCCGGGCGGTCCGTGCTGATCAGTTGCGACAGCTCATTGACGCCCAACACGCCGTTCACCGGCACGATGTCCTGGGGCGTGGCGTCCAACTCATCAATGACGAAACGCTGCAGCGCCTCGGGCATGGCGGCGTCCAGCTTCAGCCGCACCAACACGCCGCGCCGACGTTCCTTCAGCAAGGACTGGAAGTGCGCGACCAGATCCTCGGCTTCCTCCTCCAGCTCGATATCGCTGTCGCGGATGACGCGGAACAGGCCGTGACCTAAAATCTCGCAATCGGGAAACAGCAAGTCGAGGAACAGGCTGAGCACCGTCTCCAGCATCACCAGACGCTTTTTCGGCGGACCGTCCACGGGACGATCGCCAGCCGGCAGACAAATGAAACGGCGCGCGCCCTGGGGGATGCGCACCAACCCCTGTTGGGTCAGGCCGTCCTCATCGCGCAGCAGCAACGCCAAGTTGAAGGTGAGATTGGGTACGAAGGGAAACGGATGCGCCGCGTCCACCGCCAACGGCGTCAGCAAGGGATAGAGATGCTCAAGGAAGTAGGTGCGCAGCCACTCCTGCTCCTTGCCCGTCAATTCGTCGGCGCTGAGCACCGCCACGCCCGCATCGCGCAATTCGGCCTGCAACTGCACCCACAGCCGTCGCTGCTCCAACATGAGTTCGTTGGCCAGCGCTTCAACAGCCGCCACTTGCTGGGCGGCGGTGAGGCCGTCGGCGCTGGTGCGCGCCACGCCCGATCGCACCATTTCGCGCAGGCCCGCCACGCGCACCATGTAAAACTCGTCCATGTTCGAGCCGGAGATGGCCAGAAATCGCACGCGCTCATAGAGCGGGTGGCGCGGATTGTCGGCCTCCGCCAGCACGCGGCGGTTGAACTCCAGCCAGCTGGTTTCGCGATTGATGAACCGCTCCGCGCGCCGCCGCAGCGGCGCCTGCCGCGCCTTCTTCGCCGCCTTGCTCGCACTTGTCTTGACGGCTTTGCCCGCATGCTTGGCGCTGCGTTGTTTCGGCCGCGGCGTGATATCGCCGTCCAGCTTGCGGTGCGAGGCGTGGCCCGCGCCATTGGAGGCGGAGACATCCCGCGCGCTCCGCTTCGGGGCGTCGGTGTCGGGCGGTGAAGGTCTCATAGCTCCTCGGTTTCGTGATCGAAGAAATAGGCGCTGGCTAAGCTCCGTGTGACGCGCGCGCCGGCCGCTAAGGCGTGACGATCCAGCGCGTCGACAAGGGCGGCGGCGGCGGCGAACGATCGTTCTATTCGTGCGTGCACGTATGAAATAAAGGTTTCATCCACCTCGACGCCGCGAACAGCGAACATTTTTCTCAGCGCCGCGGCAAGTTCTTCATCAGTGGGAGGCTGCAACTCGGCCCGGGCCAACGCGGTCAAACGCGAGGCGAGATCGCGCAACACGCCGGCCACGGGCCAGGCGTGGGGCGCGCTGCGCCCCGTCAAAAGGAGGGCGCTGTTGGGGGCGTGCCGCGCGGCGTTGAGCACCGCGAACAGCGCTTCCGCGTGCGGGGCGTCCGCAGCGGCGGCGTCCGCGTTATCCACGATGGCGCGCTCGCCCGTTTCGATGGCGGCGCGGGCGGCGTTTAGCGCCTGCACGCTTGCGTCGGGGTGCATGCTCGCGCCGACATCCTGCGCCCACAGCCGCGCCATATGGGTTTTGCCCGCGCCCTCTGGCCCTATCAGCGCCAGTGCGTGCACAGGCCAAGCGCGCCAGCCCGACAGCGCGGCGTGCGCCTCTTCTGTGGCCGGCCCGCGCACATCGATCGCCGTGATGTCTGTGCTGAGGAGCGGAAAGTCGAGCGGGAGCTGACGCGCGCTCACGGCGCGCCGGAATCGCCGCGGGGAAAAGGCGCTGCGACGCCGTTGGCCGGCAGAGGCGATGGCGTTCGAAAGGTGTTCCCGCGGGGCGGGGTTTGCGTCGCGCGCCGACGGTTGGCGCGCTCTAACGTCTCCACCCGCCAGAGGGTTTCGCCGAAATCAGACGGCGGCAGCGGCGTCAGAGCCACGCCGCGCTCGCGCAACTCCAACTGCAATTGCTCCAAGGCGCCGCGAAACCGCGCGCGCAACATGGCGCCATCGCGCGTTAGCGCTTCCAGCTGCACATTGGACAAAAGGGCGGCCCCGCCAACCCCGTCCTCCAGCACGCGCCACTCCTCATGGGAATCGAATTCCACGGACAACACAATGCTGCTTTGCACGCCCGCGGTCGCGCTCAGCGATTGCTTCCAGTCCTCCTGCATGCGCAGGAAAATCAAGTCGCGCACCTCCGCCAGGGTGCGCCCGGATGCGGCGCCGCGCGATACAGCCGCGCCGCCTTCGTCAAAATCGAGCTCCCACGCCTGGGCGCTGAAGCCCGCGGTGGGCGCGCCGCGCGCCTCCACCACCAGCACGCGCTTGAGGTCATAGCGCCGGGCCAGCCCCGCCAGGGTTGCACGATCGCGGCGGGCCGCGCTGACGGCCGGGGTGCTGGAGATGTCCTCGATGTTCGCCAAGGGCGTTAAAATGGGCGTCAGCTCATCGATAAAGGAACGTTCCTGCCAACTGGCCAGCCATGGATTGTTACGCCACAAGCGCACGCCGCCGGCCTCGCGCCACACCGGCACCACCAGCATGGCGCGCGTACGGCTCTCCACATGCTGGACGCCGATGGCCCCAAAATACTCCCGCACCCGTTGCGGATCGAAGGTGACATTGATGGTGGCGATGTAGGTTGTGGCGGTATTGGCCTGCTCGACCACTTCATGGCCGGCCACCAGATCCGATGCAATCGCCGGGGTGACCGGGGGCGCCAACACACGCTCGCGGCGACCCACTAAGCGCTCGGTCAAGCGCTCCAGCGCGATGGCGTAACCCTGGCCTAGCGCGGGCTCCTGCGCCGCGGCGGCCGTGGCGGCTTCGGCCTGGGCGCGCACGCCGGTGATCCGGAAGATATCCTGCGCATGGGCCGGCGCGCTCGCCGCCCACGCGGCGAGGACCAAAACCACGCCAAGAGCAGCCCTTGACATTCTTGCCATGCTGAGGCTCCCACCTTAAGGCGACACCGCGCGATACCGGGTCGCAACCAACGGCTTGCGGACCGGTTCGTCAAGTCACGCCAGCGCGTCATGCGCCCGCCACGTTCAGTTCACACCCTGAAGGTGCGCTTTTCTTGTGGAGGTTTTGTGGTCACATCCTCACGCCCGCCCGCACCGCCGGACCGCCCCGCCGCCAAGGATGATTCCGGCCTCACCTACGCCGAGGCCGGGGTGGATATCGACGCCGGTGACGCTTTCGCCGCCTCGTTAGGCCCGTTGGCGGCGTCCACGGCGCGTGCCGGGTCGATGGGCGGGCTGGGCGGCTTCGGCGGCGCCTTCGATCTGGCGGGCGCTGGGTTCCGCGATCCGATTCTGATCGCCGGCGCGGATGGCGTGGGCACCAAGCTGGAGTTGGCCGGCGCCATGAACCGTCATGGCGATATCGGCGTTGATTTGGTGGCCATGTGCGTCAACGACATCCTCGCCCAGGGCGCGGAGCCTCTGTTCTTCCTCGACTATATCGCCATGGGGCGCTTGGACGCCGAAGCGGGGCGCCAGCTGGTGGAAGGTGTCGCCGAAGGCTGCCGCCAGGCTGGCTGCGCGCTCCTGGGCGGCGAAACGGCGGAGATGCCCGGGCTTTACGCGCCCGGCAAATATGATGTGGCCGGCTTCGCCGTGGGGGCGGCCGAACGCGGCGATGTGATGCCTCACCACGGCGCCATGCGCGCTGGCGATGTCCTTATCGCCGTTGCATCCTCCGGCCCGCACGCCAATGGCTTTTCCTTCATCCGCAAAATCATCGCGGACCACAGCCTTGTGGTGACCGATCCCGCCCCGTGGGACGCCGCCACGGCGCTTGGCCGGGCTTTGTTGGAGCCGACGCGCATTTATGTCCCCAGCATTTTGCCGCTGGCCCGCGCGGGGCGCCTCAAGGGCGCGGCGCACATCACAGGCGGCGGCCTGATCGACAATCCCCCGCGCGCCGTCGCACAGGGCCTGGCGCCGCGACTTGATTGGGCGAGTTGGCGCCGCCCGCCCGTCTTCCAATGGTTGCAGGACACCAGCGGCGCCGATGACGCGCAGATGCGCCGCACCTTCAATTGCGGCGTGGGCTTCCTCGTCATTGTGGACGCCGCCAATGCCGACGACGTGGTGGCCGATTTGCGCGCCGCCGGCGAAACCGCCTGGGTGTGCGGTGATCTGGTCGAGGCCGAGGCGTGAGTGGGCTGTCGCCGGCCCCCGCCGAGAAGAAGAATGTCGCGATTTTGATCTCCGGTCGCGGCTCCAACATGGTGGCGTTGCTCGACGCCATGGCGGCGCCGGACTTTCCCGCGCGCCCGGCGCTGGTGCTGTCCAATGTGGGCGACGCGCCGGGCCTTGGTTTGGCGGACGCACGCAACGTCCCCACCGCCGTGGTGGATCACCGCGCCTATCCCGATCGCGAGCGCTTTGAAATCGAAGTGCATGCCCGCCTGCTCAGCGCCCATGTCGATGTGGTGTGCCTGGCTGGCTTTATGCGCGTGCTGACGCCCTGGCTGGTGCGCAAATGGGAGGGACGGATGCTCAATATCCACCCCGCGCTGCTGCCGGCCTTTCCCGGCCTCAACACGCATCAGCGCGCGCTGGAGGCCGGCGTCACCATCCATGGCTGCACCGTGCATTATGTGACCGCCGAGCTCGATGCCGGGCCCGCCATCGGCCAAGCGGCCGTGCCGGTGTTGGCGGAGGATGACGCTGACAGCCTCGCCGCGCGGGTGCTGGCGCAGGAGCATCAGCTGTTTCCCGCGTGCCTCGCACGCGTCGCCGATGGCCGCACGCGCTGGGCCCAGGCGCAGGCGCAGGTGCAGGGCGAACGCTTAGCGCTGTTTCCCGATGCACATGGTGTTGAACGTTCAGACGCGGCGCCGACCATCACGCCAGCGCTGGAAAGTGGCACGCCCTAGGGGAATCGAACCCCTCTTTCCAGGTTGAAAACCTGGCGTC
>CAZGCB010000002.1:0-57745 GCA_964524065.1 uncultured Caulobacterales bacterium | reverse complement strand
GCACATCAAGGACTGCGCCCTGGCCGGAGCCGATGTGGCCACGGCGCCTCCGGCGGTGCTGCGTGGCTTGGCGGCGCATCCCTTGACCGACAAGGGCTTGGCCGCGTTCATGGCCGACGCGCAAACCGCGGGGCTTTCGGTCTAACCCCGTGGCTTTGCATGGGCATCGGCGCGCAATCCGCGCGTCAGCTCGCCGGCGTGGCGAGCGCGGTCTCCACCGCTTGCACCAAGTTTTTCTGCAAAGCGTTCACGTTGAGCTGCAGCGTGCTGCGGCTGCCATAGGTGTCGATGATCGCGCCCTCGCGGTTCAACAGCACCTTGTTGAAATTCCAGCCCGGAAAGCCGGCTTTTCCCGTTTCAGCCCGCACCCACTGATAAAAGGGATGGGACGCATCGCCCGTCACCGGCGTGATGCCCGTCATGGGAAATGTGAGGTTGAAGTTCACCGCGCAGAAATCCTGCACCGCGTCGTCCGTGCTCAATTCTTGATCGAAGCTGTCGGAGGGCACGCCCAGAACGACAAGGCCGTCCTCTTGGTGCGCCTCATACAGCGCCTGCAGCGCATCATACTGGCCCGTAAAGCCGCACTTGGAGGCGGTGTTCACCACCAGCACCACCTGGCCGGCATAGTCACTTAGGGACACCGTTTTGCCGGCGATGCCGTCAAAGCTGAAACCATGGGCGTCCTCAGCGCCCGCCGGGGCGTTTGGCTCCGCCAGCGCCATCGGCGCTCCCAGCATCAGCATCCCCGCCACCATACCTATGATCCCGCGCATCGCATCCTCCCTGTGGTTCATTCGTTATACGGGCCCCGCCCCCGCATGGATGCGAGGGGCTCTGTCCGCTCCTCGGCCTTATAGACGTTTGTCGCCGGAATTGCGCGTGAAGGCGTGGTACAGTCCCCAGGCGTAATGGTTAACGGTGGAGTTAACGCCATGAGTTGGGGTGGCCCGTTGGATATGGGCTCCGAGGGCGCAGACACCGAAAAAGTCACGGTGCGTGGTCGCGTGAAGTGGTTCGACGCCGTTAAGGGCTACGGCTTCTTGGCGCCGCTTGATCATGACAGCAAGGGCGATGTCCTGCTGCATATTTCCTGCTTGCGCGCGGCGGGCAAGGCCGAACCGCCGGAGGGCGCCACCATCACCTGCGAGGCCGTGCGACGCGCCAAGGGTTTGCAAGCGTTCCGCGTCATTGATGTGGACGAAACGACGGCCAGTCCGGTTGAGGCCTCGCCCCGCCCGGACGCGGATCCGGAGCGCCGAACCCGCCGCCGCCCCGCCGGCCCGGCCGGTCCGTTTGAAGCGGCGACGGTCAAATGGTTCAACCGGGCCAAGGGCTATGGCTTCGTCAACCGGGCGGATGCTCCGGGCGATGTTTTCATCCATGTGGAGACCCTGCGCGCCGCGGGCGTTGAGGAGTTGGAGCCCGGCCAGACCTTGCAGGTGCGTTGCGCCCAGGGCCCCAAAGGCGATGTGGTGATCGAAGCGCGCCTGGACGGCGTCTGATCGTTCAGCATCGCAGGTCGGGCCGGCGCATGCGCGCGCCAGCGCGTTCGACGTGCAGCAAAATCCATATGACGAAGCCCTCGCCACGACACCCCACGCCGCCAGCCCATCACACGCGCTGGATTCAGCAGATGCGCGGGCCGCTCCCGTGGGCTACATGAGCGCCCATGATGATGTCGCTGTCCCGGCTTTGCGCCCCCGCCGCCCTCATGCTCGCCCTTGCGGCGTCCCCCGCCCTGGCTCAACAGGGCGGCGACGCTGCGGACACGCCTGCGCCCGAAACGGCGGACGCGGCCGAGACGCCCGCCTGCCCGCCCGAGCCGGAAAACGATGTGGTGGCGTTTGGCCCGCCCCTGCCGGTGGCCGTGGAAACCGCCACAGGCACACACCGCTTCCAGGCCGATATCGCGCGCAGCCCGCGCCAGCGCGCCCGCGGCATGATGTACCGTCCGCAAGTGGGGCCAGACGAGGCGATGCTGTTCATCTTTGATGATGATCAGGAGCGGTCGTTTTTCATGCGCAACACCTGCGCGTCGCTGGACTTGATTTGGGTCGATAAGGATTTTGGCGTGATCGGCGTCGCCGCCGAGGCCGTTCCCTTCGACGACACCCAATTGATCTCCCCCGGTCCGGCGCGCTTTGTGCTGGAGCTCGCCGGCGGGCGCGCCGCGCAAATAGGCCTACAAGTCGGCGATCGCCTGCGCTTCATCCACCCTTAGCAGCCGCACATCACCACGCGTGCAAGCTTGGGCGGCGCTTAGATCCACGATCGGAACCACGCCCACCAGGTATGGGACATCCAGTCCGGCAGCCCCATGGCGGAAATCATGGGATAAAAATACGCAAACATGCCCAGCGCAGCGACCATGAACGCCGCCGAAGCGATGCGCCCCCCGCGCCAGCGACAGGCCCGCATCATCACCACCGCCAAGGGGACGCTGAGCAGCGTTCCCGCGAGGTAATAGTAGTAATAAAAGCTGATCTGCCGCGGAATAAGCGCCCAGTAGGTTGCAGCAAACAGCGCCAAAACGCCCGCAAAGACCATCAGGGCGTCGCGTCGCAACCCGCCCCACGCCGCCGCCGCCAGCGCCGCCGTAAGACCGCCCAGCATGATCACGGGATTGCCCACCATGAACACGCCGCGCATCACCCCGTCCACTTCCGAGTAATGGTACCAAATGGGCCGCAAGATCAGCGGCCAACTCCACCACTGGCTAGTATAAGGATGTGGCGGCAAATACCCGCTGATGCGCGCATACATGTGTTGGTGGAAGGGGATGATTTCGCCCCAGCTTAGCGCATCGCGCTCCAAGCCGAAGGTGCTGGCGAAGGTCACAAAATAGGTGGCGCCGCACGCCGCCATAAGGACCAGGCCGATTTCCACCAGACTGAGTCCGCGCCACCAGGTCCGCCCCGCCCCGAACACCAGACGCAGGGGCCCCAACCGCTTCTGCGCCCAGGCCTCGTGTGTGCGCAAGAGAATGATGGTGAGGCCCAGCGCCGGCAGATAGGGCAACACCGCCCATTTCGACGCCGCCGCCAGCCCAAGCGACACCCCCGCCGCCAGCACCGCCAAGCGCATGCCCCACCGCGGCCAGGCCGCGCGCGCCGACACCGCCAGGATCGCAAACGCGGCGAACAAAAACCCCGCCATCATCGCGTCCTGCATGGCGATGCGGGCATGAATGAACACAAAATGATTGGTCAAGGCCAATACGCCGCCCGCCAACGCCGCCATGGTGTTGCGCGTCAGCGCCCAGATGAACGCGAATATCGCCGCAATGGTCACCAAAGACAGCACCAAGCTCGGCAACCGCCAGCCAATGGGGTGATCGCCCACCACCTGCAAACTCCAGGCGATAAGCATCTTGCCCATCATGGGATGTTCGGGCGCAAAGTTCGCCTCGCCCGCCGCTAAGGCACGGCCGGCCGGCACATAATGGGTTTCATCAAAGGTCAGTTCGCCAGGCTGATCGAGATTCACCGCAAACAGCACGAGGCTCGCCACCACCAGCGCCACGCCCATAAGCACCGGTCCGGCGCGCTCCACGCGCTCAGCGAGCCCCAGCAGCGCGCCATCAAGGCCGTCCAGCGCACGCGACACGTGCCGCGCCTTCGCCGGCCCTATGATCGCGGCGGGCGTCTCATGTGGACTGCTGCTCATTGACGCGTCCCCCTCCTCGACGTATCGCCTGCATACGCGATCACGGGGAGTGGCGCAGCCTGGTAGCGCATCTGGTTTGGGACCAGAGGGTCGCAGGTTCAAATCCTGTCTCCCCGACCACGCGTGTCAGCCTCCGCATCACCACCGCGCGGAGTGCCGGCTTTCGGTCGCCTGCGCCAAATGCGGCCTGCGATGAGGGGAAGGACATCCGATCATGGCGCGTGACACAGACCCGTCGCTCAACATTCTCGGCCAGCCGCTGCAACTGTGCAGCACCGCGCCCATGACCGGCTTCTTCCGGGATGGGTGCTGCACCACCGGCCCCATGGACCATGGCAGCCACACCGTGTGCGCCGTGATGACCGAAGCGTTTTTGGAATTCACCCGACACCAGGGCAATGATCTGATCACCCCACGCCCCGAATTTGACTTTCCAGGCCTCAAGCCTGGCGATCGCTGGTGTCTGTGCGCCAGCCGGTGGGAGGACGCGCGCCAAGCTGGCGTGGCCCCGCCCGTTATCGCCGACGCGACACACCAAGCGGCGCAACGCCTTGCGGACCGTGACGCCCTGCTCGCCGCAGCGGCGGGCGCTTAAGCCGGCGCGACCGCGAGAACGGAGGGGGCGCAGCGAACCTGTCGCGGCGTCGCACCGCTCAGCTCGCGCCATGGACGGGGCGGCCCCGCGATGAGCCTCTCGCGCCTCCCCCATGGACACCTGGCTGGCGCGAAATACCATTATCGCGCAGAGGAATGCGGCGCTGAACGTCGGACGCTGGGACGCGATTATGGTGGCTATGGATCCCGACACCACACACCCGCCGCCCCTCCAGATCGTCTGGTTCAAGCGGGATTTGCGGGTTCAGGATCACGCAGCCCTGACGCAGGCGGCAGCCCGCGGTCCCGTTTTGCCCCTCTTCATCGCGGAGCCGGATTTGTGGGCGCAGCCGGACATGTCCGCCCGCCAATGGGACTTTGCGAGAGAGTGTCTGCGAGAATTGCGCAGCGATCTCGCCGCGCTGGGCCAACCGCTGATCGTGCGCATGGGTGAGGCCGTGGCGGTGTTTGAAGCGATCCGCATGCGCCATGGGATTGCGGGGCTGTGGTCGCACCAAGAAACAGGCAATGGCTGGACTTATGCGCGCGATCGGGGCGTCGCGGCCTGGGCCAAAGCCCACGGAATCGCTTGGCATGAGCCGCGCCAATGCGGCGTGACGCGCCGGCTCGCCGCGCGCAGCGGCTGGGCGCGGCGCTGGGACGCGTTTATGGGGCAGGAGCACATCGCGCCGCCATCGGCGCTGGCGCCGCTGCCCGACATGGACATGGGAGCAATCCCGACCACGCAGGATCTGGGCCTGGCGCCGGACCCGTGTCCCCAACGCCAAGCGGGCGGGCGCACGGCCGGCCTTGCAACGCTCACCAGCTTTCTCACAAAACGCGGTCAACCCTATCGGCGGGCCATGGCGAGCCCGGCGGCCGGCGCGGAGCATTGTTCGCGGCTGAGCCCCTATCTCGCATGGGGTGCGCTTTCCATGCGGGAGGTGACGCGTGCGACCTGGGCGCGCCAGCGTGAGGCGAAGGCGGCGGGCGCGCGCGATGGCTGGCGCGGCTCGCTCAGTTCCTTCCAAGGCCGTCTGCATTGGCGGGGCCATTTCATGCAAAAGCTGGAGGACGAACCGGCGATCGAGTTCCGCAATTTCCATCGCAGCTATGACGGCCTGCGGCCGCACGAGCCGGATGCTGCGCGCTTGCACGCCTGGTGTGTGGGCGAAACGGGGCTGCCCTTTGTCGATGCCTGCATGCGGGCATTACGGGCCACGGGTTGGATGAATTTTCGTATGCGCGCCATGCTGACGGCGGTGGCGAGCTATCATCTCTGGTTGGATTGGCGCCAGCCGGGCGAGCATTTGGCGCGCCTGTTCACGGACTATGAGGCGGGGATCCACTGGCCGCAAATCCAGATGCAGTCCGGCACGACGGGCATCAACACCGTGCGCGTCTATAATCCCGTCAAGCAAGGCTATGATCAGGATCCCGACGGCGCCTTCGTGCGCCGCTGGGTTCCGGAGCTGGCGGGCGCGCCGGACGCCTTCATCCATGAGCCCTGGACGTGGGACGACGCCGCGGCAGTGTTGGGCAAGGCCTATCCCTGGCCGATTGTGGATCATCTGACCGCCGCCAAAGACGCGCGCCAAAAGGTGTGGGCGGTGCGGCGCGGCGGCGCCTTTCGCCGCGAAGCCGACGCCATTCAGGACAAGCATGGCAGCCGCAAAAGCGGCGTGCGCAGCCCGCGTCGCCGCGCGCGGGACAATGCCGCCGCGTCCCAATTGGCGCTGCCGCTCGATCCCCATGGAGATGCGGGATGAAGAAGGCTCACTTGCCGCAAAAGACCTGCCCGATCTGCCAGCGTCCCTTCAGCTGGCGCAAGAAGTGGGCGCGGGACTGGGAGACTGTCGTGTATTGCTCCGAACGTTGCCGACGCAGCAAGGGCGCACGCGTGCGTGGAACCTAGAGCGCGTCGAGGAACCTTTTGGCGGCTGCGCGATGCGCCGCCTTGGTTTCCTCGGCCATTTTACTCCACGTCCGGTAGACCGGTCCCAGGCGTGGATTGCCGCTGAGAATGCCAGCGTTGCGGTCCATAAAGTCCCAGTACAGTGAGTTAAAGGGACAGGCTCCGGGGCCGTGCTTTTGCTTCACATTATAGGCGCAGCCACCGCAATAATCGGACATCTTGTTGATGTAAGCGCCGCTGGCCGCATAGGGCTTGGAGCCTAACACGCCGCCATCGGCGAATTGGCTCATGCCCAGCGTGTTGGGCGCCTCCACCCATTCATAGGCGTCGGCATACACCGCCAAATACCATTCATGCACCTCGTGCGGGCGCACGCCGGCGAGGAGAGCGAAATTGCCCGTCACCATCAGCCGCTGAATGTGGTGGGCGTAAGCCTCTTCTTTGGTCTGCGTGATGGCGGCTCGCAGGCAAGCCATGTCGGTCTCGCCCGTCCAATAAAAATCGGGCAGGGGACGTTCGGCCTGCAGGAAGTTCTCCTCGATATAGCCCGGCATTTTCAGCCAATAGATGCCGCGCACATATTCGCGCCAACCAATGATTTGGCGAATGAAGCCCTCGGCGGCATTCAGCGGCGCGGCGCCGTCTTGGTAAGCCCGCTCGACCCGGCGGCACACGGCGAGCGGATCCAGCAGCCCCGCATTGATGTAGAGCGACAGCACCGCGTGATAGAGATACTTCTCCCCCGCCAACATCGCATCTTGGTAGTCGCCGAAACGCGTCAGCGCGTGTTCGATAAAATGGTCCAGCGCCGCCTCAGCCTCCTCGCGCGTAACCGCAAACCAAAACGGCTCCAAATCGCCGAAATGATGGGGGAAACGGGCGCTGACCAGATCCAGCACCTCTTGTGTCACCGCATCGGGCGTCACGCCATGGGGCGTCGGCATGAACAAATCCGCCTTGGCGGGTTTGCGGTTGTCCGCATCGAAATTCCAGCGGCCGCCGACGGGCTGATCACCGTCCATCAAAAGCCCGGTCTTGCGGCGCATCTCGCGGTAGAAATACTCCATGCGCAACTGCTTGCGGTCCTGCGCCCAAGCGCGGAATTGGTTGTGATTGCAGACAAACCGATCGTCCTCAAGGATGTCCACGGGTCGCCCAAAGCGCTCGCTCCAAGCATCCATCATCGCGCGCACACGCCACTCGCCCGGCTCCGTCACCATGATGCGATCGACGCGATGTCGCGCCAGGGCTCGCTCAACTTCGCCCGTGAAACGTCCGCTATTGGCCGGGTCGTCAAGCCGCACATAATCCACCGTCCAGCCATCGGTGCGCAGCGCCTCGGCGAAATGACGCATCGCGGCGAAGAGGAAGGCGATTTTCTTTTTGTGATGGCGCACATACGTCGCCTCCTCGGCGACTTCGACCATGAGGACGCGGTCATTTTCACGATCCGCGTCGCGCAGGGACGCCATGTTCCGCGACAGCTGATCGCCAAGAAGGAGGATGAGACGGGCCATGAGCGGCACTTAAACGCCGCGCCTGCGATGTCCAGGTGGCCCCCATGGGCGCCGCGTCACACAGTCAAACAATATTGGATCTTTCACTGGCACAGTCCGCGCACGGCGTTGGCGGGGCGCAACGGCGCTTAGGCGTCGGCCTCACGGAGGATCCGTCGCGCCGTCTGCGCATCTTCATCCAGAACCATGATCCGCCGTGCGATGGCGGAAATCGACCCCTCGACGGCGCTGGTATGGGTGTCGAACACCACAGGCTCCAGCCCCGCCTGGCGCAACAGCGCCTCGGCCCAGCTCAAACGCACCAGATCGTTGCTGCGCATCACTTCCACCATGCAATCCCCTCCCCGTTTTGTGCGGGCGACTTTCCGCCATCTGACAAGCAGCGGTGGTGAAAACGGCCCAGCTGCTTGCCGCAGGCGCCGCCGGTTTCTATTGTTCTACCCATGGGCGACGCTTTAAGCGATCTCCCGTAACTGGCTATTGAGCCGCCCCCTCGCCCAAGAGGACTAGCGTGACGATTTCTGCTTCCGCCGACCTCCGCCCAGGCGGCTCCGCCAACGCTTTGACGCGGCTTTTATCGCTGGTGGACGCCGAGATGGCGGCGGTGGACACATTGATCCAAGACCGCATGCAAAGTTCGGTGGGCATGATTCCCAATCTGGCCGATCATTTGGTGAGCGCCGGCGGCAAGCGCGTGCGCCCGCTGCTGACCGTCGCGGCCGCCCGCATGCTTAATTATGACGGTGATCACCATGTCCGCCTGGCGGCGACGGTGGAGTTCATCCACTCCGCCACGCTGCTGCACGATGATGTGGTGGATGGCAGCGAGCTGCGGCGCGGCAAAATGGCGGCCAATCTGGTTTGGGGCAACGCGGCCAGCGTCCTCGTCGGGGACTTCCTATTCGCGCGCGCCTTTAACCTGATGGTGGAGACCAACTCGCTGCGGGTGTTGGACATTCTGTCGTTCACCTCCAGCATCATCGCCGAGGGCGAGGTCCGCCAGCTGTCCGCCGCTCACGATATCAGCCTCGATGAAGCGGGCTATCGCGCCATCATCGAAGCGAAAACGGCCGCCCTCTTCTCCGCCGCCGCGCAAGTCTCGGCTGTGATCGCCGGCGCCCCTGCGGATCAGGAAGCCGCACTCGCCCGCTATGGGTTGGAATTAGGCCTGGCCTTTCAGCTGGTGGACGACGCGTTGGATTATGGCGGCTCGCAAGCCCAGCTGGGCAAGGCCGTGGGCGATGATTTCCGCGAGGGCAAGGTCACGCTGCCCGTGGTTCTCGCCGTCGCCGCCGCCGATGAACGCGAGCGTGCGTTCTGGACACGCGTGATCGAGGTGCGCGAGCAGGAGGACGGGGATCTCGCCCGCGCGACGGAGCTGCTCAGCGCCCATGGCGCCTTGGAAGCCACCGTCACCGCCGCACGCGCCCATGCCGCCACAGCACGCGAGGCCTTGGCTGACTTCCCCGCCAATGATTTGCGGGATGCCTTGGCGGACTTGGCGGATTTTGTGGTGACACGCGCGTATTAGCGAGCACGCGCCCGGCCGCACCTCGCGTTGCGTCGAGACATGACAGCGACGCTTAGCGGCGGACCACCGGACCCAGATCCGCCACCCGCGCTGGCGTGCGCACATCACCACCCAGACCGCCCATACGGGTCACGAGCGTCGTCATGCTGGGCGACACCGCGATGCTGGCCCACAAGGCGCTCACCCCGAATGCGGCGAGAAACGCCCAGGGCCCGGCCCATTGGCTGATGACAACAGCGCCCCAAGCGGTCAGCACGCACAGCGCAGTTTGCAGCCACACATTGCGCGCGACGACACCATGGCTGACGCCACGGCGCAACGCGCGCTGATAGGCGTGATCGCGATGACCCTCCAGCATCGGCGCGCCGCGGCGCGCCCGATCCGCCAGGGTCAACAGGACGTCCGCCAACAAAGGCATGATCAACACCGGCGCGAGATACACCGCCCCCACGGGTGCGGTTTGGAGCAGCATTAAGGCCAGTCCCGCAAATATCGCGCCCAGGAACAGGGCCCCCGAGTCGCCCAAAAACACCCACGCCCTGCGGCGCGCATTCCACGGCAGGAACCCGCCTAACGCCGCCGCCAGGGCTAAGGCCGCCAGGGTCACCGCCGGCGCCCCCCACAGAGCGCCCGCACCCGCCAACCCCAGCGCCGCCAGCAGCCCGGCGCCGCCCGCTAGCCCATTGGCCCCGTCCATGAAATTGACCGCATTGACCACCGTGAACACCCACAGCGCCGAGCCAAGGATCGCCAGCGGATAGGCAATGGGCAGCGCCTCGCCGCCCAACCAGGCCAAACCGGCCGCCGGCCCGGCGACCCACGCCATGAGCAAGCTCAAGCCGGCCAACACCAGAAATTTGCCGCGCGCGCCGAGCTCGATCACGTCATCCACCGCGCCCACAGCGCCGATCAAACCCGCAACCGCCAAGATCGCCGCCAAGCGTCGCGCTGCGTCTGCGTCCCACATGACGCCCAACCACGTTCCCAGAGGGCCAGCCGCCGCCACGACGCACAAGCACACGCCGACCGCGACGCCGAGGCCGCCGCCGAGCGGTGTCGGTGAGGTATGACTGGAACGGCCATTGGGCGCTTGCAGCGGGCCGCTATAGGCCGCCAAGCCCGTGGCGATAAACGCGCTGATCGCCGCCAAGGCGATCCATGGAAGCCACCCAAACATGGCGGCGCTCCCCTACAGCGACGCCCCACCCCACCGAAGCGCCGGAAATCCAACCTTGTCAATGCGTTCGCGCAGACCCCACCACGCGAACATTGCACTGCAATATCACAGCGCCACGCTAGCGCGGCACTCTTAATATTCTTCCTTCACTGGTTCGCGCACGCCGTCTGCCCTTTTTCGGCGTCCGTCCCCAAAAAACGACACGCGCGCACCCACCAGCGCGGCTGCGCGTGCGCGAGATCCGCCGCAAGGCGGGCCGCCGCGGCGGCATCGGCTGTGATCGCGAACACGCTGGCGCCCGAGCCGCTCATGCGCGCCAGTTGGACGCCGGGTCGCGCCCGCACAGCCTGCAAGACCGCCGCAACCACGGGCTGCACGGCGATGGCCGCCGCCGTGAGATCATTGGCGCCCGACACCACATAACGCAGCGCATCATCCACACGCGTGCACGCCGGCGGCGCGGCGGGCGCGCTGAAGCCGGAGCCGGCCTCCCGATAGGCCGCGAACACCGGACCAGTGGGACAGGCGAGGCCGGGATTGACCAATACCCCATGCAAAGTGGGCCAATGCGCCAGCCGCGTGATGCGCTCGCCGGCGCCAGTCATGCGCAGCGGCTGCGACCACACGCACGCCGGCACGTCCGAGCCTAACGCCGCCCCCCATTCGGCCAGGGTCGCCCGATCCAGCCCCAAACCAGCCACCCGCGCCAGCAGGCGCAGCGCTGCTGCGGCGTCGGCCGTCCCGCCGCCCAGTCCCGCCGCCACGGGCAACGCTTTATGGAGATGAAAGCGGCCCGCCCGCAGCATCGCCGCCGCCCCCGGGCAGCGCGCCGCCAGAAGCTCACGCGCCGCGCTCACGGACGATGGGACGCCGGATGCCAGGGCCTCGGACAAGGCGCCCGCGAAAGGCCCGTCCATGCGATCTGCGGACGCTATTGCGCCCTGCGGGGCGATTGGCGCGCCGCGCCCGGCGAGGGCCTCGCCCTCGGACGCCGCCAGCGTGAGCTGATCGCCCACATCGGCGAACACCGTGAGGCTGTCCAACGCGTGGCGTCCATCATCGCGCCGCCCGGTGATGGCGAGAGTCAAATTGACCTTGGCCGGAGCGAATTCACGGAAGGCCGAGGACGCGTTCGGCTCCCGCTGCGCCCCCGGATCGGCCCCTTGACCGCCCAGCGGCGCGACGGCCTGCCCTCTGGAGAGATCCGCCTCGCTCACCCCATCGCCCCGCATGCCTCAGGGATTGGCCGCCACATAGCGATCCAGGGGCGGCAGTCCCTCGGCGGCCTTGCGCGCCACCGCCTCGCTCAGGGCCGCGTCCGGCTTCAGGCCCAGCACCCGCGCCCATTGGAAACCGGCCTCCAACTCCCGCCCGACCCGCCAATAGGCGTCGCCCAAATGATCATTGATCACGGGATCTTGGGGGCTGAGCGCGGCGGCCCGCTCCAGATAGGTCACCGCCGTTTCATACTGGCCCAGCTGGAAGTACGCCCAGCCTAAACTGTCGATGATGGCGCCGTTATCCGGCGACAAATCGGCCGCCCGCCGCAACAGCGTCAGCGCGTCCGCCGTCCGCTCGCCCCGTTCCACCCAGGCATAGCCGAGATGGTTCAGCAGCACCGGGTTGTCCGGCGTCATCTCCAACGCCGCACGCAGATCCGCCTCCGCCTCCGGCCAGCGATCATCCCGCTCGCGCACCAAAGCGCGGGCGTAATGGGCGAGCCATAAATCCGCAGGTCCCCCCATCATCGCCCAGCTGGAACGCGCCCACGCCCGCCCCGGCGGTCCCGCCGGCAGTGCACGCGAGCGATCGCCGGCTGCTTCAATCAAAGCCGTGTAAAGGCGCTCGGCATCCTGGGGGCGCTCCAACGCGGCATACAGATCGCCCAAGGCCAAGACGGCCCTACGGTCACCGCCCGCCGCAGCGGCCTCCATCGTCTGCACCGCGTCGGGGTAACGGCCCAAGCGCGCCAGCACCCAAGCCTGCGCCACCTGCAAATCGACATCCTTCTCGTCGCCCGCCGCCAGCACGGCGAGGGCTTGCTCGTGAGCCCCGTCGCGGCTGAACAAGTCGCCCAAAAGGCGCCGCGCCGCGCCATTGCCCGGATCCACCGCCAAAGCCAGCTGCAGATAGACAATGGCCAGGTCCAAATGGGCGTTGGCCGCCACGGCTGCGGCGGGGCCGTAAATCCCTAAAGACGCGCCCTCGGCCGGGGTCTCCACCAAACGCGCCGGACGCTCGCTGCGCGCGATGCGCCGCAGCCCAGCCGCCGCCGCGCCATCTTGGGGATCTTGACGCCCCTGCGCGAGGTAAAGCGCGGTCGCCTCCTGCGCCCGACCAGCGCGCTCCAAAAAGCGGCCATAGGCGTCCGTGGCTGTGGCGCGCAACACGCCGGTGGACAGGCCCGCGCGATAGGCCGCCTCCGCCTGTCCGCCACGGCCAGCCCCGTCGAGGATCAAGGCGCGGTGGGTGAGCGTCACATGCACCAGCATGGGCGCATCCGCCGGCCCCTCCAGAAGCTCCAGCGCCCTGGCGCGATCGCCGGCCCCCACATACGCCCAGGCCAGCATCATGGCCCCAACGACACGGTTGAACGGGCCCAAATCCTCCGACTCCAACCAATCAATCGCCGTCCTATACCGCTCTAAACGCAGGGCGCGGCCGGCCAAAACCAGACGCGCGAGCCGGTCCGTCGGGGCATGACCCAGGGCTGATTTTGCGAGACGCTCCGCCGTGGCCACATCGCCATTGCTCAACGCGCTGATGAACGCGTGCTCCACCAGGATCGGCTCGTGCGCGTTGCGCGCCAAGGCGTCGCGATAATACTGCGCCTCCACCGCCTCCGCGCCGACTTTGCCGGCATAACGCGCCGCGAGAAAGGAGCCATAGGCCGTCGGCTCCAAATCATACGCCAAATCGCGCGCCAGGGGGGCGGGCCGGCTGGCGCAAGCGGACGCCAGAAGCCCCGCGCCTAACAGAGTGACGGCGATGGCGGCGCGAAAACGGCGGAAGCTCATGGGCATAAAAGGATGGTCGCCGGTGGACATTGAAAACGCAAGCGTTTGAGACGCGCCATCATGACGCTCCCCGCGTTAAACCGGGGCCAAGCGGCGCATGGCGGGGATGGCGGGGCCGGCGTGACGCCCCCAGGACGCCCCGCCCCGGCCCTCACATATTGGGATAGTTCGGCCCGCCGCCGCCTTCGGGTGTCACCCAATTGATGTTCTGATTGGGATCCTTGATGTCGCAGGTTTTGCAGTGGACGCAGTTTTGCGCGTTCACGACGAAGCGCTGGGCGCCGCCATCCTCCACCCACTCATACACGCCCGCCGGGCAATAGCGGTTGGACGGGCCGGCATAGACATCCAGCTCGCTCGCCTTTTGCAAATCCAGATCGGCCACCTGTAAATGCGCTGGCTGATCTTCTTCATGATTGGTGGCCGAGGTGGAGAGGTTGGTCAGCTTGTCGAAGCTCAGAACCCCGTCGGGCTTGGGATATTCAATCGGCTTGTGCTGGGAGGCCGGCTCCGTCGCCTCATGATCGGCCTTGCCATGCTTGAGAGTGCCAAAGAGCGAGAAGCCGAACAGCTGGTTGGTCCACATGTCGACGCCGCCAAGGCCGACGCCCATGACCGTGCCGAACCGCGACCACAACGGCTTCACATTGCGGACTTTCTTCAGTTCTTTGTACACCCAGCTGGCCTTGAAAGCCTCCTCATAGCTGGTCAGCACATCACGGCTGCGCCCTTCGCCGAGCGCGGCCATCACCGCCTCACCGGCCAGCATGCCGGATTTGATCGCGTTGTGGCTGCCTTTAATGCGCGGCACATTCACCAGATTGGCCGAGCAGCCCATCAACGCCCCGCCGGGAAACGCCAGCTTCGGGATGGATTGAAAGCCGCCTTCGGTGATCGCCCGCGCGCCATAGGCCACGCGCTCCGCGCCCTCAAAGGTCGGGGCGATCAGCGGATGGTGCTTGAAGCGCTGGAACTCGTCATAGGGAGACAGATACGGATTTTTATAGTTGAGGTGGACGACAAATCCCACCGACACATAATTATCCCCAAAATGATAGAGGAAGGATCCACCGCCGGTGCTGTTGTCCAACGGCCAACCAAAGCTGTGCTGTACATGGCCCGGCTTGAAATGCTCGTCCTTGACTTTCCAAAGTTCTTTGAGACCGATGCCAAACTTCGGCGGCTCGCGACCCGCATCCAAATCGTATTGCTTGATCAAGCGCTTCGCCAAAGAGCCCCGCGCACCCTCGCCAATGAGGGTGTATTTCGCCAGGATTTGCACGCCGGGCGTGAATTGCGCATTGGGTTGGCCGTCCTTGCCGATGCCCATATCGCCCGACTGCACGCCGATGACGACGTCATTCTCGTCCGTCAGCAGCTCGGCCGCGGCGAAGCCGGGATACACTTCCACGCCCAGCTCTTCCGCCTCAGCCGCCAGCCAGCGGCACACTTGGGCGAGGGAGCCGACATAATTGCCGTGATTGTGCATGAAGCCGGGCATGGGCAGCCAAGTGATATTCAAGCCGCCAGCCGGACCAAGAAAATAGAATTTGTCCGTGGTCACCTCCGTGTCGAGGGGACGATCGTCCCGCTCACGCCAACCGGGGATCAACTCATCCAGCCCCTTGGGATCCATCACCACGCCGGAGAGGATGTGCGCCCCGACCTCTGAACCCTTCTCCAGCACCGCGACCGACACGTCCGCGGACACCTCGGCGGCCAATTGCTTGATGCGGATCGCCGCGGACAGGCCAGCCGGGCCCGCCCCGACAATCACCACATCATACTCCATGGAATCCCGCTCAATGGGCTCGGCGGCGATCGAAGCGTCGGTCATGGGATGTCGGCTCCCTCATCACAATTTTGGCCATCGGTCGCCAGCGCCGGGGGAAAAGGGGCGTCGCGGACAGAGGCGGACGTGGTACGATTTGAATTCTGATAACGAGACCTAGCACGGCCCGTGACAAAGAACAGTATGCCAATCACCACAGATGACGCCAAAGCGCTGGAGGCATTGGTGTCCTGGTGGGCCGAGGCGGGGGTGGACACGCCGCCCCCCATCGGCGCGCCGCGCACGGCGCCTCCGCGCGATGGGCGCCAGTCGTCAGTGCAAGATCGCCCTCAGCCCGCGCCAAAACCGCCAGCGCCGAAGGCCGCGCCCACACGCTCGAGGCCATCCCCCCGCCCAAAAACGTCACACCCCACGGCCCCCGGCGCCGCGCCCGGCGGCCCCGCCAACGGCTCAGCGCGCGAGAGCGCCGCCCGCGCCAAGACTCTGGCCGACCTAAAAGCGGCGCTGGAGGCCTTTAGCGACCACCCGCTGCATGGCGTTGCGCGCAACACCGTGTTCGCCCGCGGCCGGCCCGATGCGCGCGTGATGGTGATCGGCGAAGCGCCGGGTAAGGATGAGGACATTCAGGGCCTGCCCTTTGTCGGCCGCTCGGGCCAGCTGCTGGACAAGATGTTCGCCGCCATCGGCCTCACCGCTGAGGCCGAGCGCGCGGAAGACGGGCTCTACATTTCCAACATCCTCAACTGGCGCCCGCCGGGGAACCGCAATCCCAGCGCGGATGAAATCGCCCTGTGCCTGCCCTTCATCCAGCGTCATATCGCTTTGGCGCAGCCCAAAATTCTCGTGCTCACCGGCGGCGTCTCCGCCCAAACGCTGCTGAAGAGTAAGAGCGGCATTATGCGCCTGCGCGGCACCTGGACCGATTATGCACCGGACGCGGATCTCTTGCAGACGGCCATCGCGCCCATCCCAACGCTGCCCATCTACCATCCGGCCTTTGTGCTGCGCCGCCCCATCGCCAAGCGCGAGGTGTGGGCCGATTTGCTGAGCCTGCGAGCGCGGCTGGAGCGCCCTTAGGCCTATTCCGGCGCGTCGATCGCGCCTTGCAGCAAACGCTCAATGTCGATGAGCGCCAGCATCTGATCATCCAGCGCCGCCACGCCGCGGAACAAGGCCGCCTCGCCAGCGGTATCGGGCGCGGGCTGGATCTGCTCCTCGCGCACCGAAACGATGTCGGAAACAGCGTCCACCAACAGCCCGACCCATTTGGACTCAATGGCGATCACGACCACCACATGGGTCGGCGTCGGCTCGGTCATGTCGCGACCAAAGCGCGCGCGCATGTCCACAATCGGGATCACCGCGCCGCGCAGGTTCATCACCCCGCGCACAAACGGCGCCGTGTTGGGCATGGGCGTGACGCCCGTCCAGGCGCGGATCTCCCGCACCAAATGGATGTCCACGCCATAGGTCTCGCCATCAATGGTGAAGGCGATCAGCTCCGACTGGTCCGCCGCGGCGGCGTCGGGCCCGTGGATGTCGTCCAAATCGAGGGTCGCGCTGGTCATGGGTCTCGCTTCTTATCCAAAGGCGTGGGCAAAGGGGTGGGGTCACGCCGCCTCCGCCGCGGCGCGGCGCTTGGCCAGACGATCCAGACCGATGACGTCGAGGATCAGCGCCACCTGCCCGTCGCCGAGCACGGTCGCGCCGCCCAATCCCTCCACGCGTTCGAAATTGGCTTCGAGGCTTTTGATGGCCACCTGCTGCTGGCCGAGCACGGCGTCCACCATCAAGCAGACGAGCCTTTCGCCTTCGGCCTCGCAGAACACCATGAATTTGTCTGGCGAGGGCTCCGCACGGCCCGGCAGAATCGCTGCGAGGTCCAACACCTCGACAAACTGGCCGCGGAAATTCACCAGCGCCTCGCCGGTGGGCAAACGGCCCAAGCGGGTGTCGGAGATGATCATGCTCTCCACCACGCTCGAAAGCGGCAGCACATAGCGCTGGCCTGCCACCACCACGAGCATCACATCCAGCACCGCCAGGGTCAGCGGCAGGCTCAGCGTGATGTGCGCGCCCTGGCCAGGCGTGGAGCGCACGGTGACGCGCCCGCCCATACGCTCGATATTCTCGCGCACCACATCCATGCCGACGCCGCGGCCAGAAATATTTGAGGCGCTTTCAGCCGTCGAGAAGCCAGGCATGAAGATGATTTGATCGATTTCATCGTCGCTGAGCTGCGCATCGGCGGCCACGACTCCGCGTTCGATGGCGCGCTTGAGCACCTTCTCCCGATTCACGCCCGCCCCATCATCAACAATGTGGATCAGCATCCGGCCCGAGGCCTGCTCAGCCGTCAGTTTGATCACGCCCTGCTCCGCCTTGCCGGCGGCGACGCGGTCATCGGGGCTCTCAATGCCGTGATCCACCGAATTGCGAATCATATGGGTGAGCGGATCGGACAGCTGTTCGATCACCGTCTTGTCGATCTCCGTCCCCTCGCCGGCCATCTCCACCCGCACGGACTTGCCGGTTTCGGCCGCCAGCTGACGCACCAGACGCGGCATGCGCGAGAACACCGTCTTCACCGGCTGGGCGCGGATGGACATGATGGCGTCTTGCAGCATCCGCGTTTGTTGGGCGAGCACCTCCAGCCCACGCGCCAAATCCGGATGACTTTGGCGCAGCGCGTCGTCCACTTGCTGCAGCAAACCGGCCTGGGTGATGACGATTTCCGAGCCCATGTCGGAGACCCGATCCACCCGATCGAGATCCACGCGAATGGTGGGTGAGACGGCCGGGCCGCTGGGCGCTTTGGGCTGATCAGGGGCCTTGGCGGTCACCGGATCATTCGCCGCCGCGGCGGGACCGGGCGAGTCCGCCGCGTCCGCGGCGGCGTCAGTCGTATCGGCTCGGGGCGCATCAGCGTCGGCGTCCGGCGCCGCATCGGAGGTTTGCACCTCCGCCAACAAATCCATCAGTGATGGAGCTTCGCCCTCATCGGCTTGGTCTGTGCCGGCGCTCGGCGCATCGCCGGCATCTGCGAGAGCCTCGTCCACCGCGCCCAGCGGTTCGAAAGTCAGATCGCAATCGCCTATGGCGAAATCGAAAGGCGCTTCGGCCTCCTCGCGATCGACCGACGCCTGCAGCTCCAAAGTCCAAGACAGGTAGGACCCATTGGGATCCAGAGATTCAAGATCGGGCAAACGGCTGGTGTCGCAGCTAACCGTCAGGGGCCCGAGATTCGCCAACTCCTCAAAAATGAGCAGCGGCTCCAACCCGCGGGCATAGAGGCTGTCATAAGGCGCAAAGTGGATCCGCCACCCCTGCAGCTCATCCGTCTCAGACGCACTGTCGGCGAGGTCCGCCAGGTCCAGCGCATCCGCGTCGAGATCACTCTCCAGGGCGCCCTCATCCAGCGCGATCTGCACCGGCGCGAAGTCAATGTCGAAATCCTCTTCGGTGCGCGTCTCGTCCGCCGAAACCGCACCGCCGCTGATCGCCGCCAGCTCATTGCGCGCCGCGTCGGCCGTGGCGGGATCGGCCTCGCGTCCCTCGCGCGCCGCGGCGACCAAATCCGCCAAGGCGTCGCAGGCGCCAAGACCGCAGGCCGCCATCTCTGAAGAGAACGGGATCTCCCCCTCGCGAACCTTGTCGAGCACGGTTTCGAAGAAGTGCGCGAACTCGACCAGCGCATCAAATCCGAACGCGCCGGCGCCGCCCTTGATGGAATGCACCGCGCGAAAGACGGCGTTGGCCGCCTCGCGGTCGCCGCCATCGCGCTCAGCGTCGGTGAGGACTTGCTCCAGCTCCTCGAGCAGCTCGGCGCATTCCAGAAAATAGGTTTCCTTAAAGCGATCAATTTCGCTCATGGGACGTCTCCCGCGCCAACTGCCGGCTTTAGCCGCAGACCCGCCGGACCACCGCCACCACCGCCTCGGAATCAAACGGTTTGGTGATCCAGCCCGTGGCGCCCGCCGCCCGGCCCCTGTCGCGCTTTTCACGGCTCGTCTCGGTGGTCAGCACCAAAATGGGCAGGCCTTGCGGCGCGGCGCCGGCCCGCAAAGTCCGCGTGAATTCAAAGCCGTCCATCACGGGCATGTTGATGTCGGTGATGATGCAGTCAAAGCCCGCATCCGCCTCGGCCACACGCTCAAGGCCCTCCTGACCGTTTTCGGCCTGGGTGACCTCAAAGCCCGCGTCCTCCAGCGTGACGCGCAACATATCGAGCATGGTGCGGCTGTCATCGACAGTCAGTATCCGGTGTGCGCTCATGCCATCGTCTCCGCATCCCGGGCGGCGTCCGCATCCGCGTCGCCCGCGCCCTCAAACAGGCCCGCCAGCCCCAGCCGCTCCAGCGCCTCCAGAAAATCAGGCGAGGCCGCCTCCAAGCGTACGCCCGTGGCCGCCGCCACGCCCGCCAGAGTTTGGAGCGCCGGCGTCGCCGCCCGCTCCACCGCGCTTGCATCCACCCGCAACGGCGCGCCCTCTGCGAGGGCGGCGCGCCCGGCGCTTAACACCTCGTCCGCATGACCTGCGGTGAACCGGCTCAACAATGTGACGACCGTCATGGATGTCTCTCGCACCTGAGGGCGGCGCTGCGCCCAAGACGTTTCTATCTGCGCGCGCGTTAACGCCGGGTCACTTGGACCCTCAACTGCGCCCGCCCAAAGCCGGCGTCGCGCCTCACTCGAACAGCTCAATGTCCCCACGCGCCGCCGGACCTTCGCGCACATGGGCGGCCTCGGCCTCCACAACGGTGTCGGCGACCGTTTTGAGCGGGCGCGACCAGGCGCGGCCCGTAGCGGGGTGGTAGACCAGCTTGCGGCCAAAGCTTCCGCCCAAATCGCTGGCGGCCAAACTCAAGCCGTCGCGCGCGAGCATGTCCATCAGCAAGGCGATGTTGGCTTGGCCCACATCGGACATGCCGGCCACCAGGTTCGCCCCGCCAAAGGCTTTCAATTCCAAGTCCCGCCGATCGGCGCCGTTGGCTTCGGCTGTCACCTGATTGAGCAACTCTTCAATGGCGAAGGCGCCATAGCGCCGCGCACGGTTGTCACACGCGCCCACACCGCCCTCAGGATCGGCGGGCAACAGGAAGTGATTCAGTCCGCCCACGCCCGTCGGCGCGTGGCGTGCGCACAACGCAATGCACGAGCCCAAAATGGTGGAGAACCCCACGCGGCCATCGGGTGTCACGCGGCATTCGCCCATGGAGATGAACTCCAAGCGCAACGCCGCGCGATCCAGTAACGTGGTTGAAGGCGCGCTCATGTCAGTATGACAATCCCAGAAGGGTTTCAGAACCATGGACACGCTTATGTCTTCGAGTGCGTCGCCAGAAGCGACCCCGACCACCACGCCAGCCCCGACCCCGGACAACCGCAGCGCGTTGCTGCACGCGCTGCCGCAGGCTCTCCAGGAGGCCGCACAACTCAGCCGTGAGTTGGCGCAAGCCCTGACGCCATTGGTGAGCGCCGCCGCGCCCGGGCCGGAGCGCGAGACGGCCCAGCGCGGTTTGCAATTGCAGGACACATTGCAGCAGCGTTTGGAGCGCCTCGCCGACGCGGCCGCCGGCGTGCTGCGCGAGCCGCAGGGCGATGTGCGTGCTCTGTTGTGTTTGGACGCGCTGACCGAGCGCTTATCCGATCACGACGCCGGTGCAGCCCGCCGCACCGCAGCCGCCGAGCCGGACATCGAACTGTTCTGAGTTCAGGCTCGGTTGCGATCGCCCGTTCTGCGGCCGGCGCCCAGCTCGCCCGCAACGCGCTATTGCAGTGCGCCGATCACCGCCTCGACCTTTTTCTTCAAGGTGGCGACGTCATAGGGCTTGACGACATAGTTGTTCACGCCGGCTTGGATCGCTTGCACAACCCGTTCTTTGTCGCCCTGACCCGTGGCCATGATGAATGGCAAGGATTTTAGCGTGTCATGTTTGCGTAGGACTTTGAGCAGGGTCAGGCCGTCAATATCGTCCATGTTCCAGTCGGACAGCACCAAATGTACTTTTTCTTTCGCCAAAACATCCAAAGCATGGCGTCCGTTGCGCGCCAACAACACATCACGCACGCCGAGTTGGTTCAGCGCATAGCGCGCCAATTGCAACATGCTGGCCTGATCATCCACCACTAAGACTCGCAAATTATGCGCTTTGGGCATGGTCCACTCCATCTTGTCCAGCAGCGGCGGCCAAGCTCCATTCCACCAACTCGGACACATCCCCCTGATGCTGAACCGCCCCGATGTTCACGGCCGCTTTGGGCATCCCATAGACGATGGCGCTAGCTTCCGATTGGGCATAGGTCGCCGCACCCGCGCGCCGCATGGCCAACAGCCCTTCGGCCCCGTCCTGGCCCATGCCCGTCAAGATGACGCCCACCCCGGCGCCGCCGGCGGCCTGGGCGACGGAGGCGAACAACACATCCACAGCCGGGCGATGCCCGCCCACACGCTCAGCGTCGCTCACCCGGCACAGATAGCCTCCGCCGGCGACGTCTTGGACAAGTTCCAGATGCCGATCCCCCGGCGCCACGACGCACACGCCCGGCGCCAACGCCAAGCCGTCCGTCGCCTCACGCACGCTGAAGGCGCAGCGTTCATCGAGCCGCTGGGCAAGCTGGGCGGTATACGCCGGCGGCATATGCTGCACGATCGCGACCGGCGGGGCGTCCGCCGGCAACGCGCCCAAAAACCCGCCCAGAGCTTCCACCCCGCCGGTGGACGCGCCCAGCACAATCACGGCGCGTTTATGGAACGGTCCTGTGGATCGCGCGGCGCGCCGGACGGGACGCTTCCGGCTCGCCGCCAAGGGGCGGGTGACCCGTGCGCGCGCCGCAGCGCGCACGCGCACCCCCATTTCGCGCGCGAAGGCCTCAAACGTTTCTCCAGACAGATTGGTCGGCTTGCACATGGCGTCGACCGCGCCACGCTCCAACGCTTCAATGGTGATATCCGCCCCCCGCGCGGTATGGCTGGAGATCATCACCACCGGCATGGGCCGCAGCTTCATGATGCGGTCCAAAAAGGTCAGACCGTCCATACGCGGCATGTCGATATCCAACGTGACCACATCGGGATCCGTCGCTTTGATGAGCTCGCGGGCCTCGTAAGGGTCGGCGGCGGCGCCGACGACCGCCACGCCTTTCTGACGGGTCAGCGCTTCACACAAAAGCTCGCGCATGAATTGACTATCATCGCACACCACGACGCGCACGCTCATGACTGTCCCTCCATCTCGTTAGGCGCGTCGCAGCCGCCCGTCTTGGCATATGTCGTGCGTCCAACGCGACGCAGCCCCAACATCGCCGCATCCGCTGTCTCGGCGTGACCGAGATAGAGCCGTCCCTGCGGGGCCAGGAACGCGGTGGCGCGACGATGGATGTCGTTTTGCGTCTCGGTCTGAAAATAAATCGTGACGTTTCGGCAGAAGATCGCGTCAAACGGCCCCTGCATCGGCCACGGCTCGATCAAATTCAGCGCCCGAAACCGCACCACGGCCCGCAAAGCCGGCTGCACACACGCCTCCTCCGGGCCAATGACAAACCAGTGGCGGATCGCCTGCGGCGCCGAGTCCAGCAAGCCCGCGGCATAACGTCCCGCGCTGGCCACGGCCAAGGCGGCATGATCGATATCGGTCGCCAGGATCTTCAGATCACACGCGGCCCGCCCGCCCAAAACCGCCAGCGCCGCCGCAGCGATGGAATAGGGCTCTTGGCCCGTGGCGCAGCCCGCCGACCAAATCCGGAACCGCCGCTGCCCGCCATCCCACAGGGTCTGCAAAACGTGTTGCAAGTCCTCAAAATGATGCGGCTCGCGGAAAAAGCCTGTGACATTGGTCGTCAGACAGCTGAGCAGGTCTGCGATCTCGCCAGCGCCTTGCGGCCCTTGCAGACGCGCCAAATAGGCGTCGAAATCGCGGATCTCCAACTCGCGCAAGCGCCGGCTTAGACGCCCCACCACCATCGCCCGCTTGGTCGAGGACAGCGCGATGCCCGCCGTTTCCAGCGCCAGCGCACGGATGGCGTCGAACTGCGCATCGCTCATGACGAGGCCGGCGCCAGGACCGCGGACGCGCGAACGGGACGGCGTCGCGCCGACGGAGGAAGCAGCAGACATCGAGCAACCCTGGTGACTCAACAGCGACCCACAGCCTACCCCAACGCGTTTAACGGCCTGTAAGCCGACGCGCGTCTATCTCTCCTGCACGCAAGTGGAGCACAAACCACAAAGGAGCAAACGCCCATGGGCTCGGCGTGGTGGCGGGATTATCGACAGTTGCAGGCCGGCGCGCCCTGGGCGATCGCCATCGCCGGCGTGATCGCAGCGTTGGCCAGCAGCGCGGCCGGCGGCGTTTTTGGGGGTCTGGCGACGCTAGCGCTCGCCGCGGGAGCCGTCACAGCGGTGCTGCTGATGCGCCAAGCCGCTGATGATCACGTCGCCCTCGCCCGCCAAGACGCCCGCCAAGCCAGCGCCAAAATCGCCGCCGCCGAAGCGGACGCCCGCACGGCGCGCGACACCGCTGCGGCGCTGGAAGAGCGCTATGGCGACGCCGAGTCGTGGCAAGCGTTCGCCGCCGCCCAGGCCAACTTCGCCAGCGGCGCGGACATCTCCGAAGACGCCGCGCCCAGCCAAGGCTTGGCGCGCGACGCGTATGACGCCTTGATGGCCGCCCGCACGCGGGCCGAAGCCGCCATCCGCGCTATCGCCAGTGCGTTAGAAGCCGTCACCCCGACCACCGCACACACGGCGCCGCCCATCCTGACCGCCGACCCGCTGTTGCAACCGGCCGCCGACGCGCTGGAGCGTTTGCTGAACGCTCGGCGCACCGCCTTGGAGACGGCCGAGCAAACCGCCGATCAGGCCGTCAACGCCAAACGCAGCCTAGACTCAGAATTGGACGCGGCCCGCAGCCAAACCGCCGCCCGTGACAGCACGCTGTCCGCCGTCCGCGGAGATGGCGACCGCATCGCCACCCAGCTGCGCGACACGCTGGACCGCGCCGGGGCGGCTGCGGGGCATGTGCGCGACACCCGCGAAGCCGCCGAAAACGGCTCGCGCCTGGCCCGCAACGCCATTGAAGCCATGGCCCGCATTGAAGGGTCTTCCGCCCGTATTGTGGAGATCATCGGCCTGATCGACGGCATCGCCTTCCAGACCAATTTGCTGGCGTTGAACGCCGCCGTGGAGGCCGCCCGCGCCGGCGAGGCCGGACGTGGCTTTGCGGTGGTGGCGGCCGAAGTGCGTCGACTGGCGCAGCAATCCTCAGAGGCCGCGCGCGATATCCGTCAACTGATCGAAGGCTCCAACACTGAAGTCGAGGGCGGAGTGCGCTTGGTGCGCGACGCCGGCGGCGTGTTGGAATCCATCCTCACCCGCATCGCCGAAGCCGAAGCGGCCGTCAGCGCCTCCGCCGAAGCCGGCGATTCCTGCGAAGTGACACTCAGTGAACTGATTCAAAAAGTCGGCGCCGGCGCCCCCAGCGAACCGCCAGCCAATGACGCATTGAGCAGCGAGACGCCCACATTCGGCGCCACCGGCACCGATGATGAGTGGACGGAGTTTTAGCAGCTCCCGCTCAGCGCTGCACCATCTGGCGCAAAGCCTGGCGACCACATCCCGTTGAAACGATGCGGCTGCACGTCAAAGCGTCAGCCCGCCAGAGCCGCATCCCCATGTTCCGCCACCGGCGCCTCGGCGCTCGGCGCGGCCTCCACAGGCATCGCTTGGGCGAGCGTCTCGATATCGCCAGACAGCGGGCGGTCCGCATCCAGAAAATCGACGCGATCCCGCACCCAGCGCAAAAGCGCTAGCGCGTCCGGCGAAAAGCCGCCCCCGCCCTGGCGCTGGATCAACTCCACGCTTTGCGCCGCCGCCAAAGCCGCAATACTCAGCACACGGCAGGCGTCCGCAATCACGCCGGCGCATTTGCGCGCGGCGATGGTGCCCATGGACACCACATCTTGATTGTCGGCATTGGTGGAGATGGACTGGATGGAGGCCGGCATGGCGCCGGCGCGCATCTCCGCCACCAAAGCCGTCGCCGTCACTTGCGCGCCCATCAAACCCGAATGCAGACCGCTGGCCTGCGGCGTCAAAAACGCCGGCAAGCCGCCATTGCGTCGCTCGTGAGTCACCAGCGCGATTTGCCGCTCCGCCAGCACCGCCAGCATGATCACGGCGTTGGACAGCGCATCGGATGCAAACGCCACATGCTGGCCCATAAAGTTGCCGCCATGCAGCGCATAAGGTTCACCGGCCGCGAAGATCGGATTGTCCGTCGCTGCATTAAGTTCGCGCTCCACCAACTGAGCATGGAAGCCGGCCGCATCGCGACACGCCCCCAAAACCTGCGGCGCGCAGCGCAAACTGTAGGGATCTTGCACCGCGCGGGCCTCCTGCATCGGACGCGCCGCAAGGACGTCCTCCGGCAGAATCCGCGCGGCCGCCAATCCTTCATCCGCCCGCTGACCGCCACGCAGCCGCGCCCGCAAGCGCGCGCCGGCCTCCGCTTGACCAGGATGCGGACGGGCGTTGGAAAACTCCGCACGCCAGGCTTCCGCACGCCCCTCCAACACCTCCGCCAGCGCCGCCGTGATCGCCACGCCCCAGCGCCACAAACGCTCGGCATCGCCGGCATTCAAGACGCCGATCCCCGTCATGACCGACGTGCCGTTCACCAGCGCCAGGCCGTCACGCGCCTCGAGCGTCAGCGGCGTCACGCCCAAACGCTCAAAAGCGACGGCGTTGTCCACCACCGCGCCGCTTTCCTCCATGAACGCCCCCTCGCCCATCAGCGCGAGCGCCAAATGCGCCAAGGGCGTCAGATCCCCGCTGGCGCCCACCGTCCCCTTTTCCGGGATCACCGGGGCCAAATCGGAATTGATCAGCGCGGTCAGCCGCTGCACCAAACCGTGCGAGGCGCCCGACCAGCCCTGCGCCAGGGAACACAGTCGCGCGACCGCCGCCGCCCGTGCGGCCCGCCAGGGCAAAGGCGCCCCTACGCCACTGGCCAGATGATAGATCAAATTACGCTGGAGAAGGACAATATCCTCCGGCGCCACGAGGCGATCCGCCAACGGACCAAAACCAGTGGTGACGCCATACACCACCCGCCGCTCCGCCACGCAGCGGGCCAAGCGCCGATGCGCCGCCTCCATGCGCGATCGGGCAAAGGGGGAGATGTGCAACCGCACGGCGCCCACCGCCAGTGCTTGTGCATCCGCCAAGGACAACTGCCGATCCAGCGTCACCACAGGGCCAATGTTCACCATGTGCGCACCCCTCCGCCAAGGCCGTTCACCACAACAGCAAAGACATACGCCACCATAAGTTAAGATTAAGACATCAAAACCATGAAAGATAATCAAGATTTCAGTGAGAAACACACTAAGATTTTATCAAGGATTTGTCGCCGTTAAGTCAAACATGCTTTTAACCTATTTCTGTGATTGTCCCGGCGTTGACAGCGGTTCGGCATGTCCGCACGGCTGATGCACCCTCAGGTTTAGTGTGCATCAGGCATGGACGTCACGACCCACGCCGCTGGGACAGCAACGTGGTGAAAGGTGAACCCATGGCTATTCAAAAAAGTGTGGCGTCCAGCAGCTTGGCTGAAGTGGTGGACCGCATTCTGGATAAAGGCGTCGTCGTCGACGCGTTCGTGCGCGTGGCGTTGGTCGGCATCGAGCTGATCGCCATCGAAGCGCGGGCGGTGATCGCGTCGGTCGAGACGTGGCTGAAATATGCCGAAGCCGTCGGCCTGACGGTCGAGCCGGCCTCTGCGTAAGAGCCTCAGGCCCGCCCCCGCCGACGCCCCGGCGCCATGTCGGGAGCGGGCCGCTCTTTACGCACACGACTTCCCCTCAAGAATTCTGTGCACTGAACCGTCGCGGAGGCTCCCATGGCCGATGATTTCCGCAGCCGAGCCCGCGCGGTCCGCATGCAAACCCGCGCCCATCTCGCCGCACTGCGCGCTGCGCGCCGGGGCGGCTCGAACGACGCTGTGACGGACGCTGCGGCGACGGTGGCCAGTGCGGCCACGGCGCCGACGCCCGCGGATGACCGTGTCATGGACCGCGCGTCCGTCCTTGAGGCCGGCGCTGACACGCCGTTGGCGTCAGCGGTTGCGTCAGCGACTCCGGAATTTCTGGTGGCTCCCGATGCGACGTCGGTAACCGCTGGAGATGCCGCCCCCGCTGGCCACGACGCCGGCCCGGAGCCGACGCCAGAAGGCGCCGTCGCCGATACAACGGACGCGCACCCCGAAAAACCGTCCACCGATGCGGCATTTGACGGCGGCGCGATCTCCTTCGACGCAGCCGACGATGACGGGCAATCCCACGGCAACGACGCGCACGATGAGGCGCCCCCCGCCGACGCGCCCGCCGAGTCCCACGCCAGCGATTTGGCGCTCTTACCGGGCATCGGCCCGGGTCTGATCTGGCTGTTTGAGCAACGCGGGGTGCGCACCCTGTCCGATTTCGCCGCCGCCGACCCTGAAAGACTGCGCCAAGACATCGGCTTCATCGGTTCGCTGGTGGATTTTGACGGTTGGATGCGCTTCGCCCGCGATCACGCCGGGCGCTGAGTCCCGCGTTGCGCCAAGCGCGCCGCGCCAAGATTCCCCTAGCCCATCGCCGCGCACGCCCGTCCACCCTACGGGCGCCTCCTCCGTACGCTGGTTTTTTCAACGCCTCGTTTGCAGCTTCATAATATTCGTAAACAAAAATAAATGTAACAAAGCAAAACACGTCGTTAATTAAGGCGAATTTACGGCAAATTAAGAATAAAAATCGTAGCGATACGACGTTGCTGGCGCGCTGTATGCGCCAGACGCCAAGCCGCCAGGAGATGTCATGCCGACGCGCGTTGGGGACTCAGAAACCACCACCACCCCTGACTCAGATGCGCGGTTTCGCGTGGCGGAGGAGATCGGCGCGGAGGTGATTGAACTCGCCCGCCGCGATGATCTGTATGAAGATGATGGCCTGCGCGCCATTAAGAGCCGCGCCCTTGCGTATCTTGGCGCCGGCATCGCGCCCCATTTCCGCGGCCCCGCCGGTGTCGGCAAAACCACTTTGGCCTTGCAAATCGCCGCCGAGTTGGATCGCCCGACCGTGTTTCTCACGGGCGATGCCAGCTTTACGGCGGAAAACCTGATCGGGTCGCAGACGGGGGTGAAGGTGCGCCAAGTGGAAGATCGCTTCATCCATAACGTCCACAAAAGCGAGCGCGAAACCACCCGGGTTTGGGAGGATCAAGTCCTCACCATCGCCGTCACCCAGGGCTACACCCTGATTTATGACGAGTTCACCCGCGCCCCGGCGCAGGCGAACAATCCGCTGTTGTCGGTGTTGGAGGAGCGGGTCCTGCCGCTCACCACGGCGCGGCGCGAGCGACGCTTTGTGGAGGCGCACCCCGACTTTCGCGCCATCTTCACCTCCAACCCCACCGATTATGCGGGGGTCAGCGCGCCGCAAGACGCCCTCATCGATCGCATGATCACCTTTGATTTGCTGGGCCATGACGCCGCGGCGGAAACGGGAATCATCGCCGCCCGCTCCGGCCTCGACACCGAGCGCTGCGCCGCCATCGTCACCGTGATCCGCGCCGTGCGCGCCGAGGCCGCCAGCGAAGCGGCGCGCCCCTCCATGCGCAGCGCCATCATGATCGCCCAGTTGGTGAAAGCCTTGGATCTCACCCCCAGCGGCGCTGACGCGCGCTTTGTACAGCTGTGCCTGGACGTGATCGCCTCACGCGGCGCCAGCGCCGGGGAGAGCGAAACCGCCCGCGCCGAGCGCCTAGCCCGCCTGACGCAGATCATCCGCGCCCAGACGCCCGCCATCCGCCCCGTATCCTCGCAGGAAGACGCCGCCTAAACGGACCATCCGTCGCCGGAGAGTGACCATGAAACGCCTGCGCCCCTTACACATGCCGCGCCCCTTCGCCATGGCGCGCCGCCGCTCCCAATCGCGCCCTGAAGCGGCCGCGGAGCTGGTGCGCTTGGAGTATGAGCGGGACCGCATCGCCCGCGATCTCGCCTTTCTGGAGCAACGCGGCGCCGCCGCCCGCCAGCAATTGTCGCGCGTGGACGCCCGCGCGCGCCTCATCCGTCAAAGCCTGGCGCAAGCTGACGGCCATGGCGGCTTTGGCGGCCCCGCAACACATAGGAGCCGGTCATGAACGGGTCGCTCAGCATGATGGAGGCCGCGCACAAAGCCCGCGAGGCCGCCGCCGCTCTCTCCGGCGCGTCAGTGGACAGCGTCGCCAGCTGCGAACGCCGAGAAAGCACGTGGGTCGCCACGGTGGATGTGCTGGAGACGAAGGCGCGGCTGGACAATAACGACCTGTTGTCCACCTACCGCATCCAGCTGGATGGCGATGGTGAAATCGCCGGTTTCTCGCGGCTGCGTCGCTATTACCGCAATGAAGACCATGCGGCGGCGGAGGGCGCCTAAACCATGTCCGCCACCATCAACAGCCCGCTGCACCGCGACAGCCTGCCGGACGTGCTGGAGCGCATCCTCGATAAGGGGATCGTGGTCGCCGGCGATGTGACGGTGTCGTTGGTGGGCATCGAGTTGTTGAGCATCAAGCTGCGGCTTTTGATCTGCACCATCGATAAGGCCAAAGAGATCGGCATCAATTGGTGGGAGTCCGATCCCGCCCTCACCGCCGAAGCCGCCCGCGAAACCCAGCGTTTGGAAGACGACAACGCCGCCCTGCGCGGGCGCCTCGCCATCCTCGAACAGCGCGTCGCCGAGTTCGGCGCTTAACCAATCCGAAGGACCCGCCCCATGAGCGATCCCCGCGACTCCGACGGCTCCGGCCGCGCCTCTGATAGTCCCAAAGGCGCCGAGGCCGCTGAGGAGATCCGCAATCGCCTGGGCGGTCTGGCCAATGAGTTGAACACCGCCCTCGGCGCCATCGCGGATCTCATTCAAAACGCGGACAAGACGGGCGAAACCCAGGGCGCGACCACCACTTATGAATCCCCCGATGGCCGCATCAAAGCCAGCGCCGGCGTGCAGGTGCGCGTGGGCGGCCTCGCCGCGCCCTCCAGCATCCTGCGCAACACCGGCGCCGGCGCGGACACGCGTCCCGCCAGCGCGGCAAAAAGCACCGCGGACGCCGAGGCCGAAGCCCCGCGCGAGCCGCTGGTCGACATTTATGACGAGGCCGACGCCTGGGTCCTGACCGCCGAACTGCCGGGCGTGGAGGCCGACCAGCTCTCCCTCGCCATCACCGATGAGGAAGTGGTGCTGGAAACCCTCGGCGCGCGACGCTTCCGCCATGCGGCGCCCTTGCCCGCCGGCGTCGACGCCGCGCGCGCCACCCATCAGCTGCGTAATGGCGTGTTGGAAATCCGCCTGCCCAAGCCGGGCGCCGGCGTATCGTCCTAGGAGTTCATCGCGTCATGTGCCAACCGCTTTACGTCTACGCCCTCATGCGCCCGGAAGATGCGGGCCTGTTCGATCATGGCGACGTGCCCGATCTGCCCGCCGTCGCGGCGCCGGATCAGCATGTGCGCTGCCTCGATCTTGGCCGCATCTGCGCCGTGGTCAGCGCCATCGATGCGCATGAGGTGATGTCCACCCGGCGCAACATGCTGACCCACGCCAAAGTGCTGGAAGCGGTGATGGACGCCCAAACCATCTTGCCGGTGCGCTTTGGCGTCATCAGCGCCACCGAAGCGGATTTGCGCGCCACGGTGGAGCCCGAAGCTGAACGTCTGCGTGAGGTGCTGGCAGGACTCGACGGCAAAATCGAAATGGGCCTGAAGGCGCGCTGTGATGAGGCCGCGGTGATGCGCGCCATCGTCGCCGAGCGTCCTGATCTCGCCGCGCGTTACCAAAAGCTGCAGGCCGGCGATCCCGATGCGGTGCAATTCCAAAAGGTGGATCTCGGCCGTGAAGTGGCGGCCTTGCGCGGGGAATGGCGCGACGCTCAGCGGGCGGCTCTGGCGCGGCGTTTTGATGATATCTGTGAACAGATCATCATCCATGAGCCGGATGATGATGATTTGCTCGTCTTCAATGCCGCCTTTCTGCTGCCGCGCGAGCGGGAGCCGGAGCTTCTGGCTCGGGTCGAGGCCATTGACGGCGAATATGGCGACGCCATGACTTTGACCTATGTGGGTCCCGCGCCGGTTTATAATTTCGTCTCTATACGGTTGAACTGGACGCCGCCGACGGCGCCGGCGGCCGCCAATCTCAACGATCACACGCGCACTGAGGCGGCCTGAGATGGGCCTGCTCACCACCTTGCTGACCCTGCCCGTCAGTGGGCCCATGAAGGCGGCGCTGTGGGTGAGCGATGAAGTGCGCAAAATGGCGGAGGCCGAATACTCCGACCCGAAATTCATCCGCAAGCAGCTCGAATTGCTCGAGCAGCAATTGCTCGAAGGTCAGCTGAGCGAAGATGAGTTCGAGACGGCGGAAATGGAGCTGCTCCTGCGGCTGAAAGACGCCGAAGCGGCCCAGAAAGCCAACCGCGCCGCAAATGGCGGGGCGCCATGACCGAAGCCGCGCCCCCCAATGGGCAGGCCGCGCCCATAGGCGCTGACGCGCCCGCCGCCCAAGGCTTACATCCCAGCGATGCGCCGCGCCTGACGCTCACCGCCCATGGCGCGTTGCCCAGCGACGCCGATCGCGGCCTGGTGCGCTTGGACCCCGCCGACATGGCCAAGCTTCATATCGCCAGCGGCGATGTGGTGGCCATCACCGCCCGGCGCACCACCCATGCCCGCGCCCTGCCCGCCCATGGTCGGTTCCGCGGCCAATCCATCCTGATGCTGGACGGCCTGCAGCGCGACAATGCCGGGGCCGTCATCGGCGAAACGGTGGAGATCCGCCCCCTCGCCGCGCCGCCGGCGGAGGCTGTGACGCTCACCCTGCAGGACAGCGCCGCCGCAGGCTCGGCGGCGTTCTTGCGCCAAGTGCGCGAGAGCCTCGCCTCCATTCCTGTGGTGAGCGGCGATCGGTTGCGCGTGCGCCTGGTGGGCGGGCGCACCTTGATGGCTGAAGTGGGCGCCGTCAGCCCGTCCGGCCCCGCGCTGATCACGCCGAGCACGCGCCTGTCGGCGGCGGATGCGGCCTCGGGCAAGAGGCGCGCCCCCTCCCACGCGGTGAACTATGAGGATCTCGGCGGCTTGTCGCGCGAGCTGGCCAAAGTCCGTGAGATGATCGAGCTGCCGCTGCGCCGGCCGGAGCTGTTCGCCCATTTAGGGGTGGAGGCGCCCAAGGGCGTGCTGCTCACCGGTCCGCCCGGCACCGGCAAGACGCTGCTGGCGCGCGCCGTGGCGGCCGAGTGCCAGGCAGCATTTTTGCAGATCAATGGGCCGGAAATCGTCACCAAACATTATGGCGAGTCCGAAGCCCAGCTGCGCGACGTCTTCAAACAGGCCCGCGCCAAGGTCCCCGCCATCGTCTTCATCGACGAAATCGACGCCATCGCGCCCAAACGCGATCAGCTGGCCGGCGACCGTCAGGTGGAGCGCCGCATCGTGGCGCAGCTTCTCACGCTGTTGGACGGCATGGCCGAGCGGGGTCAGGTGGTGGTGATGGCCGCCACCAATCTGCCCGACAGTTTGGATCCCGCGCTACGCCGCCCCGGCCGCTTCGATCGCGAAATCGCGTTCTCCGCCCCCGATCGGGCCGGCCGGCGTGAAATCCTCGATGTGCACACCCGCGGCATGCCGCTGAGCGAGACGGTGGATCTGGACGCCGTCGCCGCGGCCGCCCACGGCTTTGTCGGCGCCGATCTCGCCGCCCTCGCCCGTGAAGCCGCCATGGCCGCGCTGCGCCGGGTGGATGCGCTGGACGCCCAGGGCGCGGCGGCGCTGGAGACATTGCGGGTGACGCCGGCTGATTTCGAGGCCGCCCGCCGCGATGTGACGCCTTCGGCCATCCGCGAAGTCTTCACCGAGATTCCCGATGTGGGGTGGGCCGATGTGGGTGGGCTAGAGGAGGTCAAGCAAACCCTCACCGAGGCGGTGCTCTGGCCGCTGACCCATCCGCAGGCCTTTGCGCGCCTGGGCCTCGCACCGCAAAAAGGTGTTTTGCTGCATGGCGCGCCGGGGGCCGGCAAAACCCACATCGCCAAGGCTTTGGCCAGCGAGGCGCGGGTGAATTTCATCGCCGTGCGGCCGGCGCAAATCCTCAGCCAATATGTCGGGGAAGCCGAGCGCAATGTGGCGCGCATCTTCGCCAAAGCGCGCCAGGCCGCGCCCTGCATTCTGTTCTTTGACGAAATCGACGCCCTCGCCCCGCGGCGCGGTCAAGCCGGCGACGGCGTGGCTGAGCGCGTGGTGGCCCAGCTGCTGACCGATATTGACGGTGTGGAGCCGCTGGACGGCGTGTTTTTGCTCGCCGCCACCAATCGCGTCGCGGCGGTGGATGCGGCGCTGTTGCGACCCGGCCGCTTTGACGTCCTCCTGGAGACGCCGCCCCCGGATGAAGCCGCCAGGCGCGCCATCCTCGCCATCCACGCCGCGGACTTGCCGTTGGGCGTCGATGTGGATTTGCAGCACATCGCGCGGGACACCCGCGGCCTGCTCGGCGCCGACCTGAAAGAGTTGTGCCGCACCGCCGCGCGCTTGGCCTTGCGTCGCGCCGCCGCCGACGCCCCGCAGCGTCGGACCGGCGATTGGCGCAATCTCGAAGTCACATCCGCCGATTTCCATGCCGCGCGCGCGTTGCGTCGGCGCAGCGACGCCGCCCGAACGCCCGCCGCCGATCCCCTTTTCTCCGATGAAGCAGGAGACACCCCATGAGCGTCCAGCTCTACGCCATCGCCGAAAGCCGCGTCGCCGCCGCCATGACCGCCGATCCCGATCTGGCCCAAGGCTTCGGGGTGGACGCGGTCCACGCCCTCGGCCTTGCGGTGCTGTTCGGCCCGCCGCCGAAGAAAAGCCTGTTCCAAAACGGCAAGGTGCGCGAGCTGCGCCAGCTGGTGGCCTTCGAACAAGTGCTGGAGACGCTGCTGCGCCACGGTCACGTTTTGCCCATCGCGCCCGGCTCCGTGATGGACGATGAGGAGGACGCCCTCGCCTTCCTCGCAGCCAACGTCTCTCAGCTCCGCAACGCGCTGAATTCCTATGGCGGCAAGGTGCAGTTCCAAGTCACCATCGAATGGGATCCCATCAAGGCGCTGGAGCGCGCGAAAAACCGCGATGATTTCGGCGATATCCGTCGTTTGGCCGAGCGTGACGATCGCAAAGCCCTCGGCCGGGCGGTGCAGCGCGCCATGGAGACCGAACGCGCCGCGCTCGCCGAACGCTATGCCGGCATGATCACCGCGGCGGCCGAGGATGTCATCCGCCTGCCCGTCGCCAACGCCGCCGGCGTCGTCAATTTGGTGGCGATGATCGAACATGCCGATGAAATCCGCCTCGACCGGGCTGTGGAGGCGGTGGACGCCTCCTGGCCGGATGCGCTGACCATCAAGTATGCCGGCCCGCTGCCGGCCCTCTCCTTCGCCGGGGTGCGCGTGGAGCGACCCGACCCGGGCGCGATCGTCGCCGCCAGCGCGCGGCTCGGCGTGACAACGGACGCCGATCCAGACGATCTGCGCGACGCCTACCGCACCGCCATGAAGCGCGCCCACCCCGATCGCGCCATCGCGCGCGGCGAGGCGACGCAGGGCGCCAATTTGGAAGCCGGCGCCCTGGCGGAGGATTACAAGCTGCTGCTGCGTGTCAGCGAAGCGCGCCAAATGCTGCACGCCTTCAGCCGCGATGAGGCGGTGCGCCTGTACCCGCCTTTGGCCGAACTGCATCGCGAGGGCGACGCCGCCCACGCCGCCTGACCCAAACGAGGCTTGTGGACCATGACGCCCCCATCCGCCGCAAACGCGCCCAGCGCCTCAGATGTCTTTTTGCTCCATGGTGTGATGGGGCCCTCCGCCACGCCGGAACCGCCACGCGACGTGTTGGACCGTGGCCCCGTCCACCTGGTGCAGGTGGGCGAGTTTCTCGCCATCGCCTCCAGCTTGCCCGCCCTTCTGCCGAATGGGCGGGCGGCGCAGGATCTGCTGCATGACGAAGATGACGTCCCGGCCATCGCCGCGGCGCACCATCGCATCCTGGCCGCGCTGGCCGGCGCCCATGATGTGGCGCCGGTGCGGCTAGGCGCCATTTGCGCCGATCCCGTGGCCCTGGCGCGGGCCGTTCAGGATCAAGCCCCGGCGCTCGCCGCGACGCTGGCGCGCATCGCCGGCGCCGGCGAGTACATCATCCAAGTGCTGGACGATCGCGCCAAAAGCGCCCGCGCGCAGCCAGCCTCCGCAGCGCCGTCCACATCACGTCCCGCGCCACCTCCCGCGCCTGGCGGACGCGCGTATCTGACCGCCCGCCGCGCCCATCGCGACGCCCGCCGCACGGCCATCACCGCGGTGGAGACGGTGTGCTCGACGCTCAGCGCCGAGTTGGAAGCCATCGCCCGCGTCCATCAGGTGACGCCGCGACGGCCCAACTATCCGGAGCGCAAGCTCGACATGGCGATCCTGTTGCCGAAAGCCGATGAGCCGCGCTTGGCCGCCATACTCGCCGCCCACCTGCCCCAAGCAGAGGCCGCGGGCCTGCGCCTCAAAGCCTCGGGCCCCTGGCCCGCCTACAGCTTTGCGGTCACGCCCGCGAGCGAGCCGCCGGACGCACACCCCCGCGCGGCCTGACCAACGCCGATCCGCCGCGATACCCACCAGCCCCTAGGAAGCTGCGCCATGACCGCTTCGCACGCTGCGCCTGACTCCGCCATCGGTCCGGCTGTCGCCTATGCCGACCCGGCCCTCGATGATGAGGACACCTTGGTGGATTTGCTCGACCGGCTCCTCGACAAGGGCATTGTCGTGGCTGGCGATCTGCGCCTGTCCATCGCCGATGTCGATCTGATTTTCGTCGGACTGAAACTCTTTGTTTCCTCTGTCGACACTATTGAGGACATGCGCGAAGGCCCCACGCCCGCCCCTGAGCGCCTTTGACCATACGGCCGGGCGGACGGATCATGTCCATGGCGGGTTTGGCATTTCTCGGCGTGCGTCGCGCTCAAGAGACCCCTCCCCACGTCGATCGCGCCACGCGGACGGAGGAGGACCCGCTGCGCTGCGCCGCGCCGGACGCCTTTGACATCAGCACCGGCTCCATCCGCCTGGTCGCTGCGCCCGTAGGCGATGCGCCGCTGCGCCCAAACCGCGAGGCGCTGCGCCGCCACCACCGCCTGATGATCGCCCTCGCGCAACAAGGCCCCTTCCTGCCGGCGCGCTTCGGCGCACGCTTTGCAGCGGGCCTCGCCCAAGCGCGGGCCTGGGCCGCGGCCCGTCAAAACGCGCTCGCCGCCCAGCTGGATGCCGTAAGCGGCTGCGTGGAGATCGGTTATCGGGTGGAGCTGAACGATCCGCAGACTGAACACCCTAAGGATCCAGCAACACCAACCCGAGAAACGTTGGGCGCCGGTGCGCGTTTTTTGCGCGGCCGACGCGCCATGCGCGATGCGCACATGCAAACAGAAACACGCTTGATGGCCGCGGCCGATCGCCTGCGCGCCGGCCTTGCGCCACTCATGCGCGACATGCGCGAAACCATCCGAACAGACCGCGGGATCCCGCGCATCACCGGGGCCGTCCTGGTTCCCGCGGTGGACGCCAGCACCGCGCTCGCCCGCATCACCGAACGCTCCGGCTGGGAGCACGGCGTCCGCCTCGCCGCCAGCGGCCCGTTTCCAGTCTACAGCTTTGCGGACATCGCCGCCGCGGATGCATCCGCGGCCAGCAACGACTCGGCCGCCAACCTGGACATCGCGCCGCCTGCGGTCGACGGGCCCGGCGCGGACTGGATTCCCGGCAGCTGGGATCGCGCGGCATGACATCCCAAGCCCCCCGCGCCGTGGAGGCCGCAGACGTGCTGTCGCTGGATTTGGAGGCGTGCGCCGCCGCCCTGCAAGACGGCGTCAAAAACGCCAAGGGCGCAGCTATGCAGCTGGACCCCGACACGGTGGAGCAGGACCTCGCCAAATTGATCCTGGCATTGATGGAGTTCCTCCGTCAGCTGATGGAAGCCCAAGCCATCCGCCGCATGGACGCGGGCCGGCTGACCCCGGAACAGGAAGAAAAAGTGGGCCTGACCCTGATGCGCGCACGCGACCGCATCGTTGAGATCGCCCAGCAATTCGGCCTCAGCGAACAGGATTTGACCCTGCGCCTGGGCCCGCTGGGACGCCTTGTGTGACCGGCCCGCTTAGGGCGCGGCGCACGCTTAAGACCGGCTGACGGCCGAGAGGATAAGACTGGTGAGTGAACAGGACGTCCCGCGCCGCGCCGGCGGCCCCACCATCCACGCCGCGCGTGTGATCGCCGGCGGCGCTTTGGCTTTGGCGGCCATCGCTCTGGCCAGCGTGGCGCTCACCGTGCTGTCGCCGCAGGTGGACGGCGCCATTTTGGGTGAGGCCGCCCGCCTGGGCGCGGAGGGCGATTGGGGCCCGTTGTTAGAGCGCCTGGCGCAAGCCGATGCGGCCATGGCCCGCGGGTATTGGGCGGTGCTCGGCGCCGCGGGGCTGTTGCTGATGGCGGCTATCGCGGTGTCCACGATGGTCCACGCCCTGACCGTTCGGGCCGCCGAACGCTTGGCGGACTCCATCGTGGAGGCGAGCCGCTCCGAAGAAACCGCCATCGTCTGGGGGCGCGATCGCCGCGATGCATTCGGCGTCATCGCCCGCGCAGTGGAGTTTCTGCAATGGGAGCGTCTGGAGGCCGGCGCTGCGGCCGCCGCCGCGGAGGCACACACGCCCATCGAGGTGATGGACAGCGCCGCCGCCAAAGCGGTGAAACTGCAAGATGCACTGTCGCGCACGGTCAGCGCGGCGTCGCGCACCTGCAATGACTTCCAAACTGTGCTGGATCGCGCGGAGAAGGCGCTCGCCCACGCCTCCAACGCCGCCTGGGACGGCGCCGCCGCCCAGCGCGAGGAGATGGAGCGCGCCATCGCGCAGCTGCGCCATGTGGTGGATGCCATCACGCCGCCCCAAGACGAGACCCCCACAGGCCCCACATCCGAGAACGCCACCCCTGATCCGTTATCGAACGATATGGCTGGGGCCGCCGATCCGTTGACGGACGACAAGATGGCGGATGCGCTCTCGGCGGAACACGCCGCCGCGCTGGCGGACGCTGTGCGTGTTGTGGAGCGTTTGGGCGGGGCTTTGGCTCAGAACATCCAGTCCGCAGCTCAGGCCGCCGACACCCTAAGCCGCCAATCTCAAGGTGTCGCCGCCGCCGCCGATGGCTTGACCGAGCGCGCCACAGCCTTGGGCGGCCAGGCGGCGACCATGGATGCGCGGGCCGCCGCGATGACAACGCAGGCGGAGGCCTTGGCCCAGGCCGCCGCGGATGCCGGCACACACCAAGACGACACGGCCGAGCGCTGGACCGAGACGCTGGACGGCGTCCTCGCCACCCTGCGCGACACGGTGGATGATCACAAGGCCGCAGCGGTCTCTCGCGACGCCCAGACCCTCGCCACCGAGGACGCGCCAGCGCCGCGCACGGATCTCGCCCTGTGGGAAGGCGCCCTGGATGACGGCCTGGACCGGCTGCTCACCGCCGCCCAACAGATGAACGCCCAGCACGCCGCCCTGGCGGCGCTCGAGCCGGCGGCCCGCGCCAGCTTGGAAGAGGCGCGCAACCTCGCCCAGGATTTGCGCGAGACCATGGCCGCCAGCGCCGCGCCGACACCCACAACGCCACACGACACGCTGGAGCCGATGGGCGCCGAATGGCCCGATCCGCGCCTGGACGATGCCGTGGCGCGTTTGGAGGCGATGATCGTCACCCTGGGCCACAATGCTGTGCCCATGGGCGAGGCCCTGCCCGAGGCGGAGCCCATGGATGAAGCGCACGCCGCCGGCGGCCTGATGGCCCGCATTGACGATGCCGCGCTGCGGTTGGAAACGCTGGCGGACATCCAGGCGGGCGCCAGCCACCGACATGATGAAGCCGCGGAGGCGTTACGCCAAAGCGTGCAAACGATGTTCACCGAGCGCGCCGAGGCCGAGGCGCAGCCGCCCGCCACCCCGGGCGCGACCCAACACGCCAGCGCCGAGCTGGCGCCTGCGCCGCACACCATGGCGACGCCCGAATGGCGCGCGCTGGAGGATCGCCTCGCGGATCTCGCCGGCGATACCGTTCAGGCCGTCACCACGGCGCTCCAAGATCAAGCGACGATGCTGCGGGCGGATATGGCGGACTGGGCGGCGCAGATCACCGCACCCGCGACGGCCGCCCCCGTTGCGGCTGACGCCACCACCGACATCCCCGAGCGCCTGCATCGAATGCTGACCGATCTGCGCGTGCGCCTGGACGCTTTGGACGCGCGCCTGTTCGACCAGCTCAACGCGGCTCAATCCGCTTTCCACTCGACCTTGGAGACCGCCATGCGCGATACGGCCGCCCAGTCCCAAGCCCAGGCCGACGCGCCGCCCCAGGCCGACGCCGCCGCCATCAATGATTGGGCGCGCGCCTGGACCGAGGGTTTGGAGAAACGGCTGCAAGGCCAACTGGCGCCGCTGACCCGGTTGGACGCCCTGGCGGCTCAGATTCGGCTCTTGGAAGATCGTGTCATGGCCCACCAAGGCGAGAGCACCGCGCCGCAGGCCGAGATCGACATGGACGCCTTGGCGGCGCAGATCACCCGCGCCGTCGGCGACACCGTCGGCCAGCGCGTGGAGGCGCTGGAAGTCCTGGCGCAAAAGCTAGAAGAGACGGCGGCGCAAAACGCCAGCGCCCCGGCCCCATCCACGCCCCACGCCACACCCGCGGATGAGGACGCCCTCTCCACGCTGCCGGATTTCGCGCCCGAGCGCGCGCTGTTCCAGCGCATGTCCGTCGCCTTCAATCTCGTCTTGCGCGATCTTGGGGCCCAAGCGCGCCGGCTGAGCGAAACCGTGGACGCCGTCGCCGACGCCCCGAAAGCGGACGCCACCGCATCGCCCGCCGGCGACAGCGCCTTTGCGGCGCTTGAGGCTCGCTTGAGCGCGCTGATCGCGCAATGCGAAACGACCTTGGCCGCGGCGGTGCACACCGCCGCCGCGCCTCGCGACGTCGCCCCTGAACTCGCGGCTGACCCCGCACGCGACACGGCGCCAGCGGACATCGCCGCCACAACGCCGGATTTCCGAGCCGACCAGACTGAATTCCAGCGGATGGTGGTGGGCTTCCGTCACGTCTTGCGGGAACTTGACGCTCAGGCGCGCGCCCTGCGCGACACGGTGAACGGTGTCGCCGTCACATCCGCCCCCGCGACGCCAAAGGCGCTGGAGGGTGAAATTCTGCCGCCCCCAACCACCGCCACCCCAGCCGACCGCACCGCCATCAACCGCGTGGTGGACGGGTTGCGCACAGCCCACAATCGCCTGGATGTGGAGGCCGACGCCCTGCACGCCGTGGTGACCGATTTGCAAGCCCGCGCCGCAGCCGCCCCGACGAACGCCGGCCCTGCGATCGCGCACGAGGACGCAGCCGCGGACGCGCTCAGCGTCCGATTCAGCGCCATCGAAGAACGCCTCGCGGACCTGGCGCAGGCGGTGCAACACGCGGCGGCCGACAATGTGCGCGCCCTACGCGATGCGATGGAGGCCAGCGCTCCGCACGCTGATGAGCGGGACAACACGCCTGCCGCGCCGCCGCCGGCGGACGCGGTGCTGCGGCGGCTCGATGCGCTGACCGCCCGCAGCACAGCCATGAACGAAGCCGTGCTGCGCCAAAGCGATCTGCTACGCGCCCTGTTGGATGAGGACCGCGCCGCGCTGGGTGACAAAGCCGAAGCGCTCACCGAACGGCTGGAGCGCGCCGCCCGCGACGCCCGCGCTCAAACCACGGAGTTTCTCTCCATCGCCGCGGCGCTGAGCCGGGACCTCGACGCCGCCCGCACGGACGAGCCGCGTCTGCCCGCTCCCGAGACGCCGCGTCGCTTGGCGGGCTGAGGACCACCCGTCTGTGCGGGCGGCCCGTCTGCCCCGAAGACCCCATGGTTCGATGACACACTCCCGGCGGCAAAGGGAGTGTACGCAAATTGTGCACCTGTAATCAGCTTTGATTCATCAGCCTTATAAAGCCCTAAACCTGAGAGGCTCGCTGGTGAGTATTCATGCAAACAATCTGCAATCCATTGGTTGTATGTCGGGTGTTGTCAAATCAACTGGGCGGCCGCGCCACGCGTATCCCTCATCATTGACGAGACACCTCACGATGTTTGAAATCTACGAGGAGTAGACGCCTATGTCGAAAGAGGCAGTTGGAAGCCTGACACAGTCGTCCGGCCGGTTTGAATTCACCTTGCCGGAGCTGAACCTGATGGTTCGCGGTCCGTATGCAGAGTGGGTGCTCGAAGCGGCGGCCGAAATCATTCACCAGAGCGAAAAGCTCAAATCCGAAGGACGCGTTGAAGAGCTTGAGATGCTCAAAGAATTCGGCGAGGACGGCGCAGAGATTGAGCTGGACTCGGCGAAGTATGAAAATCTCGCGCGCTTTGAAGCGGTCCCGCAATGCTTGGTGTCCATGGGCGACACCGACTATCGCTGGGTGTCTAAGGACGGGCGCAAAGAAGGCGAAAACGCCTACGTCCAGCGCGTGCACGACATGTCGCTGACCCGCCACGACACCTTCCTCGCTGACCAGAGCTAAGCGGCACCGACTTCAGCCACCGGCGAGCCCATTCTTCAAACATCCCAGCGCAGGCTAGAGGCCAGGAGAGACGCGTTATGGAAATCATCCCCTTCGGCAGCCAAGACATCGACAACATCCTGCAGCGTGAGCCCAACCGGGCTGAAGCGCTGCCCTTCGGCGCCATCCTGTTGGACCGCCAAGGCACCATCGTGAAGTACAACGCCGCAGAAGGCTTGATCGCCGGCCGCGATGCGTCCGACGTGATGGGCAAGAACTTCTTCAACGACATCGCCCCCTGCGCCAAAGGCAAGCGCTTCCACGGCGAGTTCCTGAAGTTCTACAAGTCCGGCGCCATCAATGTGCTGTTCGACTATGAGTTCGAATACAAGATGAAGCCGGTCAAAGTCCGCATTCACCTGAAAGCGGCGGCCGACGGCCAGAACTGCTGGCTATTCGTCAAGCGCGCCTAGCGCGCTTGATCGGCGTCTTCGGCTTCGTGTTCGCCCTGTGATGAGCTCTGCGATGACCCACACCGCATCGGACATCACCTGCCGTGTCACCGTTCGGCCCGCCTTGCGCGCGCTGATGCGGGCGCGCGGCGGGGCGCGCACAGGCGAAGCGTCTGCGGCCGTATCGGCGGGCGACGCCGCACGCGCCGCCCCAGACGACGGCGCTGAACGCGCCTGGCGTCTGCGGCGAGACGGCGCGCGCCCGTTGGCGTTTGAAGGACGCCTGGCGTTGCAGCGGCGCACCCCCCTCGACGCCGCCGGCGGGTGGTTCGAGGTCTCCGCCTTCGTCACCCACGATGGCGGCGGCGCCGTGCACATCACCCGTCGCCAAGATGATCCGGACCAACCGGATCATCACATGGCGGCCTTGGTGCGGGCGCCGCAGGACGTGGACGGCGTGCTGCAGCGCTATGACCCCGCCTCCAGCGTGCCGACGCCGCGGGCGCTGTTCGACGCCGATCTGCCGCCGGCCGAGCAACTGGCGGCCGCCCATGACTACGCCGAGGCGTGCGCCGCCGCGCGCGCCGCCTTTGCTGCGCTTGTGACGCCCAAGGCCACTGGCCGCGGCGACGCTTATTCCCCTGACGAGGACTGAACCCATGTCTCAAATGACCGCCTATGACACCGCCATGGCCGCCGGCGTCAGCACCGAAGCGCCCGCCGCCACACCGGGCCCGAATGCGCCTTCCAGCCACACATTCCAGCTGCGCCGCACGGGCGGACGTCCGGTGCGTTTCGCAGGCGTGGAGCTGTGCACCGCCATGAGCTTCGGCCCCGGCGCGCCGTTCTGGTACGAAGTCAACATCTTCCGCACCCATGACCAACAATTCGTGGTGGATGTGCGTCACTTCACCAAGCGCGACGGCGAGCAGGACCGTTTTTCGGTCTTCACCACCGCGAGCTTTGAAGACGCCATTCAGGTGCTGGAGACCTATGAGCCGGCGGCCGATATTCGCGTGGACTTGCCGGTGGACGATGAAAGCGTGCCGCTGGCCGAGCTGGGCCTGCACGCGGCGTCCCTGCGTCTGAAAATCGGCGAAGCCCGTCGCCAGTTCCGCACCTTGGTGGGCGAGATCCTCTACGAATTGGATCGCGGCTAACCCACACCGATGATGGGGGCTGGACGGCGCGTCCGCCCCCATTAGCTTGCGTTACGCACGCCCCATCAGCCAGATCCCCACACGCCCATGCCTTTGCCTCGCCCCGCCATCGGTGCTTTGTTGCGCGCCCTCATCGCCGAGGAGCTCGGCGTCCAGCGCGGTCGCGCCGTGCCCCATGCCGACAGCTTGGCCTGGTGCGACACCATGACGGTGGATGAGGAAGAAAACGGCCTCGGCGTCGACAGCCTGGCGCGTCTGGCGGTCGTGGCGCGGGTAAACACCTTTTTTCATCTGCATGAGGTCGGCAGCGAAGATTACCTGCTCGTGCGCCGGCGCTTGTCGGATTGGACCGATGTGGTCGCCCAAACGCTGGCGCACCGCCATGAGCGGATCACGTTTCAGACCTCCGGCACCAGCGGCGCCCCTAAAGCCATCACCCACGCCATCGCGGACTTGCATCAGGAAGCGGCGGCCATCGCGCAGCTGATGCCGCCGGCCGGGCGGATCATCGCCTATGTCCCGCCGCATCATATTTACGGTTTCATCTGGACGGTGCTCCTGGCCGAGCATTGGGACATCGAAACCTGGGACGCACGCTCCTGGGGCGTCAGCCGCCTCACCCGCGAGGCGCGCGCGAACGATCTGATTATCGCGACACCCTTCATCTGGAATCAGCTGGCGCGCACGCCAGGCGGCCTGCGGGGCGTCGCGCGCGGCGTCTCCTCCGGCGGCCCCTTGGCGGCGGAGCTGTTCCGTCAGCTGCAGGACAGTCCGCTGCAGGACATTATGGAGGTGTACGGCTCCACGGAAACCGCCGGCGTCGGCTGGCGCCGGGACGCCGACGCGCCCTTCACGCTGATGCCCCATTGGCGGCGTAGCGGCACGGATGACACAATCATCCGCACCAATACAGATGGTGAGGAGGCCTCGGCGACGCTGCAAGATCATCTCGATTGGCGCGATGATCGGCATTTCCTTCCGGCCGGCCGCCGTGACGGCGTGGTGCAAGTGGCGGGGGTGAATGTCTGCCCTGACGCCGTGCGCACGGCGCTGCTGAAGTGTCCCGGCGTGGCGGATGCGGCGCTGCGCCTCAGCGCGGGGGCGGATGCGCGGCTCAAGGCCTTCATTGTTCCCAAAGACCACGCACCAGACAGTGATGACGACGCCCTACGCGCGCGCTTGGTGGACCATTGCGCCCAGCATCTCAGCGCGCCGGAGCGTCCGGGCGCCTTCACCTTCGGCCCCGCACTGCCGCGCAACGCCATGGGCAAACGCGCCGATTGGTGAGGACGGACGACGCCGGCGCCATCGCGAAAACACCCCACACGGAATAAAAAAGGGCGCGCCTCAGGCGCGCCCAGTCGACGGTTGGGGTCAGGGGAAGGTCGTCGGGCCGCTAGGCCGCCGCACCTTCGGCCAGGCGCTTCACGCTGTCGGCCTTGTTGGTGATGGCGATGGTGCGCGCCTTGGCGGACTCTGGGATCTCACGGGTGAGGTCCACAAGCAGCAACCCATTGCGCAACTCCGCGCCATTCACCACCACATGCTCCGCCAGCTTGAAGCGGCGCTCAAAAGCGCGCTCGGCGATGCCGCGATGCAGGTATTGGCGCCCCTCGGCGGTGTCGCCGCGCTTGCCGGAAATGGTGAGGGTGTTGTCCTTCACCTCGACATTCAAATCGGCCTCGCTAAAGCCGGCCACAGCCAGCTCAATACGATAGGCGTTCTCGTCAGTTTCTTCGATATTGAACGGCGGATAGCCATTGCCGGCCGCATCGGCGCGGGTGGCGGCCTCCAGCATATCAACCATGCGGTCGATGCCGACGACAGAACGATAAAGGGGGGAAAGATCGATGGTTCTCATGGTCACATCCTCTCAATGAGCAATATGCCCGCCCCCAAGGCTCGGCCGCAGCCGGTGCGCCTGAGAGCGTTTGAACTGACCTCCGCGCCTTCCAAGGCCGCGGCGGCCGACGAATGGACCCGCATCCGCGGCGTCCAAGTGCGATATTGGAACCGACCACGCGTCGCGCAAGACCAGGCTGTGAGACAGCGAGTCTCCAAGACGGGCCGGTTGCAGATGATCCCTGCTATGCGACCGCACCCCGTCCAACGCTTGGCGGCCCAAGGCGACGCGGTGTACCCGCACCCTCATGAGATGTCTTCGGCTCCCGATCCTTGGCGCCCGCCTCGCTGTTCTGCCGCTTGGCGCGCTGCTGCTCGCCGCCTGTGAGGGGGAGCGACCGGCTGGGAACCCTGCCTCCACGCCCCAAACGTCCACTGAGGCGACACCGGCCGCCAGGGAGGCGGGCCCGCCGGTCGGGTCGCTGGACTGGGCCCTAACCGGCCCCTGGCGCCCGCAAGCCGAACGTGCGCTGGACGCCACACGCCGCCCGCACGCGCTGCTCGCCTTTATGGGGGTGGAGCCAAGCAGCCATGTTCTGGAGGCCTGGCCCGGCGGCGGCTGGCACGCGGCGATCCTCGCGCCCTATCTCCATGCCGGCGGCGGCGCCTATCGCGCCGCGCTGTCCCAAACATCGGCCCCCCTAGCGGATGAGGCGGCGACGGACACGGCATCCTCCCCCGATCCCGCGGCCGAAGGCGAAGGCTTGTTGCGCCGCGCCTTTTTGACGCGCTTTGAGGATCGCAATCTGTTCGGCCCCATCGCCATTGACGGCCTCGGCCCGCAAACCCCGCCGCTGGACGCGCCCGCCAGCGTCGACATCGCCCTCACCGCCGATGACGTCCATGCCTGGATGGCCCTATCCATGGCGGAGAAAGCCTTCGCGGACCTCTTTGCGGTGCTGAAGCCCGGCGGATTCTTGGTGGTGATCGAGGCGCGCGCCGCCGATCAGGGGCCGCAAGATCCGCGCGCGCCCAGCGGGTATGTCCAAACCCGCCATGTGGAGGCGTTGGCGCAGGAGGCCGGCTTTGTCCTCGCCGCGCGCAGCGACATGCTGGCCAACCCCAGCGATGACGGCGATCATCCCTTCGGCGTGTGGACGCTGGAGCCCTTCAACCGCACCGCGCCCCTGGGCCAGCCGCGCAATCCCGAATTTGATCGCAGCGCCTTTGACGCCATCGGCGAGCCGGACCGGATGTTGCTGCTGTTCCGCAAGCCCATGGGATCTGAGACGCCCGCCCCCTGAGCGGGCCGCCTCAGCACGCCGCAGCGCTCAACGCTCACCAGGTGGCGCGCCGCAACACGCTCAGCGCTTCAGCATGGATGCGTGCATCGCCCGCCGCGATGACTTGCCCGCCCCCCTGCACCCGATCGGGATCCCCGCGCCAATCGGTGATGATCCCGCCGGCGCCGCGAACCACCGGAATCAGCGCCCGCACATCATAGGGTTTCAGCCCCGCCTCGATCACCACATCCACCCGCCCCGCCGCCAGCATGGCGTAGGCATAGGCGTCCGCGCCATAGCGGGTGAGCCGCGCCGCATGGGCGATGAGATCAAAGCCTCCCTTTTCCGCCGGCGTGAACATATCGGGACCCGTCGCCGCCACCACGGCATCGGTGAGGCGCGCGCAGGGCCGCACCATCAAGGGCTGCTCCGTCCCCGCGCGCCGGCGGAACGCGCCGTCGGGCGTTCCGATGAAGCAATCGTCCAACACCGGCTGATCGATGACGCCCAACACGGGCGCCCCCGTGTGTGACAAGGCGATCAGGGTGGTCCAAGTGGGAAAACCGCACATGAAGGCGCGGGTGCCGTCCACCGGATCCAATGTCCAAGACCAGGGCCCTTGGGCGGGGGTGTCAGGAAACTCCTCTCCCTCCACGCCATGATCGGGACAAGCCGTCGCCAAATACGCGCGCACCGCCCGCTCCGCCTCGCGGTCCGCATCGGTGACCGGATCGAAGCCAGCCGGGCCGGCTTTGTTGTCCACAGCCCCCGCAACGCCCAAGGCCGGGTCAAAGAATCGCGGCGCGGTGTGCCCGCGCGCAATGTCCGCCAGGTGCAGCGCTGTGCCGTAATGGTCCCGCCATGCGGGCTCGGGGGAGTCAGGAAGGGCCATAGTCGGGAGGTATCATGCGTCGCGGCCGCCGCCGAGCCTCGCCAAACCGCGATCAGCCCGGATTGGATTTCACGACATCGTTGAGCGAGCGCGCCAAGTCCAACAGACGCCGGCGCGGCTCCTCCGCCAACCGGTAGTACACCCGCACCAGCTCCAGCGTCTCATTGCGCGACAGCACATTGGGCGCGATGTCGCTATCGCCGCCATTGAGCATCGGTCCCGCGCCATCCGCCTCGTCCAGGCCGTCATAAAAATACTGGATGGGCACATTCAACGCGCGCGCGAGCTCAAACAAGCGCGCGGCGCTCAGCCGATTGGCGCCGCTTTCATACTTCTGCACCTGCTGGAAGCGAATGCCGACCGCCGCCCCAACCTGCTGTTGGGTCAGCCCCAACAAACGCCGCCGGCGCCGCAAGCGCCGCCCCACATGAAGATCAATCTCACTGGCCATAATCGCCCATCCGCCTGCATGGCCCCCGCAGCCCGCACGTTGTCGCACTTCAGCAAGCAAGCCTGGCGCCAATGAGCCAGCCGCTGCTGCATGGCGGGTTTCACCCAAACGTCGCTGTGCGATGGCGGGGCTCCAGATGAGGGCGGCGCCGCGACGATAGACGGCCGTCCACCCTTTATAGTGCGCCGCAACAGAGCTGCGCCACTTTGCCGCGCCGGGAACGCTCCGCTACAGAAGGATTTCTTCCTTTTAAATCAGCATGTAACAAGTTAGTTCAGCTTTTTCGGGCCACGACCCTTGCTAAATTGTGCGTCGCGGAATATGTTCGGGGTGTTGCGGCGGTTCCGCCGCATTTGCCCTTCTTGGGCGTTTCCTCCCTTACCTCGCCGCGCCGCAAGGCGCGGTTTTTTTTGTTCGCGTTGATCTTAAGGGGCTGCTGCACGCGGTTCGCGCCGACTAAAGTCGGGGTTTGCCGTTCTGGAGTCGCTCAACCGGCGCGGCTTACAGCAAATCAGCGCTCAACAGCCGCTTGACCGTGCGCGTCAGCGCCGCCTTCAGCGCGTCGAAACCGCCATGGGGCTCCACCCGCGCTTCATTGAGATAGAGGGCGCGGTTCAACTCCAGTTGGATGGCGTGCGCGTTTTCGGCTGGGCGGCCGTAGCGTTCAGTCGAATAGCCCCCAGCATAGGGCGTGTTGCGCGCCACACGCAGCCCCTCCGCGCGCAAGGCTTGCTCAAGCGCCGCCGTGACCCGCCGGTCGCAGGAGACGCCGAAGCGGTCGCCCAGCACCGCGTCCACACGCTCATGGCCGGCCGACGGCATGGAATGGCAATCCACCAGGATCGCGACGCCAAACCGCGCGCGTGTTTCCTCCAGCACCCCGTTGAGGGCCTGATGATAGGGTTGATGGAACAGGCGCATACGCCGATCCGCCTCCTGGGCGGGCAAGCGCTCACGGTAAATCTCAGCACCGTCTGCGACAATGCGCGGCACCGCGCCCAGCCCCGCCGCCACCCGCGGGCTGCGCGCCTGCACCCAGCTTGGCAACGCACCAGAAAACATGTGCGGGTCCAACTCCCAGGGGTGGCGGTTGGCGTCCACATAAGCACGCGGAAACGTCGCGGTGACCAGCGGTGCGCCCAAATGCGGCGCATCCGCCATCAGCATGTCCACATAAGCATCTTCGGAGGCGCGCAGACGCAAGGCGTCCAACGCCGACTGACGGACGAATTCGGGCGCATACCAACGACCCGAATGGGGGGACGCGAAGACCAACGGGCCTATGGCGCGCGCCGGGCGTGCGATTTCCACCGGCGAATCCCCTGAATCGGCCGGTTCACTGTTGGAAAATGTCTCTTGCGCCTTGATCACGCCGTGCATCGCCGTCACTCTTCCTTCGCGAAGCGCTTTGGTCAACAGAGCGGCGCTTGTGCATTTAAGCCTGGTTTACCAACCTTGCCGTACATGTCCGTCGGGCGCAGGCGAAAAGGGCGAAGATATGGCGAAAATTCTGTTGGCGGAGGACGACCCGTCCATGCGCGGCTTCCTGGCGAAGGCGTTGGAGCGCGCCGGGCATGCGGTCACCGCATGCGCCGATGGCGAAGCCGGCCTGGAGGCGTTGGAGTCCCTTGAAAACGAGTATGATCTGCTTTTGACGGACATTGTCATGCCCGGCCTGGACGGCATTGAGCTGGCCCGGCGCGCGGCTGAGATCCATCCAGAATTGAAGATCATGTTCATCACCGGTTTTGCGGCTGTGGCGGTCAGCGCCCAGGAGACAGCGCCGAGCAACTCCAAGGTGCTGTCCAAGCCCTTCCACTTGCGCGAGCTGGTGGATGAGGTGAACCGCGTGATGGCGGCGTAGCCGACGGCGCCCGCCCCGCCTGTCGCGGGGTTTGTGACGCCGACATACACCAAAGCGTAAGCCGCCTCTTGCATAGTCTGTCCATGCAACGATAAGGCGCGTTCTGCCCGGACGCGCCAGCGCAAGCTCGGACAGCCGGATGCCACGCAAGCCAAGCCCTGACGCCGACACGCCAACGCCGCGCTCGCCCGCGACGCCGCAGGTGCTGGCCGTGTTTCCGCCGCCGGCGGGCGGCGCAGAGGCGCAGGAGACGCTGCACGCGCGTGTGGCGCAGTACCTCACCCTGTTGACTGAAGAGCACTGGCAAACGCCGCGAGCCGCGGTGGCGCTGACGCCCTTGGCGTATCTGCTGGGCGCCAGCGGCGACGCCGCAGGCAGCGCGCTCAAGGACGCGCAGGCTTTGCGCCACCGGGCAGGGCAGGATTTGTTCGGCGATCCGGATATAGCGTGTGTGGAGTTGTGCACCCTGCTGGCGCCCAGCGCCGGGATCGACGCCCTGGTCAAGACGGATATCGGCGATGGTCCCCTGGCCGAAGCGCTGGAGCGCCTGGACCGTCTGACGGGTGACGCGCCGCCGGCCAGCACCGCGCGCAAACGCCCCGCAACATCCATTACGCCGCCGGCCAGCACCGCCCGCGAGGACACGGCCGCCCCCACAACGCCCGCTAGCGCGCCCGCACAAACGCTGGAATGGGGCCTACGCGCGATCGCGGATTTGCGCCAAAACGCGGTGATCGCCGCCCATCTCACCGCCAGCACATCCGACGATGACTTTGCCGACACCGCCTTTCCGGGATGCTGGGACGCGCCTGAGGCCCATTTGGAGCGCCACGCCACGGATGCACTGCGTGCGGCGGGCAGCGCCTTCGCGACGGCTGGCGGCGGGGCCACCACCTTGGTGTCGGTGCCCGTCCACTACGAACTCATCGCATCACGCGCGCGGCGGAGCGCTTTCCTCGCCCATGCGCGGCGCTATCAGCCCGTTCTGCGCCAGCAAGCGACCTGCTCCATCATCGCCGGGCCAGAACGGCCAAGCCCCGAATTACTCGCCTCGGCGCTGCACGATTTGCACACGGCGTTTTGGCGGGTGGACTGGCAATCTGACCGCCTGGTGATTGACGCCGAGCGGTTTCGCTATCTGCCGTTTCACTCCATCACACTCAACGCCCCGCGCTCGGCGCTGGCGACCGCCACGGGCGCGGCGGGCGTGACCCCGCAAGAACTGACCCGGGTGCGGCGCGAGTTGCACAGCATGAAGATCCGCTTCGGCGTGTGCGGGGTCATGCGCACGGCGGATTTGCGGCCGCTATCGGAGATCGGCGTCGATTACGCCACCGGCGATGCGGTGAGCGCGCGGCTAGCGGCCCCGCCTGCGCCCCAGCGCATCGCGCTGCAGGACTTGCCGCTGAACCCGGCCGCCAAGCCCCCGCCGCCGGCCGCGCCGAAAACCAATGCCGCGTGAGAACGCACCGGTGGCGAAAGAGGCCGACGCACGCGACCAGCGTAACGGGCGCTTTACGCTCACAGCGTAAACAAACGCCATGCAACGCACCGCGCCATCCGACCGCGAGGCCGCCATGACAAGCGCCGTTCATACGCTTCTCGGCGCGCTGCGCCGGCTCCCCCTGACATCAGCCGAAGCCTGCCTAGGCGGCGCGTTGGTGGCCTTGTTTGGAGCGTTTTTCCTCCATGCCGGAGCCCGCCCACTGCCCCTAGATGGCTTTTTGGTGCTGTTGGCCATGGCGTTGATCGGCTTTTCCATGGCGTTGGAACGCTCGCGCGCCAGCAGCATGGCGGACAATGATGCAGGCTCTCAAACACCCATCGCGGAGCCCGTGGAGCCCGCCCCGGCCCCTGCACCGGCGCCCGTGATCGGGATTGACCGATCGGCTGGTTTGGTGCGGGCCCTGCGCGGAGCCCAATCCTTCGAGGCGGAGATCAGCACCCGCGTCGCCGGCGGCTTTGACGAACTCAGCGCCCGCATCGCGGAAGAGGCGCAAAAATCCGCCGCCTCATCCATCGGTCAGGCGCAACTGTCCATGCGACTCATCCAGGCCATTCAGGGCGTCACCAAAAGCATCAACGCCATGCACGCCGCTATCGGCGATTTGCATGGCAAGACCCAATCCATGTCCTCAGCCACGGACGCCTTCTCCACCGTCAGCGATTCCATCGCGGAGCGGGCGCGGGAATCCAAGACCATCGCGAATCAGACCGCCGAAACCGTTGGCGCGGCCGGTGATGTGGTGGCGTCTCTGCAGCGGGCGACGGGACGGATCGGCGATGTGGTGGCGTTGATCAACGAGATAACCACCAAGACCCACTTGCTCGCCCTGAATGCGGGGATCGAGGCGTCGCGCGCGGGCGATGCGGGGCGCGGCTTCGCCGTGGTGGCGTCCGAAGTGCAAAAACTCGCCGCTCAAACCCAAGACGCCACAACGCAAATCCGCCAACACATCGACAATGTGCAAGGCGCGGTAGAAGCCGTGGTCCGCAATGTCGAACGCGCCAAGGGCAATATCTCCGACATGGAGTCGGTGTCTGACGCGGTGATCGGCACCATCGACGAGCAGCGGGTGAATATCGACAACATCCTCACCGCGATCACCGCCGCCGTCTCTGGCGCGCGCGATGTGCACGCGGCCATGGAATCCACCAAGAGTGAAGCGGATGTGGCGGTGAGTCTCTCCGACGACGTCTACATGAACTCCATGACCATTGAGAGCGACGCTGACATTCTCAAATCGGTCCTCACGGGCGCGGTATCCCAAGCGCGCGAAGCCGCCCTGCGTGCGACGCTGACCGCCTCGGGCCCGCATCCTTGCCAAGTGCGTCGCGGCCCCCATCAGAGCGACGGCATGCTGCATCAGGTGAGCTGCGTCGGCGCAGTGGTGCAGCTCAGCGACGGCGACACGGTCAATCCTGGCGAGCGAATGGACATCGCCACGCCTGATGGGCGCACGCAAATCAGCGCCGTGGCGTGCTGGCATGAAGGGGCGGGCGTGCGCGCGCGCTTTGAAACATCGCTGACGCCCGATGAGCTGGCGCATGTGCTCAGCGCCTCAGCCCTGCAAGCGCCAGACGACGAGGCCGCCGCGATGGCCGCGTTGGAGGAGGCCGCCGCGTGACCGGCTCTTCGCCCGCTAAGCCAAGCCGCCATGGCGCGCGCCTTGAGGCTGTGGAACGCGGCCCCAATGATACGCTGGTGGTGCGCCGATCGGGCAAAGCGCCGCTGCGCTTTAAAGGCGATGTCGTCGCTGCAGCCGCTGGCGGGCCGCGCCCTGCGCCCACGCACGAACAGGACACGCCGCAGGGCTGCAGCCTGGCCGTGGCGCGCCGCGCCCGCGGCGGGTGGGTGGCGGCCGCGCGCATTTGCGATCCGCGCCTGCGCGGCGGCGGCTTTTCCATCGCCTGGGACGCCGCCAGCTTGGAGGAGATCGCCGGGCTCCTGGAGCGCTATGACCCAAGCGCCGACATGATGCTGCGCGCCCGCGCCCACCGCGCGGGGTCAACCACCGCCGCCCAAGCTCTGGCGGAAGTGGCGCTGCGCCAACGCATCGCCGCCGCACGGCTGAATTTTCAAGACGCCGCCGGACGGGTGCTCAACGCGCTGCAGCCGCCCGCGCACGCCGTCGCGGCCTAAGGCGGATCCAGCAGCCCCGCTGCATCCAACGCCACACAAAGCGCTGAGCCCGGCGCGACGCGTACACGTGTCATCCCCCGGCGCCCCAGCGCCTCCAACAACGCAAGCAGATCCTCGGCAGGATCGGCCTCCAACGTGGCGTCATAGCCGGTGACGGACACATCGGCCCGCACGAGGGGCCTCCCGCTGCGCACGCGATGAAAAAAGCCGGCATTGAGCGTCTCCGCCTCGTCCCGCCGCAAGCCCTCGCGCACCCGCACGCCAGCATCGGCCAAGCGTCGGACACCGACGCCCGCGGCGTTGGGATGGGGATCGCGGCAAGCGATGATGACGCGCGCCACATGCGCCGCGATGAGACGATCAGTGCAGGACGCAACGCCGCTGCTGCGCCGCGCGCAGGGCTCCAACGTCACATAGGCGCTCGCGCCGGCGGCCCGAGCGCCGGCCGCCTGCAGCGCCTTTTCCTCAGCATGCGGGCGCCCGCCATCACCGGTGGCGGCGGCGGCGATGATGGCGTCCGCTTGCGCCAGGACGCAGCCTACCGCCGGATTGGGCGCGGTGCGGCCAAGCTGCGCCTGCGCCAGCGCCAGGGCGTGGTCCATGAAAGCGCACTCTTGGGGCGTCCAGGCGGTCATCGGGCCTCAGATCATGGGAGCCGCGCCCCAGACGCAAACGCCCTGGATCGGTGCGACGATCCAGGGCGCTGCAACAGGGCGCTCGCTCAGTCATGTCGCTGAGCTGCAGCTTTACACAGACTCGTTGATCCACTCTTGAATTTTGGTTTTGGGCATGGCGCCGACCTTGGTGGCGGCGACTTGTCCGTCCTTAAAGAGCATCAAAGTGGGAATGCCGCGCACGCCATATTTGGACGGGGTTTGCGGATTCTCATCAATGTTGACCTTGGCGATGGTGACCTTCTCGCCAAGCTCCGCGGAGATCTCCTCCAGCGCCGGGCCGATTTGCTTACACGGGCCGCACCATTCCGCCCAAAAATCCACCACAACGGGACCGGACGCGTTGATGACATCCGTTTCGAACGAATCATCGGTGACTTTGGTCGTGGCCATGGGCGTGCTCCTTCGCTTAAGGGCCGAAGATACGGGCGCAGCCCGCGTCATGTGGGAAGACAAGTATGCAGCGCCTGGGGTTGGTTCAACCAAGCCGCGGGGCCGCGTCGAGTAACCTTTCCGGGATCGCCATGAGAACCGGCGTAAACGTCCACAAAATCGCGCAATGCACAGACTTTTTGGGGTGCAGCGCGGCCATCACCGCGCGATAGGCCGCCAGCTGCGCCACATAAGCCGGCCCCACCCCCTCAGCCGCGGCCGGCGGCGGGCGATCGGTCTTAAAGTCGACGATCAACACCGCGTCATCGGTCACCGCCAAGCGATCGATGCGCCCCTCGATCAACACATCCGGGCCCAAACCCGCCGCGCCGCCGGTGATGGGCACCTCCGCCCGCGAGCCGGGCCCGAACACCGGCGCGAAGGCCGGATCCTCCAGCACCGCGAACACCTCCGCCAACAAGGCCTCCTGCACATCCCTCGGCGCGCCTTCCGCGCTGAGCAAGCGCGCGCCGGCCGCCCGCCGCTCCGCCCCGGGAAGCTCCGGCAGCACCTCCAGCAAGCGGTGCAGCCAACGCCCGCGCTGGAACCGATCGCGTCGGGCCCCGCCGGCCACGGCGTCCACACTCTCCAAGGGCGAGGAGACGGGATGTGCGTCCCCCGCGCCAACGACCAAGCTGGAGGGCGCGATGCGCCGCGGCCCGCGTGCGTGCGGCGCCGGCGTGCGCGCCCAACGCGGCGGCTCAGCGTCGGCGGGCTCAGCCCCTTCAGTGCGCGCCCGCCCCGCGCCCAGCACCGCAGGCGCCGCACCCCACGCCAGCCCGGCGCCCAGCGGCGTGTCGAGCGTTTCGGCGCCCAGGCTTTGCAGCCCCGCCTCCACCCGCTTATGCCAGCTAAAGCCCGCCTCATCAGAGCGATGGCGCTCCGCCCCACACACCACCAGCCGATCCTGCGCCCGCGTCATGGCCACATAGAGCAAACGCAAATCCTCCGCGATGCCGGCCTCCACGCGCGCAACCCGCAGCGCACCGGTCAGCGCGCAATCCTCTGCGGCGCGCGGCGCCCAGAGCAGCCCCTGCTCAGCGCTGAAGAACACGCTCTCATCGGCGGCGGGGCGGCGCTGAGCCGCGCTTTGGGCCGCATCAGGCAGGATCACCACCGGCGCCTCCAAGCCTTTGGCGCCATGGACGGTCATCACCCGCACCTCATCGCGCGCCTCCGCGCCCTCGCGCTTGGCTTGGGCTTGGTCGAGCATGGTCTCGCGCACAAAACGCTCCAGCGAGGGCGCCGGCCGCGCGCCATGGGCCAGCGCCACAGCGAGCAGTTCGCTCAGCGGATCCTCCGCCTCTGGCCCCAAACGGTGGGCGAGACGCGCGGCGTAGCTTTCGCCCGTGGCGCTGGCGCGATCCAGCAAGCCGGCAATGAATGTGTAGGGCGACTCCTCACGAGCGCGCGCGGCGAGATCCTGCGTCAGGCGCTGCGCCTCTGCAAAACGTGGATCGGCGCTGGACTGCAGCGCATCCCACAAAAAACCCGCGCGACCATGGGCGAGGCTGAACAGCGCCGCCTCATCCAGCGGCGGCGTCGCCGCGCCGAGCGGGTGCAGCAGCGGGCTCTTCAACAGCTCCGCCAACGCCAAATCATCCTGCGGCAGAAGGCCGACACGCGCCGCGCCGAGCACATCCTCCACCGCCACATGGGTGGACAACACCAGCCGATCGGCGCCGGCCACGGCGATCCCGGCGGCCTTGAGGCGGCGGATGATCCGGTGGAACAACGCCGTGCGCCGACGCAGCAGGATCATCACATCGCCCGCCCGCATGGCCCGTTGGCGCCAGTGTCCGTCCGGCCCGCGCGCGCTCACGGCCGCCCCGCGCGCCAGCGCATCACCGATGGCCGTCGCAATGCGGCTCGCCAGCACATCCTCAGGATGGCCGGGCGGGGCGGCGTCCACCGGCGCCCAGGGATCGGCGTCCTCCGGCGTCTCCGGCCGCGGCGCCAGCGGCCACACCTCCACCCGCCCGCGCACATCCTCGCGCGCCGCCGTATGTGTGGGCAGATCGGCCTTTGGCGTCAGGCGCGCAGCGACGTCGGTGGCGCGGAACACCGCATCCACCGCCTCCAGCACCGCCGGCGCGGAGCGGAAGGACACCGCCATGGCCGGCCCGGCATAGCGGTCGGGATCTTGGCGCTCGACCCGCTGGCCGGCCTCCAGGAACATTTCCGGCGCCGCGCCCTGAAAAGAGTAGATCGACTGCTTCTCATCGCCCACGGCGAACACCGTGCGCGGCGGGCCAACCTCCGTGCGCGCGCCGGCCCCAGCGGTGAACTCGGCCGTCAGCGCCTCGATCAGCGCCCATTGCTCCGGCGCGGTGTCCTGGGCCTCATCCACCAGAATATGATCGATGCGCCCATCCAGCTTGTAGAGCACCCAGGCCGCCGCCTCCGACTGGGACACCAAGGCCAAGGTGCGCGCGACCAGGTCGGCGAAATCGGCTTTGCCGGCGCGCTGTTTCAAGCGCTCATAGGCGGTGACGAAATGGTGCGCGAGGGTGAGGCCCGCCGCAGACAGCGCCGCAATCTCCGCCGCGCGGGCTTGATCGCGCACGGCGTCGAGGCGCGCGGTCTCCTCCTTCAGAAACAGCATCAGCGCCGGCTGCGCTGCAGCCAGATCCTTCGTCACCGGCTTTTTCACCGGCGTTCCCTGCCCGCCCTGGATGAATAACGCCGCCAGATACCCATCCAGCGCCGCCTCCGGCCCGCCGGCCTCCAGCGCCGCCTGCAGCTGATCGGCGCGCTTGGCGTCTGACGACTTGCCGGTGCGCAGTACAGCGATCAACCCCTCTAGCCGCCGCGTATCCGTCGCGGCCCAGGCCGCGCGTTTGACAGCCGCGACATCCATGCCGGCCGCCAGTCCCAAGCGCTCATACAGCGCCGCGCGCGCGCCCTCCAGCCCGCCCACAGCGTCAAAGTACTGAGACAACGCGCTGGCTTGGCCCTGCGTCCAGCGGATGAAGGCCTCCGCATCGGCTTCCGAGACATGCGCCGCCAGCCGCGCGTGGGCCGCCTCCAGCGCCGGATCCCCCTCCTCTGTGTTGAAGCCCTGCGCCACCGCACGGGCCGCCAAGCGGCGCGCCTCGGCCTCGTCCATCACCTCAAAACCGGGATCGAGCCCAGCCTCGAGGGGAAAGCGCCGCAACAGCCGCTCGCTAAAGGCGTGGATGGTCTGAATGCGC
>CAZGCB010000001.1:0-83311 GCA_964524065.1 uncultured Caulobacterales bacterium | reverse complement strand
GGACCCCGCTGGGGATTGTGACGTGGTGTGGTTGAACGCGCGCAGCGTCATCGCCGCCTTGGGCGTTGTGGACCGATCGGAACAGGTGGGGCGGGCCGACGGGGACGCCGGCGCGGCGCCACCGGCGCCGTCCGCCCTGGGGACCCAGAGGGAGAGGGCGTGATGAGCGAGGATCTGGATCAGATCCGCACCGAAATCGATCGGTTGGATGATGCGTTGCTGGAGTTGTTGGGCCGGCGGCTGGAGCTGGCGCGGCGGGCGGCGCAGTTCAAATGGCGCACCGGGATGCCGGTGGTGCAAGTGGCCCGCATGCGCTCGATCTTGGACGATCGGTGCGCCCGCGCGAGCGCCGCCGGCATTCCCGAAGGCGTCGCCGCCGCGTTGTGGCGTGCGATTTTTCAAGAGGCCCACCGTTGGGACATGGAACGGCGGGCCGCTGAAGGCGCCGCGGTGACGGACTCAGCGCCCGGCGCGCAGCCCGGTTATGTGGCCGATGGGGTGCGGGGCGTCTTGGCGTCGCGCGTCTTGGCGGCGGATGTGGCGGAGACGCGCGCGTGGCTCGAAACGCATATCGGCGCCGAAGTTGACCGGGCCGATGCGAGCCTGACGCTGCGGCTGGGGGGCGCGCAGCTGGTGTTGCAGCCCGTGTTGGGAGACGCCGGAGGCGCGCCGCAACTGGCGTTGTTGTGCGACAGCGTCGGGTTGATGGCCCAGGATTTGCGCGAACGCGGCGCGCCGATACGCGAAGACAAAACCCAGCCGGGACGGGACGGCGACGCTGAGGGGGAGCGCCGTCTGGTGGTCGACACCCACGCGTTGCTGGGCTTTGACCTCGCCTTTGTGGAGCCGGTCTGGAACCCGCCGGACTGAGCCTCCGCCGGCGGTGTGTCATGCGCGAACGCCCTCGGCGCTCCGTGCCGGACAGCGACGCCATGCGGTGTTCTATGACCAAACGCTCACTTGATCGGTGGGCCTTCACGCGTGGATGCTTGCGTCGATGAAACCTGGTGGCGGTTTGGTGCGTAAAGCAGGGGGAGAACACACACGCGGTGAGGAGGCGAAACGGATGACTTCAGCGTTTTTGAGCTCCAACAAGGTGTTGGATATGGCCGAAATGCTCGCCATTCAGGCCCAATTGGCCGCCGATGGCGACAGCACGGATTTGGCGGCGCAGCTGGCGCAACGGGCCGACCTGTTCTTTTCCATCGCCCCTGGAGCGCGCTGCTGGGGCTAAGCCGGCGAGGGCGCGGAGGTTGTCATACCGGCGCTGGGGCCGATTGCCGGCGCCCGGATCAGGCCTGGCGTGCCCATGGGCCGCTGCGCGGCCGGCGCGGAGGCCCCTCTGGGGTTTGTCAGCCCAGCGATGGTAATCGTGCGGGCTGAGCCTAAGTGACGTAACAGTTCCCGCCGTCGCTGAGGCCCGCCATGACATCCGCTGACAGCAACGCCGCTGCGATCCCATCCGCGGCGTCCGACCCCACGTCCACGCCGCGCTTTCCACAGCCTGTCGCGCCGGCGGGGGTGCACGCGTCCGTTCTCAATCGCGAAGCCGCCCCGGCCGATCATCCCGCCGTGCGCGGCGGACGCACCGGCATGCTGCTGGTGAATTTGGGCACGCCCGACGGGACAGACTATGGCAGCATGCGCCGCTATCTGTCCGAGTTTCTTAGCGATCGGCGTGTTATCGAAGTGCCGCCGTTGATCTGGCAGCCCATCTTGCAAGGGATCATTCTCACCTTCCGCCCGTCCAAAAGCGGCGCCGCCTACAAGACCATTTGGCGTGACGACGCAGACGGCTCGCCCTTGCGCCATTACACCCGTCTGCAGGGCGAGGCTTTGGCCACGCGTCTGGCCGCCGATGGCGTGCAGGTGGATTGGGCCATGCGTTACGGCCGACCGAGCATCGCCGAGCGGCTCGCGGCGCTCAAAGACGCTGGCTGCGATCGCATCGTGCTGATGCCGCTTTACCCGCAATACTCCGCCACCACCACCGCCAGCGTGGTGGACAAAACCGCCCAGGCCTTGGGCGCCATGCGCTGGCAGCCGGCGCTGCGCGTCACGCCGCCTTTCCATGATGATCCGGCCTATATTGAGGCGCTGGCGGGGGATGTGGAGCGCCAGCTGGCGGCGTTGGATTTTGAGCCGCAGGTGCTGGTGTTGTCCTTTCACGGATTGCCGCAATCCTATTTCAAGAAGGGCGATCCGTATCATTGCCATTGCGCCAAGACGGCCCGACTGTTGCGCGAGCGTTTGGGCTGGAGTGCGGATCGTGTGCGTTTGACCTTTCAATCGCGCTTTGGCCCGACACAATGGCTTCAGCCCTATACGGACAAAACTATCGAGGCGCTGCCCGGCGAAGGGATCACGCGTGTGGCGGTGGCGATGCCGGGTTTTCTGGCGGACTGTCTGGAGACGCTGGAGGAGATCGCCGAAGGGGTGCAGGAGACGTTCATGCATGCCGGCGGGGAGCGCTTCGCCGCCTTGTCCTGCCTCAATGACAGCGCCCACAGCATCGCCATGCTGGAGGCTTTGGCGCGGCGGGAATTGGCGGGTTGGGTCGCGAACGGCGCGGCATAAGACGCGCACGGGGGTGAGGGCTGATCGCCACGCCCGTGGGCGTGGAAACCAAATCTTCGGGGTTGCCGGCCTACGCTAGCGAGAATCGAGGGAGTGACCCCATGCCGCTCGCGACCGAAATCAAAGCGCTATTGGTGGATGACCAAGAAAGCATGCGCCAGTTGGGCAGCCATGCGCTCAAATCGTTGGGGATCCAAGACGTGACGACAGCCGCGAGCGGCCGTGAAGCGCTGACCATCCTGGAGGGCAAGGCGATCAACTTGATCGTCTCGGACCTTTACATGGATGATATCGATGGCATCACACTGCTGAAGACAATTCGTAAACACCCTAAAATGCGGAAGATGCCGTTCATCATCGCCACGGGCAAAAACAACATGAAGAATGTCATGATGGCGAAGAAGGAAGGCGTGAATAACTTTGTGCTCAAGCCTTTCAATAAGGCGATGTTGCGGCGCAAGCTGGAAGAAGTCATCGGCCCCATCGTGGCGACGCCGCCAGCCGCCTAAGCACGCGACCGCGCTCCACGGGATTGCATTTGCGCTATTGTCCCCAAAGGCGCTGCGATCTGCGGTCGCGAGCGATATGGGCGCGGCGCCCTCCTTGCCGGCGAGCCCGGCTTTGGCGCGTCATCTCACAATCATGTCAGGGAATGTGGTTTGGATCGCGCCCTGGCGAGCCGCATCTCTATGCCTCTGACACGGAGGCGAGGAAGAGTGATGCGAGGATGGATCGGGGGCCTGTGGGCCCTTGTGGTGACGGCGCTTAGCCCCGTCGCCGTGAGCGCGGAAGACACCGCCAATGGCGCCGCCAAAGCGGTGTTCGCCGGCGGGTGCTTTTGGTGCATGGAGGCGGCGTTCCAGGGGTTTGACGGCGTCAGCGCCGTGGTGTCCGGTTTCAGTGGCGGCGCCCAAGAAAACCCCAGCTATGAGGCTGTGGTGTCGGGCCGCACCAGCCATCTGGAGGCGGTTGAGGTCAGCTATGACCCGAACATCATCAGCTATGAGCGTCTTTTGGAGATTTACTGGCGCAACATCGATCCGGAGGATGATCGCGGGCAATTCTGCGACAAGGGCGCCTGGTATCGCACGGCGATTTTTGTTGGCGATGCGCAGGAGCGCGCCGCTGCTGAAGCCAGTAAGGCTGCGCTGCTGGCCAGCGGGCGTGTCGCGCGTGTGGTGACGGACATTCGTGACGCGTCGCCCTTTTGGCCGGCGGATGTCAGCCATCAGGATTTCTTTGAAGTCAACGCTTTGCGCTATCGCTTGTATCGCGCGGGGTGCGGCCAGGACCGTCGGCTGGACGAGATTTGGGGCGATGAGGCGGCGGGCTGAGCCGCCACGCTCGCGCTGCGGTGATGATCGGAACGCTGCAGGGCGGCGTGAGGCCTGAGGGAAGACGGGCCTTCTCAGCTCGCTTCGCCGCAGCCGCGGCGCCCAGAGCGCGCGGCCTGTGGCGCGTAGCCTTCGCCGGCGAAGAACCACAAACGGCGCACGCCCGCAGCGCCCAGATCGATGTCTTCGGTTCCCAGGGGCGTGAGGCGGGCGAAGTCCGCCGCGATGAAGTCGTGATCGCCCGGGCGTGTGGAGAGAATCAACACGGGCGCGTCGCCGCCCGCTGCGGGCGCCACCGTCCCCAGCGGCGCGCGTTCCTCCGCATGGCTTTTGGGGGCGGCGCATTTCATCCACATGGCCAAGGGCGGCGGATCGGCGCGCAGATAGTACTCCATGGCGTGAAACACCAGGCGATTGTCGATGAGGACAGCGGCGTAGGACCGGCCCTCGCGTGGCGCGCTGAGATGGCCGCGCACCGCTGCGGCCGTGTCGCGCGACCCGCGCACGCGTTTAAAGCCTTGCCCGGCGCACGCGCGTTCGCCGGGGAAAAAGCCCGGGGTGCAAAGCGGCCCATCCGCCAGGGTGGGCGACATCCCCGCCGCGGCCAAAATTCCGCCGCCGACCACATTGACGCCGATCCCCAGCCCAAAAACGATGGACAAAAGCGCCCCGCGCATCCCCGCGCGCCGGGCCCAAGCGCCGCCAGGCCCAAACAGCCAGCCCGCCAGCAGCACCGTGCCCGCGGCATAGGCGGCCGCGGCCCAGTTCGCGTGGGCGCGGTTGATGAACGCCTGGCCGGAAATGATCAGCAACGCGGGAACGATAAACACAAGCAGCACCAGCGCGGTGCGGCGGCGCTGCGGCGTCTGCACGGCCGTATGAAGGACCGCCGTTCCCAACAGCAGCAGGGTGAAGGGGCCGAAGACGGCGAGCTGCTCCTGCCAAAACTCGCCGAGTTTGTGTGGGCGAAAGCGTGGGCCGGTCCAATTGGCGTTGTCGGCGGTGTGGGAGACGGTGGCGAAGGCATTGGCGGCGTTCCACGCCAGATTGGGCGCCACGATGCCGACGGCGATCGCGACCATGGCAAGGCCTTTGAAACTCAGCACCGCCCGGCGCGTCGGCGCATCCAGCAGCGTCGCCAGAGCCGCGCCAAGGGCGAAGTAAATCATGGCGTACTTGGCCAGAAAGCCCAGACCCGCCGCCACGCCGGCCGCGATGGCCCAGCCCAACGCGCCCGTGGCGCGAAAGCGGACAAACGCAAAGAGGGCCCCGCTCCACAACGCCAGCAGCAACGCATCGGTGGAGACGATGCCGGATGACAACCACACCGCCGGCATCACGGTGTAGAGGATCGCCGCCCCGGCGCCCGCCCGCGGGCCGTACAGATCGCGCGCGGCAAGGCCTAAAAACAGCGCCGCCAGGCCATGCGCGAAGGGTGAGATGAGCCGGATGGCCCATTCGCTGTCGCCGAACAGAGTGGTGGAGGCCGCGATCGTCCATGCGATCAGCGGCGGCTTGGAATAATAGCCCCAGTCCAGACTTTGGGCCCAACCCCAATATTGGGCCTCATCGCCGTGCAGCTCCACCGGCGAGGCGATCAACCCCGCCGCCCGCACGGCCGTTAGGATCGCCACGGCGATCAACGCCCAGGCGAACGCGCCCATGGCGTTCCGATGTTGGACCGCCGTGTCCGTGGCCGCCTCCGTTTGCGGCGTGATGGTGACCATGCGCGACCCCGCCCGCGTCTCATGTCCGGTGCCACGGCCTTATCATGGGCGAGGAGGCGTCCCAAGGCCGCGACGCTGTACGGCGCCGCAGATCCTGGCTGCCGACGACCTATATGGCGCCACGGCGTTTAAGCGTGTTTTTTTCTTGAAACCGGGCACAAGTTCTGAGACAGACGTCGCTCCAATCCGCCCGGGCCCAGTGCGCCGGGCGTTGCTGCTTAGGGAGATGCGTGAATGACACCCCCATCCCTGGGCCGCCTAGAGTCCTTGGACGAGGCGGACCTCGAACAGGCGCACGCCGCGTCTGACACCTTGTCGGGCGCGGCGGTAAACTCCGAACAATCAGACCCCAACACGCACGCTGGCGCGCCGCGGCTGGACTTCTTTATCCAAGAGTCTGGCGTGGCCTATGCCGGACGTCATCTGATCGTGGATCTGTGGGGCGCCACGGGCCTGGATGATGTGGCCGGCGTGGAGCGAGCTTTAGTGGAGGCGGCCGAGGCCGCCGGCGCCACGGTGCTTGGCTCAGATTTCCATCACTTCCAACCCAATGGCGGCGTCACCGGCGTGGTGGTGCTGGCCGAAAGCCACATCTCCATTCACACCTGGCCGGAGGCGGATTTCGCCGCTGTGGACGTGTTCATGTGCGGCGACGCGCAGCCGGCGCGCACGGTGCCGGTGCTGCGTCGCGCGTTTAAACCCGCGCGCCTGGCGGTGGAGGAATTGCGCCGCGGCGTCTTTCCCCAGCGCGCGGTGGAGCGTTGAGGCGGACTTAAGCCGCGGGGCCCAAAGTGATGGCGTGAGAGAGCGCCAATGCGGGTGAGGGTGACGCATGCATAGCGTGTCAGGTCACGAAGCGGCAGCGTCGCACGGCGCCGAGGCCGACGCCCAGGCCCGTCGCCTGTGGCGGCGAACGGCGCTGTTCATAGCCGGCGCGTTTGTCCCTTGGATGGCGCTGGCGTGGCTGTGCCTTGTACTCACTCAGCTGGCCCGCAAAAGCGGAGGCGAGGGTTTTGTGGCGTCCGGCGGACTATTGCTTTACGGCGCGCCCGCGCTGTTTGGCGCCCTCATCGTCGCCGGCTTGGTGCTCATTGCGCGCTGGTGCGGCCGTCTTCCTGGGGCGCGCGCCTTGCATGGCGCTCCCTAGGTCGGCAGGCGCAGGACGCGCGGCGTGTGTGCGCCGCGATTTTGCGCCGGGCGCGGGCCTCAGCGCATAGTCGGCGCGCGGCGCGGCGATTCCGTCGGCGCTGTGACGGGAGCAGGGCGGACGACCAATGGCTCTGGCATGGGCGGCCTTCGCGGCGGCGACGCTGTATTTTTTCATGATGGCGCGGGTGGCCCGAGCCGCAGAGCGTGGGCGTTTGCGTGTCCTCACCGGGCGGCTGCGGCCGGCGGTCTACGCCCTCAGCTTGGGCGTTTACAGCACCTGCTGGACACTTTACGGCGCGCCCGGCGCCGCGGCGGCGGGCGGTTTCGCCTATGCGGCGGGGTATTTGGGGCCCGTGGTGGCGTTCACGCTCGGCTTTCCCATTCTGCGCAAGATCGCCGCGATCACGGCGCGGGAGAATATCACCTCCATCGCTGACTTCCTCGCTTCCCGCTATGGCAAGAGCCGCGGGCTGGCGGCGGTGGTGACCACGGCGGCGATCATCGGCGTTGTGCCCTATTGCGCGCTGCAGCTGCGTGCGGCGGATATCGGCGCTGACGCTTTGGCCCAAGCCGGCGGCGCGCCTGGCGCGCCGGCGGGCGTGACCCTGGCGGCGGCCGTTTTGTTGGCGGGCCTTGCTATGGCGCTGGGCGGGCGCGGTCCACGGCCGGCGGCGCGCGAGCGGGGTTTGGTGGCGTTTGCGGCGGTGGACACGCTGTTCATGACGGTTGTGATGGTGGGCGTGGCGCTGTTTTTGCTGTGGGGCGCGCCGCAACCGCGTGCGGTGACGCCGGGGGGGGGCGTCAGTGTTGCGGGCCTGCGACCCGGCGACATGATGATCCTCGGCTTGTGCGGCATGTTGGCGGTGTTTTGCCTGCCGCGTCAGTTCCACATGACCTTTTTGCAGACGCCCACACGCCAGGATCAGAACTGGGCGCGGGTCCTGTTTCCCGCCTATTTGCTCGTCCTGGCGGTGGCCGCCGCCATTATTGGCCGTGCGGGTCTGCCCCTCGCCGGGGGGACGCCGGACGCGCTCATCATCGCGGCGCCCGTGGCGGCCGGCGCTCCCTGGTTGGGTGTGCTGGCTTTCGTGGCCGGATTGTCGGCGGCGGTGGCTATGGCGGCGGCCAGCGCCAGCGCCCTGTCCACCATGGCCATCAATGATTTGATGTTGCCGGCGCTGTTGCGCACGAAGCTGTTCGAGGGCCTCAGCGCCCTACAGATGGACCGCGTGTTGACCGTCGCACGGCGTGTGGTGATCGTCGCTTTGTGGGCTGCGGCGTGGGCCTATCTCACATACGTTCCTGATCAACCGCTGGCGGTGATGGGGTTGTTGGCCATCACCGCGGCGGCGCAGCTGGCGCCAGCGCTTTGGGGCGGGCTCTATTGGCGCGGCGGGCGCGCATCCGGCGCCAAGGCGGGAATTGTCATCGGCTTGCTCGTGTGGGCTTACACGCTGTTGCTGCCGGTGTTGATGGGGGCGGACACTCTGGCGGCTTCTGGCCTGCAGAAAGCCTGGGGCGGTGTGCTCGATCCTTCGGCCCTGTTTGGCGTGACCGGCATATCGCCCATGGCCCATGGGGCGGCCTGGAGCTTGGGCGTCAATGTTCTTGTGTACATCTTGGTGTCGGTGTTGAGCCGTTCGCCCCTGCGCGAGCGCGTTCAAGCGGCTGTGTTTGTGGGGGGCGCGGCGCCGAGCCGGTTGGATCAAGCGGCGGGCGTGGGCGGGCAAGCCACCACCGGCGATCTGATGACTTTGGCGGAGCGGTTTGTGGGCGGGCGGGCCGCTCGCGCCGCCTTTGACCGGTTTGAGCGACGCACGGGCCGTCAGCTGCACCCGGCGGCGCATCCCGAAGTGGCGGTTGTGCGGTTTGTGGAGCGTCAGCTGGCGGGGGTGTTGGGCGCGTCCTCCGCGCGGGTGATCGTCGCGTCGGCGTTGTCTGGCGGCGTGCTGCGGACCGAGCAGACCTTGGCGCTCATTGACCAGGCCGCACATGAGGTGGAGTTCAACCGGGACCTCGTGCGCGCCACCATGGAGAACATCAGCCAGGGCGTTTCGGTGGTGGACAAAAACCTGAAGCTTGTGGCGTGGAACCAACCTTACGTAGACATGTTCGAGTATCCGGTGGGCTTTTTATATCCCGGCCAGCCGATTGCGGAGGTCATCCGCTACAATGCCGAACGGGGGGAGTTCGGGCCCGGTGATGTGGACGCCAAGGTGGCCAAGCGGGTTGGTCATTTGCGCGTCGGCACCCGTCACGCTTTCGAGCGGGTGCGGCCCAACGGCATGGTGCTGAAAACCTTTGGCAACCCCATGCCGGGCGGAGGCTATGTCACGACCTTCACCGATGTGACCGAAGATCGCTGGCGCGCCCAGGCCATTGCGGAGGCGAAAGATCGCCTCGAAGACCGCGTCGCTGAGCGCACGGAAGAATTGGAGGCTTTGGCGCGCGAGTTGGAGGCGGCCAAACGCGCCGCCGAAGACGCCAATGCCGGCAAGACGGCGTTTTTGGCGGCGGCCAGCCATGATCTTCTGCAGCCGCTGAACGCGGCGCGTCTGTTTGCGGGGGCGTTGATCAGCGATTTGGGCGGCGCTGCGCCCGAACGACGCGCCATGGCCGAGAACATCGAGCGCTCCATCAGCTCCGCAGATCGCTTGTTGCGGGCGCTGTTGGACATCTCACGGTTGGATCAAGGCGGCATTCGTCCAAAACTGTCGGCCGTCCCGTTGGAGGCGGTGTTTGGCGAATTGGAGACGGAGTTCGCGCCCATGGCCGAGCAGCAGGGCCTGCGCCTGGTGCGCCCGGCCACCAGCTTGAATGTGCGCAGCGACCGCACGCTTCTGCGCAGTGTCGTCCAGAACCTTCTGTCCAACGCGCTGCGCTACACCAAGGACGGGGGCGTGATCTTGGGCGCGCGCCGCATTGGCCGTGGGCGCGTGCGGGTGGAAGTCATCGACACCGGCCCGGGCATTCCGCCGGAGCGTCAGGAGGAAATTTTCCAAGAATTCCGGCGGTTGCAGGATGTGGATGTGCGCGGTGAGCATGGCGCGGGTCTCGGCCTGGCCATTGTGGATCGGATCGCCCGCTTGCTGGGCGCGCCCGTGCATGTGCGCTCGCAGGTGGGTTGTGGCTCCACCTTTTCCATTACGCTGCCGCGGGCCCGCGCCGCGCAGCCGGCGCAAGCGGCCGCGCCCCTGAGCCGCAATGAGGCCTCGCTGGCGGGCATGCGCGTGTTGTTTGTCGATGATGAAGCCAATATCCGCAGCGCTATGGCCACAATTTTGGAGGGGTGGGGCTGTGCGCCGCAGGTGTTTTCAAACGCCGACGGCGCCATCGCCGCCGCGCAGGATGGCGAGGCGTATGCGGCGGTGCTAGCCGATTTTCACCTTGGTCCGGGCGCTGATGGGCTGAGCGTGTTGGACGCTTTCGCGGCGCGGACGCTCGCCTTGCGTCCGCGGCGTTTTGCGCTGCTGACCGCCGATCAGTCGCCGCAATTGGAGCGCATTGCGCGGGCGCGTGGGTATGGCTTGATCCGCAAGCCCGTGGATCCTGCGGCGCTGCGCGAATTTCTCAGCCGCCAGCCCGCTGCGACGGACGCCTGACGCCCAGCCGTGTCTAGCCGTCGATGACGGCGCGGGCGTCAATCACCGCTTGGCGCAGTGCGGTCGCGCCCGCCAGCCCCCCTTCATAATTGAGGAAAACGCCGATGCCACGCACCACCCAGGCGTCGTTTTGCGTCAGCCAAATCCCTTGATTGACAGGCACGCCGCGCAAAGCGCCGGTGCGGAAGACAATGCCGTAGAGCTCGTGGGCGGGGGCATCGCCCAGACCCTCCGGCGTCATGGGCAGCGCGCGCGGATGGCGCTGGCGCAGCCGCGTGGTGGCGCTGTTCCACGCGTCGTTTTGATCGCCGTCGCCCGTGAGTTCGGTGACGCCCGCGCGCCAAATGAACAGGTCGTACTCTGAGCCCACCACATTGCGATAATGACAGGACAGGCCGACATGGCCGGATTGGCGGTCATAGCTCAGAACTTCGACACGGGCCGCATCGCCCATGGCCGCCGGGCAGGCGACGTTGCTTTCGGTGTGCACCACCACGCCATCGGCGCCGTCGGTCCAAAACTCATTGGAGGTGTTGGGCGCGCCCAACTCCGTCGCGTCGTCTTGCGCCACAGCGCTCCAGCCCAATACGAATGCCGCGGCGATCGCCGCCCAAGCTTTGGCGTGCATGCCCATGTCTCCCATGCCGGTCCCTCGCCCGCTTTTGTGCAGCGCGAACGCCTGAGGGATTTGTACCCCATTGGAGGCGCTTGACCAGGGCGGGGAGACGGGCTGGAGCGGCGCTTAGGCGGCGCCCTGGGTCTGCGTAAAGCTCCGCAAAGCGGCGGCGATTTGAGCCATAGCGTCGTTCCAGTCGCCATTCATCGGCGGACTGAACGCCCGCGCATCGGGATAAAAGTGGAGGCGATCGGTCGAAAAGAGCGGCCAGTGTGTGCGCAAGGCCACGATCCAAATCAGCCCGCCGGCCGCCCCGGCGAGGTTGGTGGAGGCGTTCATGGGGCCGATGGTGAGGTCCAAGGCGGCTCCTGCGGCGGCCACGCCATCCAAATCATCCATCAGGTCCAGACCCGTCAGCTGATGGATCGTCACCCCATAATCCTGCGCCGCCTGCGCGATTTCGGAGTCCACATCGCCATACTGCATCGAAACAAACGTCACACCCGCAGTTTCGAGCACCGGCCGCCAGGCCTCGAAGGGGCTGAAATATTTGCGCCGTGAGGCGGTCATTTTCTTTGATTTCCAACACAGCCCGACCTTGGGTTCAGGTCCCAGCGCCGCCAGTTGGGCGCGGAAGCCGGCCACCCGCTGGGGGTCTGGCGTGAGGAACGCGGTGTTGGGGAAGGCGTCGAGGCGGCGCCGATAACGCGCCAACAACCCCGCCGCGGGCGTCCAGACGTCAAGCTGCGGGGCTGGGGCCTGTTCTTGCCGATGGCCGTCTGTCGCGGCGTCGGCCCAGGCCACGGCGCGCACCTTGCGCGCTTCGCGCGAGACAGTGGCGTGGCGTTCGATCTGCGCGCGGGGAAAGCTGCGCGCCAGTAAAGGCGCCAGGCGTGGCTCGCACGCCACGATCATGCGTCCATCGGCGCCGATTTCGCGCTCCAAATCCGCCAGCGCGTTGAAGTGCAGCACTTCGTCGCCGACGCCCTGCTCACCGATGACCAGCACCGCGCGGCCCGTGAGGGGCTTAGGATCAAAGGGGTCGAGCCGTTGACCGGGCGCCTGGAACACCATGGGGCCTTGTTCGACGTCCAAGCGCACTTCATACGCGCGCCAGGCGTCCTCTAAGCGCCCCAGCGTCAACAGCGACAGGGCGCGGCTGTGGGCGATTTCATAGGCGTCCTTGGCCGAGCGCGGCCCGCATTCCAGCGCTTTATCTGAGGCCTCCAGCGCGCCCTCGCCATCGCCGGCGGTGTTGAGGGCGTAGGCGAGATTGTGCCAGCCGCGGGCGAAGTCCGCGTCCAGGCGCAGCGTCTCTTCATAGAAGGTACGGGCATTGGGGATGTCGCCGGAATGCAGCATCACCGTGCCGATGGCGTTCCACAATTGCGCTTCGCCCGGGGCGGCGTAGAGCCCCTCACGCAGAATTTCGATGGCGTCTTCAAAGCGGCCATCATCGCGCAACACCCCACCCAAATTGACCCGCGCGGGGACGTTGGCGGGCTCCATTTGCAAGGCCAAACGGAAGAACTTCTCCGCCGCCGCCATCATGTCCAGCTTCCAGGCGGCCAGGCCCATGGCGAGATAAATCTGCGGATCGCGGGGATTGAGCGTCCAGGCGCGCTCGTAAAATTGAAGGGCGCGCGACACATGGCCCAGCTGCTCCAGCGCCGCGGCCATCACGTGGCACGCCGCGGCGTTGGCGTCGTCCAGCCCCAGCGCGTCCAGCGCCAGGCGCGCGCTCTCACGCGGATCGCCGGCGGCGTTCGCCTTCAACGCGGCTTTGAGCAGCTTGCGCACCTTTGTGTGGCGGCGATCATCGCGGCGCGCCGGCTCCAAATGCAGAGCCACGCCATGGGCATGGGTGAGCGCGCCGTCTAAATCGCGGACGGCTTCGCTGCCGCGTGCGGTGATGAGCTGCGGCACATCCGCGGTCAACGTCGCGGCGGGCACGGGAGAGGACGCAACGGCCATGACGTGCAGGCTCCACAGATCCGCGCCGCGAAGCCGGCGCATGGCCGATCATGGCGCCGGGTCGGTGAAGCCCCCGTTAGCGCGCAAGCCAGGCGGCAGGTTGCGGGATGTTTGGCCGCCGGCGCGCGCCTGATCGCGGCGCGGGCGAGAATTGGTTAACCACCGCTGTTTAGCTTGCTTTCAGGTCATCTGCTTATCGTCGCGCGTCCCATGACCGGCGCGCCCCCGCTTTGGAGCCGAACGCCCGATGCCGCTGAAATTGTCGCTGAAGCCTGGAGAACGTTTCGTCTTGAATGGCGCTGTGGTGGAGAATGGCGATCGCCGCTCCACCTTGGTGCTGCAAAATCGCGCTTCCGTCTTGCGCGAAAAGGACATCATGCAAAGCGAGGAAGCAGTGACGCCGGCGCGGCGGGTCTACTTCCCAATCATGATGATGTATTTGGATCAGGGGAGGACGGGCCCCTATTATGATGAGTTTGTCCTGCGGATGACGGAATTCATGAGCGTCATCAGCAATACCGGCGTGTTGGCCGAATGCGTCTCGGTCAGCCGCGACGTGATGGCGGGCGACTTCTACAAAGCGCTCAACCGGTGCCGCAAACTCATCGATTATGAAGCGGAGAGGTTGGCCGATGTCGGTGCGGGCGTATCAGCAAGCGACCAGCCGGGCTGAATCGCCCCGGCAAACGGAATATCGGCTGTTTGGCCAAGTGACGCGGGCGCTGATGGAGGCGGCGAAAGCCGGCCGTGAGGATCTGCGCACCTTGGCCGACGCCGTGGATTGGAACCGGCGGGTGTGGAACACGTTGGCCGGCGACTGTGGGCGCGAGGGCAATGGTTTGCCGCCACAGCTGCGCGCCAATATTATTTCGCTGTCCATGTTCGTGTCGAAGTATTCCAGCGAAGTGCTGCGCCATGGCGCCGAGATTGAGCCGCTGATCGACATCAACCGCTCCATCATGCAAGGCCTCGAGCAACGCGCCGCCGCGCAAGCCGCGGCTGAAGCCGCAGGGCCGCCGGCTGGGTGAAAGGCGTTCGCGGCGTTTGGCGGCAGTTTTCGAAAAATTGGATATTTTACTTCGGTTTGACTGAGGCGATGTAAGCTTCGATTAGCTTTATTTTTGGCCTCAATTTCGCATGGCGAGGTGCGGACGACGAACGCCCCCCGGCGCGCCGGCGCGTCGGGCGCCCAGAACGGAGCTAAACCATGTTGAGTGTCAACACGAACGCAGCGGCTCAAATCGCTTTGCAAAACCTCAATCGCGTCAATTCCTCGCTTGAACAGACCCAGCGGCGCATCAGCACGGGTTTGGAAGTGGCCAGCGCCAAAGATGATGGCGGCATCTTCGCCATCGCTCAGCGCTTGCGGTCCGAAGCGGCGGGGCTCGGCGTCGTGCAGAACAGCTTGGCGCGCGGCGTGTCGACGGTGGATGTGGCTTTGGCGGCCGGCGAGTCCATTTCTGATTTGCTTATTGAGATGAAAGAGAAAGCGCTGGCGGCGTCGGATGCGTCGCTGGACACGGCCTCTCGCGATGCGTTGAATGAAGACTTTGAAGCCCTGCGCGATCAGATCGCGACAGTGGTGGACAATGCGGAGTTCAACGGCATCAACCTCCTCAATGGCAGCACCAATGCCTTTGAGGCGTTGGCCAATCAGGACGGCTCCTCGGTGTTGACGGTTCAAGATGAAGATTTGTCTTTATCCGGCGCCATCATCACGCTGACCACCGCGTCCGACATCGACACCGTGACAGAAGCGACGAACGCCATCACGACGATTGAGACGTCTCTCGACAACTTGAATTCCGCGCTCGCGCGCTTGGGTACAGCGTCGAAATCGCTGGAGATCATGCAGGATTTCACCACGAAGATCTTGGATGAAACCGAGGTGGGCATCGGCTCGCTGGTGGATGCGGATTTGGCCAAAGAGAGCGCCAATCTCCAGGCCCAGCAGACTCAGCAGCAGTTGGCCACCCAGGCCCTCGGCATCGCCAATCAGGCGCCCCAGGCCATCTCTCTGCTCTTCCATAACTTAGGGTGGGGCGCGGGGCGTTGAGCGTCAGGGCCGCGGGCGACCGCGGCCCTTTTCTTTGGGGCGGGAGGGCGCATGGCGGGGCAGGCGCCGCTAGGCCCGGCAAAACTCGCCCAGTGGCGGCACATCTTGCCGGGCCCGGTCAAAATTGCCCAGCGCTGTCGGCGCCAACCTCTGGAAATCCTTGGTGGATCGGCCTCCAACACGTTGGCCCATGATTTGCAGCCCACTGAGCGGATCCAAAACGGGTCCGACCGCCAAAACGGCGGTGTGACACGCAAAACTGCGGAGCAAAGAAATGCTGAGTGTGAACACGAATCCGGGCGCCCAGGTCGCCCTGCAAAACCTCAACAACACCAACCGTCAACTCGAAGAAGTCCAAAACCGGATCAGCACCGGTTTGAAGGTTTCGAGCGCGAAAGATGACGGCGGCATTTTCGCCATCGCCCAAGGCCTGCGTGCGGACGTCGCGTCCTACGGTGCAGTGCAGAACTCTCTGAGCCGTGCGACCTCCACCGTCGACGTGGCTTTGGCGGCCGGTGAAGCCGTTTCTGACTTGCTCATCGAGATGAAAGAAAAAGCGCTGGCGGCTTCGGACGCCTCGCTGGACACGGCGTCGCGCGATGCTTTGAGTGAAGACTTCGAAGCGCTGCGTGATCAAATCGCCACCGTGGTGGGCAACGCTGAATTCAACGGGGTGAACCTGTTGAACGGCTCCACCAACGAACTGACGGCTTTGGCCAATGCGGACGGCTCCAGCGTCATCACCGTGTTGGATGAAGACTTGTCCTTGTCGGGCTCCGTCGTGACCCTGACGACGACGGCCGACATCGACTCGGTGACGGAAGCCACGGCCGCCATCACCGCGATCGAAGGCTCTTTGGACAATGTGAATGAGGCGCTGGCGCGTCTCGGCACCGCGGGCAAAGCGCTCGACATCCAAAGTGAGTTCGTGACGAAGCTGTCGGACGAGGCGGAAAAAGGCATCGGTAACTTGGTCGATGCCGATCTCGCCAAAGAGAGCGCACGGTTGACCGCCCTGCAGACCCAGCAGCAGTTGGGCACTCAGGCGCTGTCCATCGCCAACCAGGCGCCGAACAGCATCTTGTCTCTCTTCCGTTAATCTTCAGCGGCGGGCGTCCTTCGGGACGCCCGTTTTTCCTTCGCCTAAAGCCCGTCCTGTCATGCTTACAAGGTCAAAACAGGAGGCTGCGCCCACTGCGCCGTAAATTTGATGACGAGCATCGCTGTCGCATCGACCCCATCGCCCGAAACCACCGTCGCCACGGCGGCCGCGTCCATTCAAGCGCCCGCATCCGGGACGCGCGAACGGACGGAGACGCCTTCTGCAGGTTCCTCCGCTGTCGACGGGCCGCCATTGCGTGAGGACGCGCTGTTCACCGAAACCAGCCAAGCCGCTGAGGTCGCCGCCGATGAGCGGGCCCGTGATTTGGCGCGCCAACTCGTCGAAGATGCGCTGAAGCCTTACGCCAAGCTGCAGATCTCCAAAGACGAAGACAGCGGACAGTTCATTTACACCACCATCGATTCGCGCAATGGCGAGGTGATCCGCCAATGGCCGCGAGAAGAATTGCTCGGCCGTCTGGATCGGCCGCAAGACGCCGATGGTCTGGTGGTGGATCGGCGCGTGTAGGCGCCCCGCCCCACGGGCGATCGTCACGGCGCCCCACATATGAGAATAACCGCGATGCGCCGGGCGGCGCGCCGCGGCGCTTGCACTTTCTTAACCGCCTTCGACCAAATCTCTTCGCGTTGATCGTTCGTCCGCTGATTCGAAATGAGTCGGGGGAGACGGACATGCTGAAAGCAAACGCGTCCGTGCGCGGGGAGATCGCCGATGACCTTGAATGTCCAGTCCAACCAAGCGGCGTTGGTCGCCCTGCAAAATCTCAACAAAACCAGCGGCGCGCTGGAAGAGACGCAACAACGCATCTCCTCCGGCTTGGAAGTGAGCCGCTCGTCTGATGATCCGGCGCGTTTCGCCGTGGCCGAAGAATTGCGCCGCGACCGCTCCGGATTTGAGGCGGTCAGTGACAGCCTGACGCGCGCGATGTCCATCGCCGACACCGCCGAAGGCGCGTTGAACAGCATCAAATCGCTGTTGGACGAGATGCGGGCGGACGCCGTCGCGGCGGTGGAGCCGAGCTTGGACGCTCAGTCCCGCCAAAGCTACGCCGACTCCTTCGCTTCGCTGCTCGACCAAATTCAGAGCATCGTCGCGCAGGCTGAGATCGCTGATGTGAACCTCTTGGACGGGTCCGAAAGTCCGGGGGTGGAGGTGTTGGCGGATGTGGAAGCGAGCCGCACCATCCTGCTGAACACGCAGAATATGACGGTTCCCGGTCCCAACATTGTTGTGGATCCGGCGATCGCGTCACTGGCGAGCGTCACGGACGCTCAAGCGGCTTTGGCGGCCGTCGAGGCCAGTCTGGAAAATGTGATCCGTGCGCAGAGCGCCCTCGGCAACGACTCCAACCAGCTGGATGCGCACCGCAACTTCGTCTCGCTGCTGCAGGACAATTTGGACATCAATATCGGCGCGTTGGTGGACGCCGATTTGGGGGTTGAGGCGGCGCGGTTGGAGGCGTTGCAGGTTCAGCAGCAACTCTCTGTACAGAGTTTGTCCATCGCCAATTCCAGTCCCGATGTGATTTTGTCCCTGTTCCAAAGCTAAGCGCCGTTCACGCTTCGCGCGCTTTGGCCGGGCTATGGGCCGGACCTGGCGTTACCCCGCACGACGGTGTTCACCATCGGGGAGCCGAGGCCCGACGCCCATGCGCCGTGTTGTGGGGGCGCTGCGATCTAGCGTGACCGACGTTCCTCCATGCGCTCTTGCATGCGGGCTTGAACGCCCGCGGTCAGCTCCGCTTTGTCGACGGCGCCATCGCCATCGCTGTCCATCTCCAACAGCCTTATGGCGCGTTCCACGAACTCATCGGAGGTCAACAAACCGTCTTCATTGGTGTCGAGACGTGCAAAATCAAGGGCTTCCCCAGCTTCTGGACGCGGGCCAAACCGTCCCCGGCCGCGCCGCGGGCGTTCGCGATCGGCCTTGCGCAGAGCTTCCAGCTCAGAGGGCTCGACAACGCCATCGGCGTTCGCATCGGCGCTGAGGAAGGCCGTGCGGCGGGCGTCTTTGACTTCGGTTTCGGTGATGCGGCCGTTTTCATCGGCGTCCAAGCGTTCAAACACGCCGTTGACGACGCGTTCGGCGCGTTTCTCGGGATTGCCGGGGGCGGCCGATGCTGCAGTGGCGAGGATGAGGCTCGCGCCGGCGGCGGCCATCAGGGATTTCATCATAGGGCTCTCCGTTATGACTGAACGCGCCCAGGGGCGGCGTTGATACGGGCTAAACGTGGCGGGCGCCGCGCGTCCGTCGCGCAAAACCCCAAAAACTCTGTGACAATTCGGTAAGGAAACAGCCGCCGCTGCGCGCCGTCGTCCCGCGGGGCCCGCGTCAGTTTGCCGTCTCGAGTCCGGTGGGGCCGGCGCCTATAAACATGGTGCAGTGCAAAAGCAGGGATGCTCACCGCCATGACCGCACCGACCGGTGTTTCCACCGCCGCGCGTCCTGCACCGCGCGCGGATCGCCCGTCTTCAACGGCCCCTGACGGCGAAGAACCGCCTGATCCGCCCGCCGAGGCGATAGCGGCCGATCTCGAGCGAGGGCTCAGCACGGCGGAGGCCATCCGCCGTCAGGTGAGCTTTGGCCCCAATCAGCTGCCGGAACCGAAAACCCGTGGGCTGTTGGAGATTTTCGCCAGCCAGTTCCTCAGCCCCTTCATCTATATTTTGATTGTGGCCGCCATCGCCTCACTGGCGGTGGGCCAGACCCCCAGCGCCATCTTCATCACGCTGGTGTTGCTGCTTAATGCCGTGATCGGGGCCACCCAAGAAGCGTCCGCTCAACGCTCGGCCAGCGCGCTGCGCGCCATGATTCGCGGCGTCGCTCATGTGGTGCGCGATGGTGCGGTCCAAGCCGTGGACATCGTCGATATCGTGCCGGGCGATGTGGTGCATGTGGCCTCCGGCGATCGCACGCCGGCGGACATCAAACTGTATGAGACGCGCGATTTGGCCGTGGATGAGTCCATGCTCACGGGCGAATCCGTGGCGGTGAACAAAAACGCTGACGCGCACGCGCCGGCCAACGCCAGCTTAAGCGAACGGTTGGACCATCTCTTCGCCGGCAGCATCGTCACCCATGGCCGCGGCATCGGCATCGTGACGGCCACAGGCTTGAAGACGGAAATCGGCCGTATTGCGGATCGGGTGAGCGCGCCCAAAACCGCCGAACCGCCTTTGATGATCCGCATCAGGCGCTTCACCTATCAGGTGGCCGGCGCGATCCTGTTGGCGATTTTGGGGCTGGCCGGGCTGATGGCGGCGCGCGGCGGCTATGAGCCGACCGAAATCCTCATGATGGGCATTGGCCTTGCGGTGTCCACCATTCCCGAAGGCCTGCCGGCGGCGCTGACGGTCGCACTGGCCATCGGCATGCGGCGCATGGCCAAGGCCAACGTCATTATCCGCAAACTCGTGGCGGTCGAAGCGTTGGGCTCGTGCACCTTCATCTGCTCGGACAAAACCGGCACGCTGACGGTGAACAAGCTCACCATTGATCAAGCGGTGCTGCCCTCCGGGCGCAGCTACAGCACCACGGGCGCGGGCGTCGGGCCGGGCGAGGTGAAGGGCGAAGCGCTGGAGCAAGTGCGCGATTTGGCCCTCACAGGCATCCTCGCCAATGAGAGCCATTTGGATTACGCCGGCGGCGAGTGGGTGTCGGATGGCGACATTGTCGATGTGGCCTTTTTGGTGTTCGCCAAGAAGCTCGGCTTGTCGCTCACCGATGTGAAGACTGAGCACCGCCAGTTGCATGTGGTGCCTTATGAGTCCGAGCGGGCCTTTTCCGCCAGCGTCAACGCCAATGAGGCTGGCCCGGCGATATATGTGAAGGGCAGCCCGGAGCGCATCCTCGCCGCTTCCACGCATATGCGCTTGGATGAGGGCGAGGCGCCCATCGATGTGGCGCGCATCACCGCGCAGTTCGAGGACTTGGCCGCGCGCGGCTATCGCATCATCGCGCTGGCGAAACGTTCGGCCGCCGCTGGAACCGATTGGGCGAACACCGACGCGCTGGCGGATCTCACCTTTCTCGGCATGGTGGCCATGATCGACCCGGTGCGCCCTGAAGCCCGCGGCGCCATTCAGCGCTGCCGCGAGGGCGGGGTCGGCGTGGCCATGGTGACGGGCGATCATCCCGCCACCGCCCGCGCCATCGGGGCGGATCTGGGCTTATGCGAGCCGGATGATCCCGTCGTCACGGGCGCCATGATCCGTGAGGCCCATGATCAGGGTGAGGCGGCGGTGCGCGCGCTGGTGCTGCCGGCGCGGGTGTTTGCGCGCATTGAGCCGCTGCAAAAGAGCCTCATCGTCGATACGTTCATGAAGGACGGCCACTTCGTCGCCGTCACCGGCGATGGCGTGAATGATGCGCCCGCCATGCGCAAGGCCAATGCGGGTGTGGCCATGGGCAAGTCCGGCACCGATGTGGCCAAGGAAAGCGCTGAGCTGATCATCACGGATGACAACTTCGCCTCCATCGTCGCGGGCATCGAGCAGGGACGCATTGTCTACAACAACATCCGCAAAGTGATCGGCCTGCTCACCGCCACGGGCTTTTCGGCGATTATTTTGTTCTTCCTCACGGTTGCCTTCGGGCTGCCCATGCCGCTGACAGCGATCCAGTTGTTGTGGCTCAATCTGGTGGCCAATGGTCTGCAGGATGTGGCGTTGGCCTTTGAGCCCAAGGAAGGGAGCGAGTTGAAGCGCAAGCCGCGCGATCCGCGCGAGCCGATTTTCGAACGGCACATCATCGAACACGTGCTTGTGGCCGGTTCGTTCATGGGCATTTTGGCTTTCACCGTGTTTGCGCTCAGTCTGCATCTCGGCTTCAGCCATGGCGAGGCGCAGAACTTCACCCTGTTGATGATGGTGCTGTTCGGCAATGTGCATGCGTTGTCGAGCCGCTCGGAAACCCGCTCCGTCTTCACTATTGCGTATGCGGCCAACCGTTTTCTCGCCATCGCCACGCCGGCGGCTTTGGGCATCCATTTGCTGTCCATGCACATCCCCGGCCTGCGGGGCCTGCTGGGTGTGTCACCGCCGCCGCTGTGGGTGTTTGCGGCGCTGTTCGCCGTGGCGTTGTTCTTCCTGTTTGCGGAGGAGATCCATAAGGCCACGATCCGCTGGCGGGCCAATCAGGATACAGCCGACGCCGAAGGGGGCGCGTCATGAATCTGGAGGGCAAGGTCGGCCTGGTGGTCGGCGTCGCCAATGAGCACAGCATCGCCGCTGGGTGTGCGCGGGCCTTCAAGGATGCCGGGGCGGAGCTGGTGCTCACCTACCTCAATGACAAGGCCAAGCCGCATGTGCAGCCCGTGGCTGACGCGGTCGGTGCGGCGGAATTCTTGCCTTTGAATGTGGAGAAGGAGGCTGAGTTCGAGGCGCTGTTCGCCGCCATCAAAAAGCGCTGGGGGCGATTGGATTTCGCGCTGCATTCGGTGGCGTTTTGTCCGAAGGCGGACCTCCACGCCCGTGTGGTGGAAGCGTCACGCGACGGCTTTGCGCGCGCCATGGATGTGTCCTGCCATTCCTTCATCCGCCTCGCGGCGGCCGCCAAACCGCTGATGCGCGAGGGCGGGTGCCTCATGACCGTGAGCTATTACGGCGCCGAAAAGGTCGTCGACAATTACAACATTATGGGTCCGGTGAAGGCGGCGCTGGAGTCCGTCACCCACTATCTGGCCGCCGATCTCGGGCCCGAAGGCATTCGCGTCAATGCGTTGTCGCCGGGGCCTGTGGCGACCCGGGCGGCCTCCGGCATCGCGCATTTCGATGCTCTGATGGACGAGGCGGCGACCCGCGCCCCACAGCGCACCTTAGTCACGATTGAGGATGTGGGCGCTTATGCGGCTTTTCTCGCCAGCGACGCCGCGCGCCATGTCACCGGCAACATCGCCTATGTGGACGCGGGTTATCACGTGATGTCTTAGGCGTCGTCGGCGCTGCGGGCGCGTTCACCCGCCTTGGAACGAGGCTGCGAGCAAGTCCTGCAAAGCGCGGGCGTCCAAAATCTCCGGATTGGTGTCGGAGGAATAGCTGAACCCGTCCGGCACCGGCGCGGCGCCGTCCTCGAGCCAGGCGGCGCGGCGGCGCTCGTCAAAGCTCGGCAGGATCACATAGCGGTCCCCCAGCTCCAGCGTCGCGCGCGCATCATCGGCCGGCGCCATCACCTCGTGCAGCTTCTCGCCAGGGCGAATGCCCACCACCTTATGCGGGAGGCCAGGGGCGATGGTGTGCGCCAGATCCACCGTGCGCATGGAGGGAATTTTGGGGATGAAAATCTCCCCGCCCTTGGCCAACGCCAGGGAAGACAGGACGAAATTCACACCCTGCGGCAAGGTGATCCAAAAGCGCGTCATACGCTCATCGGTGATGGGCAGGCTGTCGGCGCCCTCGGCCGCCAAGCGCTGGAAGAAGGGCACCACCGACCCGCGCGAGCCCACCACATTGCCATAGCGCACGACGCAAAAGCGTGGTCCATCTTCACCGGCCATGGCGTGGGCGGCGGTGAAGATTTTGTCCGAGCACAGCTTGGTGGCGCCATAGAGATTGACGGGGTTCGCGGCTTTATCCGTCGACAGAGCGACGACGTGCTGCACGCCGCGTCGAATGGCGGCGCGTACGATATTTTCAGCGCCGAACACATTGGTCTTGATGCACTCAAACGGATTGTATTCCGCGATGGGCACATGCTTCAGCGCCGCGGCGTGGATCACCACATCCACCCCGCGCATGGCCTGCTCTAAGCGCTCAAAATCGCGCACATCACCGATGAAATAGCGCAAAAAGCCATAGCGCTCCGGGCCGATGGCCTGAGCCATTTCATACTGCTTCAACTCATCACGGCTGAAGATGATCAGTTTTTTCGGTTCGAACGTCTCGCACACGGTTTGCACGAATTGTCGCCCGAACGATCCAGTGCCGCCGGTGATCAGCACCGTCTTGCCATTGAGATCGGCCAGCGGTTCGCGGAAATCGCGACCGGTGAACACGCCTGGCAGGCCGGCGATATCAGAGGGGCGGCGCGGCGCCGGCAGTCCGGCTCCTGGCGATTGTGAGGATGGCGAGGCGGGGGCGGCGGACATGGGCGCGCTCCTGTGCGGCTGACCGCCCGTCTTGTGCTCCCGGCACGGTTAAGGGCGCGTGTGCGCGCGGCGCAATTAGGGCGGCTTTAAGGCTGTTGCGCTCTGCTGAGGGCATGGTTTTCGCCGTGATCGTTCAAGCCCGTATGGGCTCCACCCGCCTGCCGGGCAAGGTGCTGCAGCCCCTCGGCGCGCGCAGCGCTCTGCTTCGTTGTTTGGACCGTTGCGCCGCGATCCCTGGCGTGGATGCGGTGGTGTGTGCGGTCCCCCAGGGCGCCCAGGACGAGCCCGTCGCGCAGGAGGCCGCCGCGGCCGGCTATGTCGTGGCGCGCGGGCCGGAGCAGGATGTGTTGGCCCGCTACGCTGAGGCGGCGCGCCAGGTGCGCGCGGGCCTGGTGATGCGCGTCACCAGCGATTGTCCCTTCATCGATCCGGCGGTGTGCGGCGCGGTGCGCGATGACCTGCTGGAGACGGGCGCGGACTATGCGTGCAACAATATGCCGCCTTTGTTTCCCCACGGATTGGATTGCGATGTGTTCCCCGCCGCCCGGCTCTATGAGGCGGAGCACGCGGCGACCAACGCCTATGATCGCGAGCATGTCACCCCCTGGCTGCGCCGGGCGGATGGCCTGCGTCGCGTGACGCTGAACGGCCCCGGCCAGGGGGTGGAGCGTTTGCGTTGGACGTTGGATCACCGCGAGGATCTCGCCTTTTGCCAAGGCGTGTTTGAGGCCTGCGGCGAAGCGGCTGCGGCTATGCCGTGGACGGAGCTTGCGGCGCTGTGCGCGCAGCGGCCGGATCTGACGGCCCTCAACACCCTGCATATCGATGAGGCGCGGCTTCAAGCCGGCCGTCCGGACGCTGTCGCCACGGCGTCCGGGGCCGCAGGGGATGCGCGCGACACAGACCGGACGGAGGCGGCCTGAGATGGATTGGTTGGTGTTGGGCGCCACGGGCGCACTGGGGCGCACCTTGATGGAAACACTGCACCTGCGGCGCATCCCGGCTATGGGGGCGGCGCGCGCGGCCGCGGACTATGCGGTGGATGTGACGGATTTGGGCGATGTGCAGCGTCTGCTGCGTGATGTCGATCCGCAGGTGGTGGTCAATTGCGCGGCGCTGGTGGATTTGGCCGCCTGCGACGCCGATCCGGCTGGCGCCTATGCGGTCAATGCGCGTCCTGTGGCGACGCTGGCCGCATGGTGCGCGCGCCATGATCGCAAGCTGGTGCAGATCTCCACCGATCAGTTCTTCCACGGCGGCGCCGATCCGCGCGCGCGCCATGGCGAGGATGCGCCGGTGCGCCTGACGCATGAGTATGCGCGCAGCAAATATGCCGGCGAGGCGTTTGCGCAGACCGCGCCGGGCGCGCTGGTCCTGCGCACCAACATGGCGGCCGTGCGTCCGGGGCGGGGCAAGACGTCCATCGCGGCCTGGGCGTTGGACGCGATTGAGCAGCGCAAGCCCCTCACTCTGTTTACGGACTACTTTTGCTCGACCATTGATGCGCCGAGCCTATGCGACGCGCTGGTGGAGTTGGTGGAGGCGGACGCGCGCGGATTGATAAATGTCGCGGCTTCTGAAGTGTCCTCCAAGGCCGAGTTCATCACCGCTCTGGCGCGGGAGTGCGGGGTCGCCTTGAACTGGGCGACCCGCGGCTCAGCGCGGGCGGTGCTGGGGCCGGATCGGGCCATTCACACCGGCCTTGATGTGCGCCGCGCCGAAGCCGTGTTGGGGCGGCCTTTACCCGATTTGGCGCAAACCGCGCGCAACTTTGTCCAACAACGGAGACGGGCCCATGCGCTGGAGCACGCATTTTAAGATCGGCGAACGCGACATCGCGTTGGATCAACCGACCTATTTCATCGCCGACATCGCCTCCAACCATGATGGCGATGTGGAGCGGGCCAAGGATTTGATCCATCTGGCCGCCGCCTCTGGCGCTGATTGCGCCAAGTTTCAGCATTTCCGGGCGAAGGACATCGTCTCCGACCAAGGCTTTCGAGATTTGGGCGGGCCGATCGCGCATCAATCGGGCTGGAAAAAATCCGTCTACGATGTGTTTGACGATTGCGCCACACCGCGCGACTGGACGCAGACGCTGGTGGCGGAGTGTGCCAAGGCTGGCGTGGACTACATGACCACGCCCTATGATTTCGACGCGATCGAGCACAGCGATCCCTATCTGAAGGCGTTCAAAATCGGCTCCGGCGATATTGGCTGGCCGCACTTCATCCAAGCGACCGCCGAGCGCGGCAAGCCCACCTTCGTGTCCACCGGGGCGGCGGACATGGAGGATGTGGAGCGCGCGATGGCGGCGGCCCTGGCGGTGAACCCCGATATCTGTCTGATGCAGTGCAACACCAATTATACCGGCTGCATTGAGAACTTCGCGTATGTGAACCTGCGCGTGTTGCAGGCCTATGCGTTGAAGTGGCCGGGGCTGGTGCTGGGCCTTTCTGACCACACGGGCGGGCATGCGGCGGTGTTGGGCGCGGTGGCGCTCGGCGCGCGGGTGGTGGAGAAACACTTCACCGATGACAATGATCGCGAGGGGCCGGACCACCAATTCTCCATGAACCCCCGTACCTGGCGGGAGATGGTGGATCGCACCCGCGAGCTGGAGATGGCCCTGGGCGACGGGGTTAAGCGGGTGGAGCCCAACGAGTTGCAATCCTCCGTGGTGCAGCGGCGCGCGTTGCACCTGCGCGCGGATCGCCCGGCGGGCCATGTGCTGACGGGCGACGATCTCGAAGCGCTGCGGCCGCGGCCCTTGGAGGCGGTGGAGCCGGCGGATCTGGATCTCGTCATTGGAACGCGTCTGATGGTCGCCAAATCCGTGGGCGAGGCCTTGTTTTGGGATGATGTGGACGATGTGAGCGCCACTGGCCGCGCTCCCGCCGCGGCTTAACTTCGCTGTGGCCAGCGCCGCGTGGCGTTGCTTATCCGAACGCGGAGGTCGCCATGCCCGTTCTGCCTAGCCATGCTGAGATCCTGGCCCGCGCCGTTCCCCACCGCGCGTTGTGGGGCGGTCCGCCGGCCGGGGTGAGGCTGGAGACGCCGGGCCCGGGACAAGAAAGCGTGTGGGATTATCCGCGACCGCCGGCCGTGCGCCCGACGCCGGCGCCGGTGAAAGTCGAATGGGCGGGCCGTGTCATCGCGCAGTCCGATCGGGCGCTGGAGGTGATTGAGACCGCTGGCGCGCCCGTGCCCTACATCCCGCCGGCGGACATGGATGACACGCTGCTGCAGGCGACCGAAGGCCTCTCCGTCTGCGAATGGAAGGGGGCGGCAGTGTACTACGATCTCGTGGCGCCCGACGGGCGACGCGCCTCTGACGCTGTGTTCGCTTATCCTGATCCGCTGGATGATTTGGGACAAGGCTATGCGCGCATTGCGGGCTGGTATGGGTTTTATCCCGGCAAAGTCGATGCCTGCTGGCTGGGCGATGAGCGGGTCACGCCCCAACCCGGCGGGCTTTATGCCGGCTGGGTGACATCGCGTTTGGCGGGGCCCATTAAGGGCGGGCCGGGCACGGGCGGGTGGTGAGGCGCTGATGCTGAGCGGAGAGCACACCCAATTGCGCGCGATCGAGCGGGCTGATTTGGAGCCGCTGCGGCATTGGCGCAATCAACCGCACTTGCGCCGCTATTTCCGTGAGCATCGCGAGATCAGCAGCGCCATGCAGGAACGCTGGTTCGACAATATCGTGCTGAAGGATCCGGCCACGCGCATGTTTGCGGTATGCGCGCGCGATGACGCGGCGCCCGCGGGCGGGCGGTTGCTGGGGACGGCGGGGATTTGCTGGATTGATTGGCGCAGCCGCACCGGGGATTTTTCGATCTATCTTGGAGCTGATGATCTTTATATCGACGAGCTGTTCGCGCCCGACGCCGGGCGTGTGTTGCTGCGTTACGCCTTTGCGGAGCTGGGGATGCAGCGCGTTTGGGCGGAGATTTATGATCACGACGCGCCCAAACAGCGCCTTTTGCCCGCCTTAGGCTTCACCCAGGAAGGACGCCACCGTCAAACCACGCTGGTGGAGGGCCGTCATGTGGACAGCCTGTTTTATGGACTGTTGGCCCGCGAGTGGGATGCAGGCCTAGCGGTTTAACCGGTCATTTCGCCGTCGCCATCATGCGCCAGGCGGCGAAGCTCAGCACAATGGCTGAGGCTGACACGATGGTCATGATCGTGCCCGGTACGAATTTGGCGTAGCCAGCCAAATCGATGAATACGAAATACCCAATATCCGCGAGGCCGCCCACCATCGCGGTGACCCAAATGGCGGTCGTGTTGCGCCGCCAAATGAACACGGCGCCGATGATGGTGGCGAGGCCGAACCACAACAAGTTCCAGGCGTGTTGATCCAACACGCCGCCCACGGCCGCGGGATAATCCATCGCCAAAAGCGCCGGATCGACCGCATCGGCGATGGCTTGGAAGCCCGCCGTCGTGGAACCGGCGAGAATGAGGGCGCCGGCGAAGGCGTGGACCAACCCCCAAATAACCCACAAGACAGTGGATGCACGCAGTGCGATCGTGGCGGCCATTGGTTCGTCCCCGGTATTGTGTTGACTACAAGCATACATGTGTGTGCGGGGCGACGCCATGGGGCTCTGCCCAGAGGGGGGCGTGGCCATGGGGCGTTGTCGGCGCGTCTTCAGTTTCTGTTTACGTACTTTTTTAAACCGACCCTAACCGGCAACCGGCGACACTCTGACGACACCGCCCTCGAAGAAGACGAGGGCTGGCGGAGGAAGCCGCGATGGTCACGTTCACGCCCATCAGTATTGGGGCGAACCTGTTATCGAACTGGTATGGCGCGCGCGCCAGCTTGGCCGCCGCACGTGCGGCGCCGGCCCAGATTCCCGCAACGCCGGCGGACAGCTTGGCCGCTCAGACGGCGGACATCACCCCGCCCTGGGACACAGGCGCGCAAACGCCGAGCACTGAGGAGTTGCGCCGGAAGGTGCTGGCCTCGGGCGTGTTCATCGACTCCAATGATCTTGGCGGCTTTTCCGATCTCGACGCCCCCGATGATGTTAAAAAGCTGTTCGCTTTACACCAAGGCGTCAAAGCCCTGTGGGCGGTCGCCGGTGAAGCGGCGGGGAAGGACATCACGGACGCCGGCCGGCGCAGCCTCGACCGTCAGTTTCAAGAGGGCTTCCAACAAATCCAGGACTTCCTGGCCACAGAGAGTTTTGAGAACGCCCAAGTGGTGCGCGGTGAGGCGCGCACGGAGGCCAAATCCACGGTGCCCGTGGTGAAGCCGCTGCAGGAATTCACCACCGGCGTCCTTCATCGCGGCAATTTCGATGATGCGGTGGCCGGCTTCGCCAGCGCCACGCCTTTCACCATCTCCTCGCGCAGTCTCACCGGTGTGGTGACCGACGTCACCATTGATGTGTCCGCCATGGATCCCGGCGAGACGAAAAACATGCGCAACGTCACCGCCTTCATCAACACGCAGCTGGAGGCGGCGGGGCTCACCACGCGCTTTGATGATGTGCGGCTGAACGGAACCGGTGAGGATGTGACGCCGGAATATGGCTTCACCATCAAGGGCACCAGCACCGAGGCGTTGAGCTTCTCGGTGCCGCCGGCCGACGCGCAAGCATCGATGTTCGTGGCGGGCGCCTCCGGCAAGCTAAGCACGCCCATCGACACCGGCGATGAGACGATCCCAGCGCCCATTCCCACCGTGCGCGCGGGGCAGATTACACGCCTTACGGGCCTGGACACGCCGGGCGGTCCGACGGCGGATCCGTCCATCCGCATTGAGGCCTTGGGCGATCCGTCCTCGGTCAAGGTGAATCCTAATCTCAAAATTGAGGGGCGCGAGAACGAGCCGCCCGGACCGCCGACGGAGGACTTCCTCATCACCAAGACGGTGGCGGCTGCGGATGGCTTCTACGCGTTGGCCGAAACCGCCGGCGAGGTGAATGGCGTCGGGCCCCAGGGTGAACGCGATGTGGTGCTGTTGAAATACGACGCCGCCGGCCGCCAGCTGTGGGCGCGTTCGGTGGGGGCGGGCGACAGCGCCGAGGGCTTGGCCTTGGATGTGGGGGCCGATGGCACGGTGGCGGTCGCCGGGTCCTTGACGGGAACCATGGGCGGCACTGTTGATCTGGGACGCAAGGATGCGTTCGTGGCGTCCTATGATGGCGATGGCGAGCTGAATTGGCTGAAGCGCTTCGGCTCCTTCCGCGATGACGCCATCGAGTCCGTTGCGGTGGGCGATGATGGGCGCGTGTTTGTGGGCGGCGTGACGGGCGGGTCCCTGAACGGCGCGCCGTTGGAGGGAACCTCCGATGGCTTTGTGCGCGCCTTTGACGCCGCTGGCGCGGTGAGTTGGACGGCCCAGGGGGCGGATCTCGGCGTCGATTCCACCACCGCTTTGGAATTTGAAAACGGCGAATTGTATTATGGCGGCGTCGGCGCCGACCAGGCGGTCGTGCGCAAACTCGACCCCAACGCCGGGACTGAAGTGCCCGGTTGGTCCTGGACCGATCCGAACTTCGCCTTTGGCCAGATCACGGACATCGCCTTGGACGCCGGCGCCGGGACGGTCTATGTCGCGGGCGGCGCGCGGGACAATTTCACCGCGCCCAGCGACGCTAACGCCGGGGCCCGTGACGCCTTTGTGTTGGGTGTCGACTCCACGACGGCCGCTGTGGACTTCGCCCGTTTCATTGGCGGGCAGGGCGAGGATGTCGCGGCCGATTTGGTGGTGGACGCCGGCTCGGTTTACGTCGCGGGCCGCACCGACAGCGATTTGACCACCGGCGACAGTTTGGGGGGCGGGCGTCAGTCCTTTGTGGCGCGCTTGGATGGCGCCACCGGGGCGCTGGACTGGACCACGCAAATTGAAGGGCGCAATAACAGCTCGCAAGCGGGCGGCGTTGTAGTTCTTCCGGGCACGGATAACACGCTGGCGGCCTTCGGCTTGCCCACCGGCTCCCTTGAGCTGTCGGATTCGCTTGCGGTGGCCGACCGCACGACCGCCAAAGCCGGTGATTACTTTGATCTGCGCGTTAATGGCGTCAAGAAGCGCATCACTTTGGATGCTGGCGACAGCCTGCGCGGCCTGGCGTTCAAGGTGGACTTGGCCCTCGGTTCGCGCGGCGACGCCACCACGCGGCGCATCCCGGGCGGCGACGGGGTGAGCATCAAGCCGCGTGATGGCGTGGAGATTGAGCTTATCGCTGGGCGTGAGGGCAATGACCTGCTCAAAGCCCTCGGCATCGAACCTGGTAAAGTGGCTAAGCCCGATCCGGATGTGGAGGATCAGCCGGAGGAGATCGAGCTGAAGCTGCCGCGTACGCTGTCCATCGCCGATCGCGACAGCGCCCAAGCGGCGGTGGACATCCTCAATGACGCCATGAGCGCTATTCGCAAGGGCTACCGGGAAATCACAAAGGACCCGGCGCGCGAGGAGGCGTTGGAGCAAGCACAGCGGCTCAATGGTGAGCCGCCCGCGTTCCTCGCCGCCCGGATCGCCAATTATCAGGCGGCGTTATCGCGTTTGTCGGGGGGATTCTAGGCGCGGTCGGCGTCGGCGCCGCCGTCTGGCGCCGGTTCGGCGTGGGTCCTGCAGCTATGCTTTGGGCGCTTCGGCCCCAGTCAAGCACGAACCGAAGAGAAAGACGGCGAGCCGAAGCTCGCCGTCAAGGGGGCGATGTCTGGTTAGGGCGCGTTGCAAGACCCAGCCGTCAACCAGCGCATGTCAACCCTAGCCCCATGACTTAATGTATGCGAGCGGAGAGTGGCCGTTTTCCACAGCTTCATCAGAGTGCGGAGTCATGCCGATTGGCGTTTGTCCACGCTGCAGCGGGCTTCACCTCTGAGGCGAAACGTCGCGTGTGCGGATGGGCTTAAACGCCGTGTTGGGTTCAGGTGGTGCGATCGAGGGTGATGGCGGCATGGCTGTCGTGTGCGCCTTGCGCGCCGCTGGGCCCGTAGCGACCGACGCGCGTGCGCTCGGTCGCAACATGATCGGCGATGGCGCGCACCAAGCCTTCGGTGAGGGTGCTGAGCACCGCGACGGCTTGTTGGTGGGTGTCCAGGGCGCGGTGCAAACGCTCCGTCTCCTGACGAAGCGCATCGCGGCGCGCCTCGGACGCTCCGCTCACCAAACCCGGGTCTTGGGCGATGCGGGCGCATTCCAGCCGATACAGCTTGGCGAGGCTGGCCGCCTCATCGCGGAAGGTTTCAGCTTCCTCCGGCCGGCGCGCTTCAAACAACGCCGTCTCGCGCTCCACCAGGGTGCGCAGCCTTTCGGTGAGGGCCATTAAGTGCTCCACCCGTTCACCGGGCGTGTTCGCCGCCAAAGCCATAATCCGTCTCCTGAACGCGGCGGATGCTCGCCAATGTGATCGGCCGGGCGCCTTAGCGCCCCGCGTCGTCTTGCGCCTGGCGCGCGAGGATGTCGGCCATCAAGCGATCGCTCAGTCCCACGCCGCCGCTGCGCACGATAGCTTTTGCGTAAGCTTCGTTAAGAAAGGACTGAAACGCCCGTTCGCCCGATCCGCCGCCAAAGGGCGGCTCCGCGGAAATGTCCGTGCGCATCTGGGCGAAGGTCTGGCTGAGAAAGAAGGTTTCGAACGCTTCGGCGGCGTCGCGGGCGCGTGCGGCGTTTGACGCGTCGGCGCCGGGGCGCGCGGTCACGCTTTCGGTGCGGACGAAGTTGAGACGTGCAAACGGATCCATGAGCGTGCTCCGGCCGCGGGCAAAGGCGCGGCGTGTCGGGATTAAATGACTTCGATTTCCGCCTGCAGCGCGCCAGCGGCCTTCAACGCTTGCAGGATGGTGATGAGATCGCGCGGTGCGACGCCAAGGACGTTGAGGCCGTCCACCAAGTCCGAGAGGGGCACGCCGCCATCCACGACGGCCAGCCCGCCAATGGCTTCCTCCACCAGCACTTCGGTGCGCGGCAGCACTTGCGTCTCGCCGCCAGGAGCGCCGGGCAGCGCCTGGCTGGCCACCGGCGCTTCGCTGACGGAGATGGTGAGCGAGCCCTGGGCGATAGCCACGGTGGAGACGCGCACATTGGCGCCCATCACCACCACGCCGGAAGCGTCGTCAATGACCACGCGCGCGGGCTGATCGGGGGCCACGCGCAGCTGTTCCAGCGCCGTCACCAACGTCACCATATCGCCCTCCAAAGCGGCCGGACGGGTCACTTGCACGACGCCGGAATTGAGCGCGCGCGCGGCCGGGCCGCCCAAAAAGCGATTGATGGCGGCCGTCATGCGCCCAGCTGTCGCGAAGTCGGGATTGCGCAAAGCCAGGCGGATGCTGTTTTGCCCCGCGAAATCATAACGCAGCTCGCGCTCGACAATGGCGCCGTTGGCGATGCGGCCGGTGGTGGGCACGTCGCGGATGATGGCGGCGCCCTCGCCGCCGGCGCTGAAGCCATTGGCGTTCACCGCGCCTTGGGCGACGGCGTAGACTTGCCCGTCCGCGCCCAGAAGCGGGGTGGCGAGCAGCATGCCGCCGGACAGATCGCTGGCGTCTCCCGTGGTGGCGACGCTGACGTCCAGCCGCGCGCCGGCCATGGCGAAGCTAGGCAGATTGGCCGTGACGATGACCGCAGCCACATTGGCCGGATTGACGTTGGCGTCGCGGGTGTTGACGCCGAAGCGCTCCAGCAGCGCCTCCAGACTTTGACGGGTTTGGGGCGTGGAGCCGACACTGTCGCCCGTGCCGTTGAGGCCCAACACCAGCCCATAGCCCACCAGCTGATTGTCCCGCACGCCTTCAAAATCGGCGATGTCTTTTATGCGCGTGTCGGCCGCCGCATCCGCGCCCGCCAGAACGAGCGCCGCGATGGCGGTGAGTATCGCTCCTCCGATGCCTTCGCGCGTCATGCCAGCCTCCGCTGCGTCCACTGGATCGCTGCACCAATGCGAAAGCCGGGCCAGCGCCGATCGCATCCGGCCGGCCACGCGGCGCCCGCACGCACGCCGCGACATCAAAACGACATCAAGGCGTTGCGTAAGTCTCGCCCTGCGGCGGACCGCGTCACGCCGGCGGCCGCTATGGTCGGCATGGGGCGCCCATGGGCAGGATTTTCCGAGCGTTCGGCGCCGCCGCGGCAGGGCAGGGGGTCGGCGCAATGCGAGGGTCCCGCTTAAGCGCGGCGTATGGCTGGGCGGTTAGGATGGCGGGGAGGTGAGAGCTGCGCATCATGAAGATTCCGCCCCCCGCATCGCCCATCGCCCCGCGCCGGGTCGCCCCCGCGCGCCGTACAGCCGCTATGGAGGGGGCGTTCACCGCTCTTAAGGCGCCGCCTCCGGATGCGGCGGTCGGGGCCGCGCCGGCGGCGCCGGTCAACGCCCTATCGCATCCCCAAGCGGTGTTTGCGTTGCAGGGTGAGGCGCCGGACGCGCGTGAGGAGGCGGCCCGCGGGGCCGCTATGCTGGATGCGTTGGACGCGCTGCAACAGGGGTTGCTCACGTCGCGCGGCGCGGGGGCGGAGGTGTCCGCCCTGCAGCATTTGGTGTTGGCGGGGCGCGCGCGGGATCGGTCTGGCGCCCTTGATGGCGACTTGGCGGCGTTGATGCGGGCCATTGAGTTGCGCGCGGCCGTCGAGCTGGCTAAACGCGGTCGGGACGTAACGTAAAATTCATCGGCGCGTGTGTGCAAGGCGATGAAATCAGACCATATGAATGGCGATCGATGGACGGATAGGGGTGGATCATGAGCGCAGCTGAAGACTTCAGCGAAGTTCCCGACGACTACCGTCCGGGCGACGGCGAGCCTTTCATGAACCCGCGCATGTTGGAGTATTTCCGGCGTAAGCTGCTGGCGTGGAAGCAGGACATCCTCACCGAAAGCAAGCTGACGCTGGACGATATGCAGCGGGACCAAACGCCTTTGGCGGATTTGGTGGATCGGGCCAACTCCGAAACCGATCGCGCGCTGGAGCTGCGCACCCGCGACCGCCAGCGCAAGCTGATCTCGAAAATCGACTCCGCTCTGCGCCGTATTGATGAGGGTGAATACGGTTATTGCTATGAAACCGGCGAGCCCATTGGCGTGGCCCGTTTGGAGGCGCGGCCCACCGCGACCCTGTCGTTGGAGGCCCAAGAACGCCATGAGCGGCGCGAAAAGGTCCACCGCGACGATTAAGCGTGGCTCCGCGGGGCGGCCCGCGCGACGCTGACCCCCGCGCGGGGCTGACCCAGCATTGGCTGCCCGTCACATCGGGGCGTGCGACAACGCCCCTAGGTCCCACCCCTTTACGCTGTTGTGAGAGGCGGTTCGTCCGCAACGCCTATGGATGATCTCACGCTGCTGATCGACCTGCATCGCGGTGGCTGGCGCCAGGGCCCCGGCGGCGCGGCTGAAACTCGTCGCGCGATCGAATTGTCCGGGCTGACCGGGCGCCCCAATCTCACCATCGCGGATATGGGGTGCGGGACGGGCGCCGCCACCCTGGTGCTGGCCGAGGCGCTGGACGCCGACATCATCGCGGTGGATTTCGCGCCGGCATTTTTGCGGGAACTGGAGCAACGCGCCGAGAGGGCCGGGCTCGGCGCGCGGATCCGTCCGCTCTGCGCCTCCATGGAGGATCTGATTTTTGAGCCGCAGAGCCTCGACGCCATTTGGGCTGAGGGCGCGATTTACAATCTCGGTTTTGCTGAGGGGGTGCGCCGCTGGCGGCGCTTTGTGAAGCCGGGCGGCGTGTTGGCGGTGTCGGAGTTGACGTTTTTGACGCGCGAGCGTCCCGCAGAACTGACCGAGCATTGGGTGCGCGCATACCCCGAAGTGGACACCGCGGCGGCGAAAATCGCCGTGCTGGAGGGGCAAGGCTATGAGCCCTTGGGCTATTTTTCATTGCCCCAGACATGCTGGCTGGATGCGTATTACCGCCCTTTGCAGGAGCGCTTCGCGGCGTTTTTGACCCGTCATGCGGGATCGGACGCGGCCGAGGCGGCGCAGGCCCTTGTGGCGGCCGAGCAGGCGGAGATCGCGCTCTATGAACGCTTCGCCGCTTACATCAGCTATGGCTTTTACATCGCGCGCATTCCGCAGGCGTGAGCCGCGCCCTTGCGGCCGATGTCCAGGCGTTTGCGTCGCACCGTGAGCCGGCGCCTTGAGCCGCCTGGCGTGGCGAACCGGACAACGCCAGGCTGCGTATAGGTGCACGATGATCTGACATCGGGGGTTCCCATGCTGCATGTGTTGCGCGCCGTGATCGCCGCTCTGGGGCTGGCGCTGGCGTATTATATTTTTGCGGAGATCACGGGCGATCCGGTGTGGCGGATCCCTGGCGAGGGCGGCTTTGCGTCCGAGCTGAACCGGTTCATGGCCACCGAATGGGGCGTGGTGAGCCTGGTGGACCTTTATGTCGGCTTCTTCATTTTCGCGGTGATCATCCTCGCGTTTGAGCGCAAGCTTTGGGTTGGCCTCGCCTGGGCGGTCCCCGTCTTTTTCCTCGGCAACATCGTGACAGCGGCCTGGGCGGTGGTGCGCCTGCCGGCCTTGCTGAAGCGACTGCGGGCGGGTTAGCCGCGAGCCAGGCCTGCCAGTCTCACAAAATTAAGCAAGACTGTGCGGCCGGGAGGCTGACCGCCCCGATTTTCCGTTGACGGGTCAGCCCGCCATGGTTACCAACCTGGCACCCCGCCCGGCGAAGGCTCGCCCGGCGGGGTAACTGCGTTATCCGGGAGCCTCTATGTTCGACACTCTCTCCGAGCGCCTTGGCGGCGTCTTTGACAACCTCACCGGGCGCGGCGCGCTGTCGGAAAAGGATGTCGAGGCGGCCCTGCGCGAGGTGCGTGTGGCGCTGTTGGAGGCGGATGTCGCGCTGCCGGTGGTGAAGGGTTTCATCGCCACGGTGAAAACCGAAGCCGTGGGCGAGGCGGTGATCCGCGCCGTCGCGCCGGGCCAGCAAGTCATCAAAATCGTCCATGACGCCCTCGTGGACATGCTGGGCGGGGAGGACGCGGCCACTGGCCTCAATGTCGAGGTGACGCCACCGGCCGTGATTATGATGGCGGGCCTGCAGGGCTCGGGTAAAACCACCACAGCCGGCAAAATCGCCAAGCGCCTGAAGAAGGAGCGCAAGCGGGTTCTGCTGGCTTCGCTCGACACCCGCCGTCCGGCGGCGATGGAGCAGCTGAAAACCCTTGCCGGTCAGGCGGAGGTGGATTTCCTCCCGATTGTTCCCGGCCAGCAAGCCGTGGACATCGCCAAGCGCGCCATGTCGGCCGCGCAACTGGGCGGGCAGGACGTCGTCATCCTCGACACGGCCGGGCGCACCTCCATCGATGAAGACATGATGGCGGAAGCCGCCGCCATTTCCGCCGTCGCCAATCCGCATGAAATCCTCTTGGTGGCTGACAGCCTCACCGGTCAGGACGCGGTAGAGACAGCCCAGCGCTTCCATGAGCGCTTGCCGCTGACGGGCTTGGTGCTGACGCGTGTGGACGGTGATGGCCGCGGCGGCGCGGCGCTGTCCATGCGCGCCGTCACGGGACTGCCCATCAAGCTGTTGGGTGTGGGTGAGAAACTCGACGGCCTCGAGCCCTTTGATCCACGCCGCATCGCCGGGCGCATTTTGGGCCGCGGCGACATTGTCTCCCTGGTGGAGAAGGCCGCTGAAACCGCCGACCAAGCCCAGGCCGAAAAGCTCGCCAAGAAAATGGCCAAGGGCAAGTTCGACCTGGACGATATGGCCGGCCAGCTGCGTCAATTGCAGAAAATGGGCGGCCTTGGCGCCATGCTTGGGATGCTGCCGGGCGCCGGCAAAATGAAGGGCGCCGCCGCCATGGGCATGGATGATCGCGAGCTGAAACGTCAGGAGGCCATCATCTCCTCCATGACGCCGAAGGAGCGGGCCGAGCCGGACCTCCTGCGGGCCTCGCGCAAAAAACGCATCGCCGCCGGCTCCGGCACGCAAGTGGCGGACGTGAACCGGCTGCTGAAAATGCATCGCCAGATGGCGGACATGGTCAAAGGCATGGGCAAGGGCAAAGGCCCGTTTGGCGGCATGATGGGCGCCCTCTCCGGCGCCGCGGGCGGGGCTGAGGCTGGCTTGCCGGACCCGGCGGCCTTAGCGGCTTTGGGGCAAGGTGGGGCGTTGGGCGGCGGCCGCGCCGTCACCGGCAAAGCCAAGGGCCAAAAGGGCAAAGGCCGCGCCAAGGGCCAACCACGCAAGGGCAAGGGCGGCCGCGGCGCTATGCCAGGGCTTCCCGGCGGCGGCGCCATGCCTGGCCTGCCTGGCGCAGGCGGTCAAGGGCTGCCGGGACTGCCGGGCTCCAATGCCGGCGGCTTGCCGGGTTTGCCGGGGGCGGGCGACATCGAGCTCGGGCCCGACGGCCTGCCCAAGGGTTTTCCGCGGGGTGGGAAATGACGCGGCGGATTTGGTTCTGGGCCCTTGCGGTCAGTGCTCTGTTGGGCGCGGGGGCCGCGGCGCATCCGGCGGATCGGGCGCGCATCCCGGTAGATCTCGATGCGCCACGCATAGACGTGGCGGCGCCGGACGGCGCCGCGGTTCCGGAGCTGCTCCGTTACATTGCGCCGGCTCAGACCACACAGATCGCGCCCGGCGTGCGCGTCGAGGGGACGTGTCGCCTCGTGTTCGATGTGCTGACGGATGGGACGACAGACAATGTGCGCGCCTGCTGCGTCACCCGCGACGCGCGCAATCAGCTTGGCCAACCGGTTTTGGAGCGCGGCGTGGCGGCGGCGGCTGAACGCTGGCGTTTTCGGCCTGATTACGACGCGTTTGTCTATCAAATGCGCGACGTGTCAGGCCTGATTTGGTTTGAAAACGGCCGATTTAATCCCGAGCCGACCGACATCCGCCGCAGCTTTTTGCCTGACGCGCCTGCCGCCGAACACTGCGTGTTCAGCGACGATATCCTGATCGATCCGCATGATGACCGCTTCGGTTAGTCGGTATCGACACGTGATAACCCAAGAATAAGCGCATGAGAGTGAAGGAAAGAGACAGACGATGGCCCTGAAAATCAGACTTGCCCGTGGCGGCGCCAAGAAGCGTCCCTTTTATCGGATTGTTGTGGCGGACAGCCGCTCGCCGCGTGATGGCCGCTTCATTGAAAAGATCGGCCGCTACAATCCACTGCTACCGAAAGATCATGACGAGCGGGTGGTGGTGGACTTCGCCAAAGCCGATGCGTGGATCAAGAAAGGCGCCACGCCCACCGATCGGGTGGCGCGGTTTTTCTCCTTCATCCATGTGAAAGAAGACATGCCGGACGGCGCTGATGCGCCGGAACTCATCCGTGTGCCGGAAGGTGAAGCGGGCGCCCGTCCGCTCTATATTTGGAAAGCTGGCAATAACCCGAAAAAGGGGGAGCCAGGCGAGGCCGCGAAGCAACGTCTTGCTGAAAAAGCGGAAAAAGAAGAGGCGAAAAAGGCCGCTGAAGAAGAGGCTAAAGCGGCCCCCGCTGAAGAAACTGCTGAGAGTTGAGTGGCTCCAGGTGTATGACATTGGCTGATCGCGAAGGCATCGACGGGTCGTGCCGCCAATCATATCTCGCTGATGCTAGCGCTGCGATGGTGATACGGGACGTATCTTCTGCTGATGGCGCATCGATCGTGGCTCTCAATAATGCTTCGATCCCTGCGTTGCCGACTTTGGAGGCGACGGAGCTGGGCGCGCTGTTGGCTCACTGCGGCGTGGCGCGGGTGGCGGAGTGTGATGGCGTTGTGATGGGATTTTTGCTGGCGATGCCGTCGGGCACGGCATATTCCAGCGACAATTATCGTTGGTTTTCCAGGCGCTTCGCAGATTTTTGGTATGTTGATCGTGTCGCTGTTGAGGCCGGCGCTTGGGGGCGTGGCCTTGGCCGCGCGCTTTATGCGGACCTTGAAACGCACATGCGCGCACGGGGGGCTGGCATCTTGGCCTGTGAGGTGAATGAAAAGCCGCCTAACCCCCAATCGCTGGCGTTTCACCAAAGGCTTGGCTTTCAGCGTCTTGAAACGCGGGTCAGTGATGCCGGCAAGACGGTGGTGATGCTGATGAAGGATGTGAACACGTGCCAAGCCGCGACTTGATTGTCTTGGGCGCTGTGGCGGGCGCGTTTGGGGTGCGCGGCGAAGTGCGCATCAAGTCCTTCACAGAACAACCCGAGGATTTATTTGACTATAACCCGTTTTTGGATGGGGAGGGGCGCGCGTTTCTCACGGTGGAGTCTTGGCGTCATGTCAAGGATGGCTTTGCGGCGTACACCACCGAAGTCACGAGCCGCGAGGAAGCCGCCGCGCTGAAATCCGCACGCCTGCATGTGGAACGGGCGCGTTTGCCCGCACTGGAAACTGACGAGTTCTACCATGCCGATTTGATTGGCCTGGCGGTGCAAGACTTGGCGGGAGAGGATCTGGGGCGCATCAAGGCCGTGCATGATTTCGGCTCGGGCGACCTTTTGGAGATCCATCAGACGCCGGGGGTGAAGGGCGCGTGGTACTGTCCCTTCACTTTGGCGGCCGCGCCGCATGTGGATGTGGCGAAGGGCGTGGTGATCCTTGATCGCCAAGAAGCCCTGCCGCAGGAGGACGTGGACGCTCCGGCGGCGACGGATCCGCACGGCGCTGCAAACAAGGCTGGCGATAGCTGACGGGCTTTGCAGCCCGAGCAAATCACCGCAACAGAACATCTGTCGAACATGTGAGGGCGGCGGATGCGCGTATTGGGTGTCGATCCGGGGTTACGGCGATGCGGCTGGGGCGTGGTGGTCCAGGAGGGCGCCAAGCTCACCCACATCGCCCATGGCGTGGTGGCGCCGGATCCATCAGGGCCGCTATCGGGACGATTGGCTGTGTTGTTTGAAGGCCTCAGCGCCGTGCTTGCCGAGCATCGGCCCCAGGCCGCCGCAGTGGAAGATGCGTTCATGCATGCCAATGCGGCCTCGGCGTTGAAACTTGGGCACGCGCGCGCGGCGGCGTTGCTGGCGATTTCGCAAGCGGGCTTGGTGTCGGCGGAGTACGCGCCGCGGCTGGTGAAGAAAACCGTCACGGGTTCCGGTGGTGCGGAGAAAAGCCAAGTGGCGGCCATGGTGGCCATGCTCCTGCCGGGGTGCCGCGCGACGGCGGATGCGGCGGACGCGCTGGCGGTGGCGATTTGCCATGCCCAGCATGCGGGAAGCCGGCTGGCGGCGGTGCAGGGATGAGGGGCGCGCGCGCATGATCGGCAAGCTGAAGGGCGTGGTGGACGGCGTCGGCGCCGAGGAGGCGCTGCTGGACGTCAATGGCGTCGGCTATGTGGTGTTGTGCGGCGCGCGGACCTTGTCGCGCTTGCCCGCGCCGGGACAGCCGGCGGCGCTGTTTATTGAGACGCAGGTGCGCGAGGATTTCATCCGCCTCTATGGCTTTTTGTCCGAGGCGGAGCGGGCCTGGTTCGCGCGGCTCTTAGCGGTGCAAGGCGTCGGCGCAAAGGTCGCGCTCGCCATTCTCGATGTGCTGAGCCCCGCCGATTTGATGGCCGCGGCCGAGCGCGAGGACAAAGCCGCTGTCGCACGGGCCAAGGGCGTCGGGCCCCGCGTGGCGCAGCGGGTGGTGGCGGAGCTGAAGGGCAAGCCGGCGCCGCAGACGCGGCTCGGCCTTGGCGGTGCGGGCGCGGATGTGCGTGTGGCGGCAGGCGCGGGCGCTGGTCCTGGCGAGGCCGCGGATGGTTCAGACACGGAGGAGACGGCGCAGGCGCTGACGGTGTCGGATGAGGCCTATCGGCTGCGCGAGGATGCCGTGTCAGCGCTCGCCAATCTCGGTATTCCGGATGCCGATGCGCGCGCCGCGGTCAGCGCCGCCCAGGGCGCGGATCCGGACGCTGGCTTGGATGCGCTGGTGAAAACGGCGCTGAAGGAGATTGGGCGGTGAGCGAGGATCCCTCCGCCCGCGTCGTCTCCTCCGACAGCCAGCCCGGTGATGGGCGGGACAAGGCGCTGCGGCCCTTGTCCTTCGGCGATTTTGTCGGCCAGGAGGCGGCGGTCGCGAACCTCAAAGTATTCGTGAAAGCCGCGGGCGGGCGCGAGGAGGCGCTCGACCATGTGCTTCTGTCCGGTCCGCCGGGGCTGGGCAAGACGACGCTCGCGCAAATCATCGCCAAGGAGCTGGGGGTGAATTTCCGCTCAACCTCTGGGCCCGTCTTGGCGCGTGCGGGGGATTTGGCGGCGATCCTCACCAATCTCGAACCGCGCGATGTGCTGTTCATTGATGAGATCCGCCGGCTGCATCCGGCGGTGGAGGAAGTGCTCTATCCCGCCATGGAGGATTTTGAGCTCGACCTCGTCATCGGCGAAGGCCCAGCGGCGCGCACGCTCAAAATCGACCTCAATCCCTTCACGCTCATCGGCGCGACCACGCGGGCCGGCCTGCTGGCGACCCCGCTGCGCGACCGGTTCGGCGTACCGGTGCGGCTCGAGTTTTACGATGTGGAACAGCTGACCCGCATTGTCGCGCGCGGAGCCTCGAAACTTGGCGCGCCGCTACAAGAGGATGGGGCGCGCGAAATTGCACGGCGCGCGCGCGGCACGCCGCGGGTGGCGGGGCGGCTGCTGCGTCGGGTGCGGGACTTCGCGGAAGCCGACAAACTCAAAGCCATTGACGCCAAGGCCGCCGACGCGGCGCTGGGGCGCCTTGAGGTGGACGCCATCGGCCTCGACGCTCAAGACCGACGCTATCTCGATGCGCTGGTGGTGAAATTCGCCGGCGGACCGGTGGGTCTTGATACGTTGGCGGCGGCGCTGGCGGAGGCGCGCGACGCGCTGGAGGAGGTGGTGGAGCCGTTCCTCATCCAGCAGGGCTTTGTCGCCCGCACGCCGCGCGGGCGGGTGGCGACGCCCCACGCTTATGCGCATCTCGGCTTGAAGCCGCCGGCCGGAACCGGGACAGGCGAGGATTTATTCTCCGACCGCGAGGTGTGAGCCGGTCACGGTTCTGGGCGCCAAACCCGCCGCGGGATGTCGTGCGCCCCGTGGCCGTGCCCGCCAAACGTCGCGGCCCGCTGCAGACATCGTTCGTGCGGCGCCAACTGGCATGAACGGTTCCCAAAGCCGCCAAGGTAGGGTTACTGAAATCGCCGGTTTTGGGAGAGGGACATGATGAAGCGGACGATGTGGATGGGTGCGGCGTTGGGCGCGCTGGCCGTGGCTGTGACAGCGTGTTCGGATGGTGATGGCGGCTCAAGCTCAGAGCCGACGCCGACCACGACGCCAACGCCAACCCCGACTCCAACGCCAACCCCGACCCCGGGCAATACGCCGCCTGAATTCACCTCGGTTGGCGGCGCCCTTGATGTGGCGGAGAACACGACCGGCGCGTTCTACACCGCCACGGCGAGCGACGCTGATGGCGACACGCTGAGCTTTAGCCTGAGCGGCGATGACGCCAGCGCGTTTGTGCTGGAGGACGCCGGGCCGGGCGAAGCGACATTGCGCTTTCAGGCCGGGCCGAATTTTGAAGAGCCGGGCGATGATGACGGGAACAATGTCTATGATGTCACGGTGAGCGTCACCGATGGCGCCGCGACACAGACGCTGGACCTCGCCATCACAGTCACCAATGTGGAGGACACGCCGTCGGTGACGCGCATCGCCTCGGGCTTGGCGCAGCCGCTCTTCGTCACCGATCGCGGTGATGGCTCGGGCCGCTTGTTCGTTGTGGAGAAGGAAGGCGACATCGAAATCCTCGATCCCATGACGGGGCTGACGGCGTCGATGCCGTTCCTGGATCTCGATGATATCACGACGGAAAATGAACGCGGCCTGCTCGGCTTGGCGCTGGCGCCGGACTTTGCAGTGTCGGGTGTGTTTTATGTCGCGGTGACCAATAACAGCGGCGATTCGGAGATTCGGCGGTATGCCAGCAGCGGCGACCTCGCCGACCCCTTGTCTAAAGAGGTGCTGCTGGTGGTCGATCAGCCCGCCACCAACCATAATGGCGGGTGGTTGGATTTCGGTGCGGATGGGTTTTTGTACATCGCCATCGGCGATGGCGGCGGCTCGGCCGGGACGGACCGGGCGCAAGACATCGACACCCTGCTGGGCACGATCCTGCGCATTGATGTCACCGGCGATGATTTCCCCGATGATGACGATCGCAATTACGCGATTCCTGCGGACAATCCGTTTGTGGGAACCGACGGGGCCGATGAGATCGTCGCCTATGGTCTGCGCAATCCGTTCCGCTGCGCTTTCGATGGGCTGACTGACTTTATTTATTGCGGCGAGGTCGGCGAAACCGCGCGTGAGGAGATCAACCTCCTGCGGCCGGAGGATTTTGGCGCCAATTTCGGCTGGGGCGAGCTGGAGGGCACGTTGCCCTTCAATGGCGTGGATGATCCCAGCTTCACCCCGCCGGTGATCGAGTACGCCCACCCGGCTGACCGTAACAACCCCGGCGACTTTGAAGGCAATTCGGTCACGGGCGGTTATGTGTATCGCGGCCCGTTGGAGTCGCTGCAGGGCGAATATGTGTTCGGCGATTTCATCAGCGCGAACATTTGGTCGGTTCCGGTGAGCGATTTGGTGCAGGGCGAGGTGTTTGACGCGGAGAATCTGACGCTGCGCAATGCCGATTTCGCCCCGGATGCGGGGGCCTTCGAACGCATCACCAGCTTTGGCGAGGACGCGCTGGGCAATCTCTACATCGTCGATTTCGGCGGTGGCGAGGTGTTCCGCGTCGACGCGCTCTAGCGTGACGGGCTCTCCCGTGATGACGGGCGCTTCCGCTGGGCGTGGCGACGGTCGGCCGGATCCGCAGGCGCCGCCGGGGGACGAGCCGTCCATGGGGCGGTTTGCGGGCGCGGCCGGCTCCGGCGATGTGGCGCACGAGCTGGCTGTGCGTGTCTACTATGAGGACACCGATTTTTCCGGTGTTGTCTATTATGCGCGCTATCTGCAGTTCCTGGAGCGGGGGCGCACGGAGTTTTTGCGCTGCGCCGGGGTGCACCATCACGCGCTGTGGGATGGCCCCGATCCCATGGCGTTCGCCATCCGCAGCTTGAAAATCGAGTACCGCGCCGCCGCGCGCATTGATGACAGTTTGCGTGTGCGCACACGCTTTTTCGATGTGCGCGGGGCGCGGCTGATCATCGGTCAAACCATTGTGCGCGGCGCGGATATCGTGGTGGACGCGGATGTGGAAGGGGTGTGTTTGACGCCCGCGGGGCGGGCGCGCCGCGCGCCTGCGGCGTTGATTGCTGCAATCAACCCGTGGCTCAGCGAAAAACCGGGGTAAATTCGCGTGCACGACTCGCATCCGAGGATAGTTTTGGGTCCTGAAATCGTCATAATCGCTGCGCACCACATCTAAGCGCCGGCGCGCGAGGGGAGCGGGGGCTCGCCGCATCAAAGAGGTCGCCTGAGTATGGATTACGCCGCTATCGGCGTCGCGGCCGCGGCGTCGGACTTCTCATTCATCGCCTTGTTCATGAAGGCGGACGTGGTCGTGAAGACCGTGATGATCATGCTGGTCGTGGCCTCGATTTGGTCCTGGGCCATCGTGATCGACAAGCAGATGCAATTTGGGGCGCTGCGCAAACAGGCGCGCCGCTTTGAGGAGGCGTTTTGGGCCGGCCGTTCCCTGGAGGAGTTGGCCGCCAGCATGGGCGACGGCCCGCGCGAGCCCATGGCGCGGATTTTTTCCGCCGCCATGCGCGAATGGCGCGAAAGCCGCGCCCGCGGCGCGGCGGGGCGCGATGGCGGCTCCATTCTCAGCCTGACCGAACGGATTGATCGGGTTATGGGGTTGGTGGTGTCACGGGAATTGTCGCGGGTGGAGCAGGGGTTGGGTATTCTCGCTTCGGTGGGCTCGGCCTCGCCCTTTATCGGCCTGTTCGGCACCGTGTGGGGGATCATGAACGCCTTCCGCTCCATCGCGGCCTCCAATGACACCAGCCTGGCGGTGGTGGCGCCGCCCATCGCCGAAGCGCTGTTTGCGACGGCCTTGGGTTTGCTGGCGGCGATCCCGGCGGTCATTTTTTACAACAAATTCTCCACGGATCTGTCGAAATTTGCTGCTCAATTGGAGGGGTATGCCGACGAGTTGTCGGCGATTTTGTCCCGACGAGCGCAAGAACGCGTGGGTTAACAAGCGAGCAGGCTGACGCATGGCGGCGACTTTGATGCATCCCAATGGGCGCAGGCGCGGGCAGCGCTTTCGCCCCATGTCGGAGATCAATGTGACGCCCTTTGTGGATGTCATGTTGGTGCTGCTGATCGTGTTCATGGTGTCGGCGCCGTTGCTGACGGTCGGCGAGCCGGTGGATTTGCCGAAAACCGAGAGCCGCGCCTTACCGACACAGCAATCGCCCTTGGCGGTCACCGTGACGGCCGATGGGCGCGTGTATCTCGGCGGCGCCGACGGTGATGAGGAGATTTTGCTGGATTTGCTGGCGGCCAAGCTGGACGCGATCGTGCGCGAGCGCGGCCAGGAGGCGAGTGAAATCCGCATCTTCATCCGCGGCGATGAGGGCGCCGATTACGGCTCCGTGGTGCGTGTCATGGCGCGCGTGCGCGCCGCCGGCTTTATCAATGTGGGTCTGGTGACCACCCACATTGATAATTAGCGTGTGGACGCGGCGATGCGGTTGGGCGGCCCTCTCACAATTTCGACCATAGGGCACGCGGTGCTGGGCGTCGTCACCGTGGCCAGCTTGCCCTATGTGGATGCGGTTTATGAGCCGCCGGAGTACATCCCCGTGGACGTGGTGCTCGGTGATTTTGAAGAGCTGATTCCCTCCGGCGGCGGCGAACCGGCGCCGCCCTCGCCGACGCTGAAGCCGCCGCCCCCCGATACGGCGCAGAGTGAGGATGTCCCTGCGGAGGGCGTCGACCAGGGGGATGAGGAGGTGCTCGCCACCACCCAAGACAGCGCGCCGGCGCAAACACCGGCGGATGAAACGATCATCACGCCCGAACGCCCGCCGGAAGACACGCCCCTGGAGCCGGAGATGGTGGAGGCCTTGCCCAGCCCGGTGGAAGATCCGCCGGAGGAGGAGGAGATCGATCTCGATGCGCCGCCGCCGACGCCGCGGGTGAAGCCCCTGCGTCCGCAACCGTCACGTGATGCGCTGTTGGATTTGCTCGATGAGCGCGCCGCCCAGCAAACGCAGCCCCAACCCCGCTTCAATCCGCAGCCCGTGGGGCCGCAAAGCGCCTTCACCGGACCCAGCACGGTGGATGATTACAAAAAGGTGGTGCGGGCGAAGATGCGCACCTGTTGGCGCAGCAATGTGGACTTGCCGAACCCCGAGGGCGTGCCGGTGGAGATCCGCATTGAGTTGAACCGTGAGGGCTCTATTGAAGGCGGCATCACCGTGCTCAATGCGGGACAAATCGCCGCCAGCGGCGATCCTTTTTGGGAGACGGCCCGCCGGCGCGCGGTGCAAGCGGTGATCCGCTGCGAGCCCTATGATCGCCCGCCGGAGCCCTTTGAAGAAAATCGTTTCGTGATAATGACCTTCTAAGCGAGCGGAGTCGCCCGGCGGGGGGCTGGGCCGGCGTTATGGCCGCCACACACATCGGAGACCGCATCCATGAGCGTTTCTGTTTTGCTTTATCGCGTCCGCAGCGCCGTCCTGGCGTTGGTGATCGCTCTGGCCGGCGTCGTCGCGGCGCAGGCGCAGATTTACATCGACATCACCGAAGGCAATCTGGAGCCGACGCCCGTGGCGATCCCGGCCTTCCTGGCCCCGGGGGGCGATCGCGAGGCACGGCAGCTGGGCGCGGAAATCTCCCGCGTCATTGCAAGCAATTTGGAGCGGTCGGGGCTGTTTCGTCCGATCAACCCGCAGGCGTATCTGGAGACGATCACCGATTTCAACGTGCAGCCGCGCTTTGGCGATTGGCGCACCATTGGCGCCCAGGGGCTGATCACGGGCCAAGTGCAGATCGGACGCGATGGCGAAGTGTTGGTGGGCTACCGGCTTTGGGACACCGCCACCCAGGAGCAGGTGACGGCGCTGCAGCTGGAGGCCGATCGGGGCAATTGGCGGCGCATCGCCCATCGCATCTCTGACAGCATCTATCAGGCGCTGACGGGCGAGCGGGGCTATTTCGACACGCGCATCGTCTACATTGAAGAGTCGGGACCCAAAACAGATCCCATCACGCGCCTCACCATCATGGATCAAGACAGCGCCAATCGTCAGTATCTGACCCAGGGCGATTATCTGGTGTTCCTGCCGACGTTTTCGCCCCGCGCGCAACAAATTGTCTATGTGTCGTATCGCGATGGCGCGCCGAAGACGTACCTGTTCGATTTGGAGACGGGACGTGAAGAGGCGCTGTTTAACATCAGTCAGGAAAGCGAAAGCTATTCGGCGCGGTTTTCCCCGGACGGCCGGCGCGTGGTCACCACGGTGTCTGAGGGCGGCAATTCTGACATTTACATGTTTGATTTGCGCACCCGCCAACGTTTGCGTCTGACGCGCGAGCCGTCCATCGATGTGGAGCCTAGCTTTGAACCGACCGGACGACGGATTGTTTTCACGTCCGATCGCAGCGGGGCGGGCCAAAGGAAGCTTTACACCATGGCTGCTGATGGCTCCCAGGTGCGGCCCATCAGCCGTGGCGCGGGCCGCTATGGCACGCCAGTTTGGTCGCCGCGCGGTGATTTGATCGCGTTTACAAAGCAGTTCCAGGGCCGTTTCTTCCTGGGGGTCATGCGCCCGGACGGCTCCAATGAACGCATTTTGGCCGAGTATTTTAAGATCGACCGGCCGTCTTGGTCGCCCAATGGCCGGGTGCTGATTTACACCGCTGAGCAGGCCAGCGATGAGTTGGCCAAGCAGATCCGTTCGGTGGATTTGACCGGCTTTAATGACCGCCCCATCGCCACGGTCGGGTCGGCCTCTGACCCGGCCTGGTCACCCTTGTTGCAATCGGGAGGCTAGGGCGGTTACTGCTTGATTGGCGTTGATTCGCCGTTGTAAGACGACCCAGCGCGTTCGCTAGGATGAAAGCGTCGCATGTGGATGGCTGGGGACAAGCGCCGCCGCGGCGGAACCGTTTCACTGTTGAGGGACATCGCAGAATGAAAGCCAAACTCGCCACCGTCGCCGCTGCGACGATCGCCGTGGCCGCTTGCGGCTCGAACAATGATGAGCCTGTGGCCCCGATGTTTGAGGAGCCCGTGAGCACGCCGGACGACATCTATGAGTCCGAGTTCGCGCCCACGCTGAGCATGCAAGAGCAGCTGACCCAGTATGCCGGCGCCGATCGGGTGTTCTTCGGCTTTGACGAATCCACCCTGAAAGATGAGGCGCGCGAGGTGCTGCGCGCTCAAGCGGAGTGGATGAACCAAAACCCGATGGTGTCTGTCCGCGTGGAAGGCAATTGTGACGAGCGCGGCACGCGCGAGTACAATCTTGCTCTCGGCGCGCGTCGCGCCAATGCGGTGCGGGATTTCTTGGTCGGCTTGGGTGTGGATCCGTCGCGCGTCACGACGATTTCCTACGGCAAAGACCGCCCGCTGGACCCGGCGTCCAATGAGCTGGCGTGGGCTACGAACCGGAATGCGCACACCTTCATCGTCGAAGACACGTTCTTCTAAGCGGGGGTGATCCCCCGCCCGATGGCGAAAAACGCGTGGCGCCAGGTCTGCGTGTGAATGAAGCCTTCATTGGCGCGGCGCCATAGTTTCGCCGCGCCAATTTTGTTTGCACGATACGCGCTATGGAGAGAGGCACCATGATCCGTCTGTTCCATCCTGTCGCTGTTCGGCTGTCCGTCATGGGGCTGGCGGCTCTTGCCTGTCTCGTGGCGGTTGGCGTGTCGAGCGCGCCGGCGGACGCCCAGTCCAATCGCGAATTGGATGCGCGCTTGCGCGGCGCGGCGGACGCCATTCGCGATCAAGAGGCGCGCCTTCAAATCCTGGAGCGCGATCGCTTGACGGGCGATCCCATTGCGGAGCGTTTGATCGCGCGTTTGGACGCCATGGAGGCGCAGCTGGCGTCGCTCACGGGTGCGCTGGAGCGCAGCACGCTGGAGAACCAGCAATTGCGTGCGCGATTGGCGACGTTGATCCGCGAGATTGAGCTGCGCGATCAACAAATTGTAGAGAATCTGGGGCTGCCTCCGTCGGCCTATGCGCCTTTCGATGCGGAAAGCCCGTTTTATCAGTATGACGCGGTGGGAACGCCGGCCTTTGCACCGGATGCTGGCGCCGGTCCGAACGGCCCCAGCGCCCGGACGCCGCTCGCCTCAGAAGCGGGGCCGGCCGATTTTTCCGCCATGGCGGCGCCCACAGGCGGAGCGAGTGGGTTTGAGGCGGCGTCGGGCCCTGATACGCCTTTGGCGGCGCCCGCGCGGTCGGAGACGTCCAGCGCGCCACGCGGTCCCGTGACGTTGCCCAACTCCGATGAAGACGCCATGCAACTGGGCAAAAACCTCGTTGTTGAGGCCCGGTATGATGAGGCGGCGGAGCTGTTCTCGTTGTTTTTGGAGCGCTACCAAGACAGCCCGCTGGTCGGCGAGGCCTGGTATTGGCGCGGCCAAGTGGACTCGGTGCGCGGCATCTATGATTCCGCCGCACGGGCGTACATCCGATCGTTGGATGTCGATCCGCGCGGTCCCAAAGCGCCGGAGGCGATGATCAGCCTGGCTGACGCCCTCACCGAGCTGGATTTGCGCGATGATGCGTGCGGGCAGCTGGATGAGTTTGATCGCACCTTCAAACGCGCGCCCATCACCCTGACCAATCAAGCGGCGAAGGTGCGTACAGCGGCGGGCTGCCCCTGATTGTCGCCGGCGCGGCGGAGCCGATCGCACGCGCGGTTTGCGCCGCGCTTGATCGGTTGTCGTCGCATCGCGCCGGGGCCCCCATTGGGCTAGCGGTGTCGGGAGGCGGGGACTCAACCGCCTTGTTGTGTCTCACGGCCGCCTGGGCGCAGCGCGCCCGCCAGCCTCTGCATGTCTTTACGGTGAATCACGGCGTGCGTGCGGCGGCGGCGGCGGAAGCCGATTATGTGGCGGCGTTGGCGCACGAGCTGGCTGTGCCGTGTACGCGCATCACGCTTGGCGCGTCCGATTGGGGGGATGGGACGTCCGTGACGCCACCGGCGGCGCCGGATCAACAGAGACTGCGCTTGGCCCGCCATCGCGCCCTGGCGCACGCGTGCGCCAACCAGGGCGTGCGGCTGCTGTTTCTAGGGCACAATGCCGATGATCGCGCTGAAACCCTGGCCATGCGGCTGATGCGGCCGGGTGTCGGTGCGCGCGGTCTCAGCGGTTTTGCGGGGCTGAGTCCTGCGCCGGTTTGGCCGCAGGGGCGCGATCTTGCGTTGGGGCGGCCGCTGCTGGAGGTGTCGCGCGCCGATTTGCGGGTCCTGTTGCGGCAGAGCGGCTTCAGCTGGTGCGAGGACCCCAGTAATGCCGATCGCCGCCATGAGCGGGTGCGAGTCCGCGGTGTGCTCGGGGCTATGCGACATGCGGGGCTGTCGCCGGAGCGTTGGCGCGCGCTGGCGCGGGCGGCGGCGGCGGTGGAGGCTCAGACACTGGAGGCGGCCTGGGCGTTGCGCTGCGCGGCGGTGGATGCCCGAGCGACCTTGGCTGGCGCCCCTGCGGATGTGTCGCAGGCGCTGTCGCCGCAGGCTGAGCGACCACCTGGTGGACTGACGCTGCACGTGCGTTCTTATGTCCTCGCCACGCCGACGGTGCGTCAGCGCTGTTTGGAGGCGGTGCTGCATGCGGCGTCTGGGACGGTTGCGCCCATCGCCCCGGCGGCGTTGGCGCGGTTGGACGCGGCATTGGGCGCTCTGGACGCGCCATTCCGCGGCGCCACGTTGGCTGGCGCGCGCCTGCGGCCGTTGGGCCGCGAATGTGTTGTGGCGGAGCGGGATCCGGGGGCGTTGTTCGGACGGGCGGGTGGGGCGCCCATCGCGCCGTTGCGGCTCGCGGCGGGCACAGGCGCTGTCTGGGATGGGCGATGGCTGGTCGGGCCCCATGCGTCCGCAGTCGAGGTGAGGCCCGGCGTTGACGGGGCGCCGGAATTTCCTGATCACAGCGGAGCCGCGGCGTGTTACCCGCCGCGCCGTTTATTGGCGCCGCAAATTCTCGCCCGCGCCCTGCGTCCTTACGAACCGGATACCTGGCGTGTGCATGCTTGCGACGTTTAGCGGTTGGCGCGGGGCCTAAGGCGAACCACATAAGACACAAGACGGGTTGTGCGCCGCACCGCGCTCAGCCCCAGCGGACGCTAGAGCACGCGCAGCACGGAAAGTTTTTCTGATGAATCTTCGCAATCTTGCCGTTTGGGTCATTGTCGCGATCGTGCTGATCGCGTTGTTCCAGCTGTTTCAAAACACCTCGCCCAATGGTCAGGGCCAGGAGCTGACTTACAGTCAGTTCATGCAGGAGGTGGACGCGCGGCGCGTGGAGAGCGTGCGGCTGGAGGGCGATCAGGTGCAGGGCACGCTGCGTTCAGGCGCAGCTTTCACCAGCACCGTTCCGATTTTCGTACGCGATGATTTTGTGACGCGTTTGGAGGGCTCCGGCGCGGAGGTGGAGGTGGTCTCCCCCAATTCCGGCGGGCCGAGCCTGTTGTCCATCTTCATCACCTGGTTCCCGATGCTGCTGCTGATCGGCGTGTGGATTTTCTTCATGCGCCAAATGCAGTCCGGCGGACGCGGCGCCATGGGCTTTGGCAAATCCAAAGCGCGACTTCTGACCGAGCGCACGGGGCGGGTCACCTTTGACGATGTTGCCGGCGTGGATGAGGCCAAGGAGGAGCTGGAGGAAATCGTCGAGTTCCTGAAGGATCCGGCGAAATTCCAAAAACTCGGCGGCAAAATCCCAAAGGGCGCATTGCTCGTCGGACCTCCCGGCACGGGTAAGACGCTGATCGCGCGCGCTGTGGCGGGCGAGGCGAATGTGCCGTTTTTCACGATTTCCGGGTCGGATTTTGTGGAGATGTTTGTCGGCGTCGGCGCCAGCCGCGTGCGCGACATGTTCGAGCAGGCCAAGAAGAACGCGCCCTGCATCATCTTCATCGACGAGATTGACGCCGTGGGACGGCACCGCGGTGCGGGTCTCGGCGGCGGCAACGACGAGCGTGAGCAGACGCTGAACCAGCTCTTAGTCGAGATGGACGGGTTCGAGGCGAATGAAGGCGTCATCCTGATTGCGGCGACCAACCGCCCGGACGTGCTTGACCCGGCGCTGCTGCGTCCCGGCCGCTTTGACCGGCAGGTGGTTGTGCCCAACCCCGACGTTATGGGCCGCGAGAAGATCCTCAAGGTGCATACGCGAAAGGTGCCGCTGGCTCCGGACGTGGACATCAGGGTGATCGCGCGCGGGACGCCTGGCTTTGCTGGCGCAGATCTCGCCAACCTCGTGAACGAGGCTGCGCTGCTGGCGGCCCGGCGCTCGAAGCGGCTGGTCACACAGAACGAGTTCGAGGACGCGAAGGATAAGGTGCTGATGGGTGCCGAGCGCCGCTCGATGGTGATGACCGACGAGGAAAAGCGCCTCACGGCATACCACGAAGGCGGCCACGCCCTGATTGGTCTGATGGTTCAGGGCTCCGACCCGGTCCACAAGGCGACGATCATCCCGCGGGGTCGAGCGCTGGGCATGGTCATGCGCTTGCCGGAGCGTGATGCGCTGTCCGTCACCCGCCAGAAGATGAAGGCTGACATCGCTGTGGCGATGGGTGGTCGCGTGGCCGAAGAGACCATCTTCGGTTACGAAAAGGTGACCTCCGGCGCGGCGATGGACTTCAAGATGGCGACTCAGATGGCCCGCGCGATGGTCACGCAATACGGTATGTCCGACAAGCTCGGCCCGTTGGCCTATGGCGAGAACGAAGATGAAGTGTTCCTCGGGCACTCCGTGGCCCGGCAGCAGCATCTCTCCGACGAGACGCAAAAGCTTGTTGACGAGGAAATCTACCGGATCGTCGACGAGGGATACGATTACGCCAAGAGACTGATCGAGGAGAACGTCGATAAGCTGCACATTATCGCCAAGGGTTTGCTCGAATACGAAACGCTGAGTGGTCAGGAGATCAGCGATCTGCTCGAAGGCAAGCCGCCGCTGCGCGAATTCGAGGCGGAGGTCACGAACGAGCCGCGGAAGCGCTCTTCGGCGGTTCCAAGTGCCGGCCGCAAGCCGCGCGGCGGCGAAGAGCCCGATACCGGCGGCATGGAGCCGCAGCCGCAGGGTTGATTATATGGGAGGCGGGGGCCAAGGGTCTCCGCCTCTCTTGACCATCACGTCGGCGAGCGCTAGTAACGCAGGGTTGTGCGCCGCGTTGGCGCGACGTCTTTTCCCAACGTTCTGGAGATCGAGATGAGCCGCCGTTGCGAGCTAACAGGAAAAACCGCGCAGACCGGCCATAATGTCAGTCATGCGAACAACAAGACGCGCCGGCGTTTTCTTCCCAACCTGTGCGATGTTACGCTGATCAGCGACACGCTTCAACGCAGCGTGCAGATGCGCATCAGCGCCCATGCTCTGCGCACGGTCGACCATCGCGGCGGACTTGACGCTTTCTTGATGAAGGCGCCTGATGCTCAACTGTCGCCAAAGGCTTTGAAGATCAAGCGCGATCTCCGCAAGGCGCTGGCAGAGCGTGAAGCCGCTGAAACGTCGGCGCCGGCGGCTTCGGACGCGTAAACCGCCGCTCACGTCCGGTGTGCGCGTGAAGCTACTTCTCTCCGACCGAGCCCGAAGTCTTCAGGTCATTAGCAATAATGTGACCAGCGCGATCGCGCTTCGTCTCCAAATAAGACACGTTATGCTCGGTTGAGCGTCCGATCACGCGATGACTGGACACGACTTCCAGCCCGGCTTCGCGCAATGCCGCTACTTTTTCCGGATTATTGGTCATCAGCCGTACTGTCGTGAAGCCAAGCTCGCGCAGCATGGCCGCGGCGAAGTCGAACCGGCGCTGATCGAGATCGAACCCGAGAATCTCATCGGCTTCGTACGTGTCGTACCCGGCGTGCTGTAGTTTGTAAGCGCGGATCTTATTGGCGATCCCGTTGCCGCGCCCTTCCTGGTCAAGATACAGCAGGACGCCGCCTCCGGTCTCGGCCATGCGTTTGACCGTTCCGCGCAATTGATCGCCGCAGTCGCATTTCAGGCTCGCGAACAAATCGCCGGTCAGGCAGGCGGAATGAATGCGCACGAAGACCGCATCGTCCGGGTCGGGCTGACCGACGATCACCGCGACCTGATCGCGCATGCCTTCTCCGCCACGGAACACGATGAATTCGGTCTCGCCAACATGTTCCAGCGGCACCGGTGCGCGCGAGACAATATGCGGCGCGGTAAGCACATGCTTGCAGTAATGATCGATCGCGGAGGCGCTGACGCCGACAATGCCGCCGGTATCTGTGCCGTTGTCTACAGGCGCAATGATCGCCGCCGGCAGCATGTAGGCCAGCCTGACAAGCTCCAACCCCGCCGTCTCCGTCGCGCAGGCGGGGCGCGGGGTGGCCACCTCCAGACGCGCATCTGCCTGGCAGACAACGTCGAGCAGCGCATCGGCCTCATAGTCGGCAATATTGATGCTAGCGGCTGCCTGGACATCGTGGCCGAGCAGGCGAAGGCGGGCGGGCGATAGCACCAGACGCGCGTCGTCCAACCCGCTTTGACGCAGCCTGGCCAGCACTTGGCTGTCAACGCTCTCCGCGGCGATCGTGAGCATTTTTCCTCTCGCGCCAGACACGATAACAGGCCGGCCCGACCTCAGTTCAGCGAGGGCGCGCTCGATGGCAACGGCCTCGGGATCGCCAAACAGATATTGCAAAGCACTTTTAATCACGTTGTTGGTCTCTGCACCTTGTGCGCTGCGCTTGCCGCGCGCGTCATCGCTAATGTCCAGGGACATGCCCTCTCGGACGGTTTCAAGAAGTCTGCTGTCGCCGCCAGCCGCCCCACTATTATAATATGAACGCCACGCTCTGGATCAGTTAACCTGCCAATGTGCGATATTTCATGACCGCAGACGGCCTTGACGGCTCCCTCGCCTGCCTTGACACCTGCGATCCGGCACGGCCTTTCGTGATCGCCCAGCTCGGGCAGACGCTTGATGGCCGCATCGCCACGCACACCGGGGCCTCCAAATACATCAATGGTCCGGGCGCGCTCGCGCACCTGCACCGCTTGCGCGCGGCCGTTGACGCGGTCATCGTTGGCATCGGCACAGTGCTCGCCGACGACCCGGCACTCACCGTGCGACGGGTGGCCGGCCAGAATCCTGCCCGCGTCATTATCGACCCAAACGCCCGCCTTCCGCAAAACGCCAAATGCCTGTGCGACGACGATACGCGGGTCATCGCCATTTCCAGCCGCCCGAGTAATTTGCCGCAGCGTGTCGAGCAGGTCATGATCCGCGGTGGCGATAACGGGCTATGCGCCCGCGAGATCGTCTCCCACCTCTTTGATCTGGGCTTTCAGCGCATTCTCGTGGAGGGCGGCGCGCACACTATCTCGCGCTTCATTCAGGCCGACGCTCTTGACCGGCTGCATATTCTTATGGCCCCGATGATCATTGGCTCTGGCAAACCCGGGCTGGTCTTGCCGCCAATTGATAGACTATCACAGGCGCTGCGTCCGCGCACGCGCGCCTACCCCTTGCCTGACGGCGATGTTATTTTCGATTGCGACATGCGCGGCAATGAACGGGAGTGAATGGCATGGCGATGGCGACGGCGGTTGATCGCGACTATTCTCTGGCGGCGAAGTTTTTACATTGGGCGGTTGCGGCGTGCGTGATCTTTCTCATCCCCTCAGGGATATTGATGGTGAATGTCGATCTATCGCGGGCCTTAACGAACAATCTTTATGACTTGCATAAATCGTTCGGCGTTGTCGTGCTGACTCTGATGGCGATGCGCGTTGGCTATCGCCTGACCCTCGGCGCTCCAGCCGCCTCGGGCGTTCTGACGCCGGCCCAGTTCGTTGTCTCACGGATCGTGCATTTCACTTTGTACGTGCTTCTGGTCGCCATGCCGCTTCTCGGCTGGGCCGGTACATCCGCGTTCCCCGCCCCGGTGCCCGTCTTCGGTCTCTTTGAAATGCCGGCGCTGGTCGGAGAAGATCGGGAGTTGTCCAAGTTGCTTCTCTGGATCCACGGCTATATGGGCTTCTTTCTCGCTGGCGTGGCGACACTGCATATTGCCGCCGGCCTGTACCACGGCATCGTTCGCCGTGACGGCGTGCTCAGCCGGATGATCTAATTCTCGGGCGGAAGCGCGAGGATATCGATATGGCCGATAATGGCGGCGTCTGCACTTGCGCGCGCCTCGCGCCAGGCTTCGGCGGTCGCGCTGTCGATCAAGCCGGCTGCGAGCGCAGCTTTCGCCGTGCCCTCGGCAAGGGTTGCGATGAGTGCTGTGTCCGGCGCGCCGAGCCGCCATGGGCTGGGGGCGGCATAGACATGATAGCCCGCCTCGGCAAACCGGCGGATCAGTAGATCGGCGGCGTCCGGCCCGGCGGCGCAGCCAAAGCCCTTGTCTCCACGCTGATGGGCATGAAACGCAGCATGCACTGCCGGATCACTTTCATGGGCTGGCATCCAGACCTCTTCGCCGTCATAGATCAGTACCGTGTAGAACGCTGCGCCCGTGCCGGTGACCGCCTCGGCGAAGCGGGCGATCCATTCGGGCGAGACCAGATCGAAAAACGCCGCGGCGGTCACGAGATCGTCGCCCGGCTGGATGAATGCGGACAGATCACCGTTCAGGTCAGCCTGCTGGAAACGAATATCGAGCGGCTTGCCCTGCACGCTCAAGCGCAGGTCCCCCTGCGCATCGTCGGCAGCCGCCGCCCAGTCAGCCATGCGCGCGCGCGCCGCCGCCAACAGTTCCCCGTCGTGATCGACGAAGCGCCAACTCTGCGTGCCCGGAAGGTTCGGCGCAAGCGCACGGGCGTTGGCCCCGGTCCCGCAGCCGAGATCGACGATATTCAGCCGCTCGCGCCCGGCGAAATGCTCGGCCAGCCGTGCTTCCAGTCCGGCATCGCGGGCGCGCTGATCGGCCTCTTCGCGAAGGTCAAGCCAATCTGTGGAGAATCCGCTCATCGTGCCTCCTGTGCTGCCTGGATCGCCTTGGCGACGCCGCGTGATGTGTCATCCCAGGACGGCAGCGCGCGGGCATGGGCGAATGCTGCGTCCCCGAGCGTGCGGCGCTTGGCCGGATCGTCCAGCAATGTCCGCAGCGCATCGGCCAGTGAGGCCGCGTCGTCGGGCGGAACCAGAATGCCAGCCCCGCGCGGAACGGTCGCCGGCACTGCACCGGCGTCCGCCGCGACGATCGGCAGGCCGCGCGCCATCGCTTCGGTGAACGCCATGCCATAGCCCTCGTAACGGGATGCAAGCACGAAGATGTCCGCGCTGTGGTAAAGGCCGTTTAGCGCGTCCGTTTCGAGCGCGCCGGTCAGCGTCACGCGGTCCCCTAGCCCCGACCGGCTGATCTGTGCGCGCAGCGCTTCCGCCGTCGTCAGGTCGCGGTCGAGGCTGCCAGCAATGGTGCAACGCCAGGGCCGCTCGGTTAGCCGCGCCAGCGCCGCGACCAGCACGTCAAAGCCCTTGCGCGGTACAACAGCGCCAACGCTCAACAAATGCGGCACGTCCCCGCCGCCCGGCGCGCGCGCAGCACGCTCTGTGCCCGGTATGGCAACGCTGAGGCGATCTGACGGGACGTCGAAATCAACCCGCAGCGTCTGTGCTGTGGTCTCGCTCGTTGCCACCACCCTATGGGCATACCTCAGCGCATGCCGCTCGCTTTCGATCAATTGCGCGCTGCCCTCCGCCGACAATCCCGTCTCTAGCCCGAGCGGATGGTGCACCAGGGCGACGATCGGAGCCGCGATCCGCGTCAGGACCGCCTCAGGCAACGCGCCAAACGCCAAGCCGTCGATTAGCGCAACTTCACCGGGTGGAACATGGGCAAGCCGATCCCCGGTCTGGCGCAGCGCCGCGGCATCCGGAAACGGAAAGCCGCATGGCAGCGGCAGATGCCGAACCGCAATATTGTACTCGCCGAGCAGCGGCAGGATGCGCCGCGCATAGGCATAACCGCCGGTGGGCGTGCCGAGATCGCCCGGAATCGCGAAAGCGGCCGGGGTCACGCGCCGGGTCGCCCTTCAAAGCTTGCGGCGGCGGTTGGCGTCTCCTGCAGTGTCACGCGGATGCGCTCCAATCCTTCGGCGCCGTCGCCTAAACGCCCGTCGCGGACAGCATCTGAGAAGCGGTCGAAGATATGCCGGCAGAGAAATTCCGTGGTGGTGAGCTGACCGGAGAATTCCGGCTTGTCGTCGAGATTGGCATAGTGCAACGGCTTCAGCACTTCGCTGAGCACCTCCAGCGCCTGGCCGATGTCCACGACAACGTTGTTCGCGGTCAGCGTTTCTCGGAAAAAGGCGACTGTCACCACGAAGGTTGCGCCATGCAGGTTCTGGGCCGGGCCGAAGAACGGATTGTTCAGGCTATGCGCGACCATAATGTGATCGCTGACTTCAACAGAATACATCGTGTTTTCTCTCAGGCTTGCGTGTAGCGTATTGCAGTGGCGAGCCCCGGCGCGTCCGGTGAAAGCAAACGCGGGAGTTCGCGGGGCAGATCATCGAAAGCCACTTCCTCTGTAATAAGCGCATCGAGCCGCGGGTCCTCCAGCAGAGCGAGCGCCGTTTCCAGCCGTCGCCTACGGCTCCACCGTGCGCGGTGAGACGGTGCGACATGGCCCACCTGCGAGGAGATTAGCTGCAGCCGCTGACTGTGAAAATCCTGGCCGAGCGGCAATGTCACGGCGCGGTCGCCGAACCAGCTCATCTCGATGATGCGGCCTTCGAACGCCGCACATTTGAGCGCCAATTTCAGCCCGGCCTCTGTGGCGCTGGTATGAAAGATAATATCCGCTCCAGCGGGCGCGTCCTGCGGCGCAAAAAAATCCGTGCCAAGCGTTCGGGCGAGGTCTGCGCGCTCCGGCCTCACATCGACCATCCCGACGCGCACACCCGGCATGCGTGAGGCGATTGCTCCCAAAAGCGCACCAACGACGCCGGCGCCGATGATCAAAACATCGTGACCTGCGGTAACGCCGGCATCCCAGACCCCATTCAGCGCCGTCTCCATGTTGGCCCCGAGAATGGCCCGGCGTGGCGGAACATTCGCGGGCAGCGGAATGACATCATCGGCGCGGGCAACGACTTGATCCTGATGCGGAAACAGGCCGAAAACCGTTTGTCCAGCAAGCGATTCGGGGCCTTTCTGAACGACCCCGACGGCTGAATATCCGTATTTCACTGGAAACGGGAAGTCTCCGCCCTGATGCGGCGCGCGCATCCGCTGCCATTCCGATTGCGGCAATTTGCCCTGAAAAACAAGGCGCTCCGTTCCGCGGCTCAACCCCGTAAACCGAGTGTGAAATGCGATGAGCGCCATATCCGAGTCATGATCGGCGAATAACTGCTCTTCTATGAGTGTTGCCTGTTGCGGTGCAACATAGTAGAGCGCGCGTGCGGGCACCACTTTGTTTTGTCGCGTTTCAGCGTTCATTCATCACCGTTATCCCATGGTCTGTCGCGCAGTGAGCGGCGGGCAATCATCCACCGCTATCTCATCAGGGGTGTAGCCATTTATGGTCGAATCCACAACGCCGCATGGCGCTTTACAAAATGCCGCGTCCTTCTCACGCACGCCGACAGGCTTGCAAAGCTTGCGGACTCTGGGGCGCAGGCGTGCGATCATGTTTGCCCTGGTCAGCACGACAGTCATAGGCCTTACGGTGGTGTGGGCGTATCTGCTCGCCGGGAACGGGCTTGATGCGCTCGATCTCGCTCTGATCGGCTGTTTCTTGGTGTCGGCGCCGTGGACCGTGCTCGGTTTTTGGAACGCAGTCATCGGTATCTGGCTCCTCCACGTCGACCGGCGCTGGCCAACAACCGTCGCCCCCTACTTGCGCGCGGCGGACAGCGGCGCGCCGATCATCGCGAGAACCGCCGTGCTGATGACGCTGCGCAACGAAGATCCGGAGCGTGCCCTCGCCAAATTTAAACAGGTGCAACGCAGCCTCGACGCAACGGGCTACGGCCACCTGTTCGACTTTTACGTCCTCAGCGACACCTCAAAACCCGACATTGCGGCAGAGGAAGAGCGGCTTGTCAGCGCCTGGCAGGCCGAAACCGGTGACGCTAAGCATATCTTATATCGCCGGCGCGATGAGAATGTCGGCTTCAAGGCTGGCAATGTGCGCGATTTCGTCGAGCGCTTCGGCGACACCTATCAGCTAATGCTGCCGCTCGACGCGGACAGCCTGATGGCTGGCGGCGAGATCGTGCGCATGGTGCGAATTATGGAGGCAGCGCCCAAGCTTGGCATCCTGCAAAGTTTAATGGTCGGCACACCGTCACAAAGCGCTTTCGCCCGCATCCTGCAGTTCGGGGCGCGGCATGGCATGCGCTCATTCACCATGGGCAGCGCTTGGTGGCAGGGGGATTGCGGACCGTTCTGGGGGCACAATGCGCTGGTGCGCGTGACGCCGTTTAAGGAGCACTGCGACCTGCCGATCCTCCGCGGCCGGCCACCTCTGGGCGGCCATATCCTGAGCCACGATCAAGTGGAAGCGGCGATGATGCGCGGTGCGGGCTATGAGGTCCGCGTGATGCCAGTGGAGAGCGAAAGCTGGGAGGACAACCCGCCGACCCTGCTGGATTTCCTCAAGCGCGACATGCGCTGGTGCCAGGGCAACATGCAGTACTTTCAGCTGCTGCGCATGCCCAACCTCAAATTCACCAGCCGCGTGCAGCTTGTGATCGCCACGATGGGCTATATCAGTGCGGCGGCGTGGATTCTGATGGTCACGCTGGCTGCGATCAAGGCTTCCACCGGGAGCCTGGAGCTGTTTGATCCGACGATTGGCATTACGCTGCTGGCCTTCGTGATCTTCATGAGCCTGACGCCGAAACTGATGGGCGCTCTCGATGCGGTTTTGAGCTCCGGCGGGCTCCGGCGTTATGGTGGCGCGTCCCGGTTCAGCGTGGGTGTTTTTATCGAGCTTGTGTTTATGCTGTTGCTGGCGCCCGTCATTGCGACCGCCTTGACGATCTTCATGGTCGGCTTGCTGCTTGGCCAATCGGTGCGCTGGAGCGGTCAGGCGCGGGACGCCTACAGGCTGACTTGGCGAACAGGCTTGCGCGGCCTATGGCCGCAGACCCTCTTCGGCACGATGCTGCTCGGAGTTTTTGCAGCGTTTCTGCCGGGGGTGCTGCCATGGATATCGCCGATGGTGACGGGGCTGCTGCTGGCCGTCCCGATGGCTGTCCTTTCCGCGTCGCCAACGTTGGGCGCCTGGTTCGCGAATGCCGGGGCATGCGCCATCCCGGAAGAACTGGATGTTCCGGTTGAACTGCGTCACGAAGATCCCGCAGCCGCAAGCTTCCCGGCCGACTCTGGCGATGCCGCGACTGAAGCTTTGCCTGCTGTCTCGGCGGGTTGACGTGGCCTCGGGCGATGACGCTGACCGGGCTTTCGCGCCGCCTTCGCACTTGGGGAGGGATCTCCCGCTCCTTGTGGCAATACCACGCGGGTTTCAGCCGGGCGCGGGAAATGCGCCGGTTTTACCAGCAATTCATTCCCAGCGGTGCGCTGGTGTTCGACATCGGCGCGCATGTCGGCGACCGGGTGCGGGCATTTCGCGCGCTTGGGGCCGATGTGGTCGCCGTTGAGCCGCAGCCAGCGGCTTACAAGTGCCTGCAATGGCTATTCGCGGGATCGACGGGTGTCCAGCTTGTCAATGCTGCTGTCGCCGAGCGTGATGGCGAGGTCGTCCTTAATATCAATCTGCGCAACCCGACCGTCTCGACCGCCTCGCCTGATTTCGTCGCCGCCGCCGGCGGGGCACAAGGCTGGAGCGATCAGCGTTGGGAGGAGATGCGCACGGTCCCGGCTACAACACTGGACGTGTTGATCGCCCGGTTTGGCACTCCGGATTTCGTCAAGATTGACGTGGAAGGGTTCGAAGCAGTCGCGCTGGCAGGCTTGTCCCAAGCTCTGCCGGCGCTGTCATTCGAATTCACGACCATACAGCGGCGCGTGGCTTTTCGATGCATCGACCGGTTGGAGGCGCTGGGCCTCTACCGCTACAACCTCTCGCTCGGCGAGAGCTTCGCGATGGAGTATCGGCGATGGCTTTCCGCGCGCGAGATTACCGACGTTATCGCCGCGCTGCCGCATTCGGTCAACTCCGGCGATGTCTACGCGATGCGCGAGTTAGACCAGTGAAGCGACACAGACACTTGGTCCACGCTTGCAGCACGCTTGTATTCAAGCGTCTGTGCCGGAAATTGCATTAGTCGAACATGCGCCGCCGCGCTTCGCGGTAGGCGAGAAAGAAAGCCAAGCTCGAAATTGCCGCCAGATAAGCAATATGCAACATGACCATAAACGGATCGAGCGCCGCGCCGGTGGTCAGCGGGCGGACGATGGCGATCAGATGCGTCATCGGGAAGAGCCAGGAAATCACCTGCACCGCAGCGGGAAACCGGCTGATATCAAAGAACACACCGCAGAACACAAACATCGGCGTGATCCAGAAGCTGAAAAAATAACTGAAATACTCGTAGCCGCGCGCATAGGCCGTCGCGGCCAGCCCGAAGCAGGCGAACCCCAGAGAGGCGGCAAAAACCAATGGCAGCGCGATCAGCGCGCCCGCAAGCGATAGCACGCCGCCCCAGACCCAGCCGACCGCCAGCACGCACACCGCCGACAACAGCGCTTTCAGCGCCGCCCACAGCACCTCGCCTAGCAGCAGTTCCGCCAAGCTGACGGGCGTGGCCATGATCGCGTCCCAGTTGCCCTGCTGCTGGTAGCGCGTGTAGGCCCCGATGGTGGTCTCGAAGCTGGCGGCGAACATCGCGGCGTAGGCCATAATGCCTGGCACCACGAAAGCAAGGTAGGGCAGGTCGCCCATCCGCTCGACGAATTGCCCGAGGCCCAGCCCGAAGGCGAACAGGAAGAGCAGCGGGTTCGCGACATTGGTCGCCAGCGCGGACCAGATCAGCTTGCGCCAGACGATATACTGACGGTGCGTGACGGCGAGGACGCCGCTTGGATGGATGCCGCGGATCGCCTGCATCATGTCTCCCGGAGTTGCCGGCCGGTGAGACGAAGGAAGACGTCTTCCAAGTTGGCCGGCCGATGATAATAGCTTGTCTCGGCCGTGAGTGATGGGCGGATGTCATCCTGCCTTTGGACGTAGATCAGGATCGAATCGCCGATGTCTTCGCTGTCCCAGCGGCCATTTGCAAGCGGCTCGGGCACTGGCTTGTCGATCTCGTAGACATGCCCTTTTACGTGACGGCTGATCAGCTCGTCCGGCGTGCCTTCGTCCAGGATTTCGCCGTGGTCGATGATGATGATCCGGTCGCAGAGCCGCTGTGCCTCGTCCATGTAATGCGTGGTCAGCAGCATGGTCTTGCCGCGCGCCTTCAGGGCGAGAAGCTGTTTCCAGATCATTACGCGCGCCTGCGGGTCGAGGCCCGTGGTCGGCTCGTCGAGGATCACCACTTCCGGCTCGGCAATCAGCGCGCGGGCGATCACAAGCCTGCGCTTCATGCCGCCGGACAGCTGCATAACGCGGGCATCGGCCTTTTCCTCCAGCCGCATAAACGCAAGAAGCTTGGGAACCCGCTCGGCGATTGTCTCTTCTGACAGGCCGAAGTAACGCCCATAGATTTCCAAGTTCTCGCTGACCGATACGTCCGGGTCCAGGTTGTCGGACTGTGGCACCAGGCCGATCCGCGCCTTGGTCTCGCGGCTGAGGCGATAGGGCGGCTCGCCGAACACGCGCAGATCGCCCCCGGTGACGGTCGATTGGCCGACGATCATGCGCATTGTCGTGGTCTTACCCGCACCGTTTGGGCCGAGCAGCCCGACGCAGCGCCCGCGCTCCACCGCCAACGAGATGCCGCGCACGGCCTCGATCGCTCCGAACCGCTTAACCAGATCGCGCGCAGCGATCACGGGCATTTCAGTCATTTGTAGAGTTCCCCGCCGCCGAAATCAGAACATCGGCGGAATTAAGAAGACCGGCAATCGGCGCAGCGCCCGCGCATTTCGACGTTCATGGTATCCACGCGGAAGCCCGCGCGGCGCGCCGTCTCGGTGAGATGGTGCTCGCAGTCGGTGAGCGCCAGCTCCACGGTTTTACGGCACTTCTCACAGATTGCGAAACCGGCCGGGCCAGGATGCGGACGGCGTTCGCACGCTACGAACGCGTTTATTGTCTCGATACGGTGAACCAACCCGGCCTCGATCAGTTTGTCGAGCGCCCGATAGATCGTGAGCGGCGCTTTCAGCCCGGCCGCGCGAACCTCATCGAGGCCCAGAATCTCATAGGCTGTCATTGGCGTGTGGCCGCTTTTCAGGGCGTCGAACACAACGGCTTGATTCTTCGTGAGTCTTGGCGTCTCAGACGGCATTTCGGTCTTCCATCATGCGGCTGTCCCGCCAGCGCATGAACGCGCCCAGCCCCATGCTTGCAATGAATAGTACGAGCGCCGCAACCACGATGGTCGGCCCGGCGGGCGTGTCAAAATATAGCGATCCATGCAGTCCCGTCACCACGCCCGCCACGCCTATACCCGCCGCGATGACCGCCATGCCTTCAGGCGTTGTCGAAAAGTTGCGCGCGGCCGCGCCGGGGATAATCAGCAAGGCGGTAATCAGCAGTATTCCGACGACTTTCATGGTCATGGCGACGACAGCGGCCACCAGCAACATGAAAATGAAACGCGCCGCCTCCGGGCGCAAGCCTTCCGCGCGCGCCAGATCGAAGCTGACGGTGTCGGCCAGCAAGCGGGTCCAGATCAGCGCAAGCACGGCCACCGCCACGGCCCCGCCCGCGTAAATGATGAGGATATCCTGCGTTGTTACCGCGAGGATATCGCCGAACAGATAGGCCATCAGATCAATGCGCAGCCAGGTCATGAAGGCGACGATCACCAGCCCGATGGCCAGGGTCGAATGCGACAGGATGCCGAGGATAGCGTCGCTCGACAGGGTGTTCGCCCGCTGCATGACCATCAGGCCGATGGCGACAAGCGCGGCGACGGCGAAGACGGCGAGCGTCAGGTTTACGTTCACCAGAAAGCCGAGCGCGACGCCCAGCAGCGCCGAGTGTGAGATGGTGTCGCCGAAATAGGCCATGCGCCGCCAGACGATGAAGCAGCCCAGCGGCCCCGCCGCAAGGGCAACGCCGGCGCCCGCGATCAGCGCGCGCGTGAAGAAGTCATCCAGCATCTTCTGGTTCCTTGGTCGCATCGCTCGGGGACAGCGGCACGACGGACCCGTCTGGCGCGTGCGCGTGGTCGTGGTGATGCCGGTAGATCGCCAGCGTCTGCGCCGCCCGCGGTCCGAGCAGCTCGCGATAGGCCGAGTGCGCCGCGACGTGATCCGGCGTGCCCGAGCAACAGACGTGTTGGTTCAGGCACAGGACGGTATCACTCTCGGCCATGACGACATGAAGATCGTGGGAGATCAGCAGCACGCCGCAGTTCAGCCGGCGGCGCACGCTCGCGATGAGATCATACATGGCGAGTTCGCCGCTGAAGTCGATGCCGCGCACAGGCTCATCCAGCACGAGCAGGTCCGGCTTGCGCAGAATTGCCCGGGCCAGCAGCGCCCGCTGAAATTCGCCGCCCGAAAGGGATTGAACCGGCGCGCCGATCAGGTGCTCGATGCCGACCGCCTTCAGCGCGGCGCGAATCTCTTTCTCGGCTTGGCGTCCGGTGAGGGACATCAGGCGGTGCACCGTCAGTGGAAAGGTCCAGTCGATACTGAGATGCTGCGGCACGTAGCCGATGCGCAGGCCAGGCGCGCGCCACAGCCGGCCGCGATCAATCCGCATTAAGCCTAGGATCGCCTTTGCCGTCGTCGATTTGCCGCCGCCATTCGGACCGATCAGGGTGACGATCTCCTGACGGGCGATGCTGAGGCTCACATCGCGGATCAGCCAACGGGCGTTGCGGCAGACCGACAGGCTCTTGGCCTCGACCAGCGGCGCTCCCGATTCCGGGCGCGTTTCGCTGTCAGCGGAGGTTTCAACCGTTTTGGTCTTCAACAGGTTGAGCATGTCAGCGCCTTACCCCGCACACGGGATTGTCAGACCCGCAGCGATATGCTTTACGTTATAAGGTAACATCCCGCATTTGGACGATGGAGGACGCATGTTCAAGTCAACTGCCATTGCCGTAACGCTTTCGGCGTTCGCTGCCCTTGCCAGCATGAGTGCCAAAGCACAACCCGAAATTACTGTGTCCATCAAGCCGGTGCATTCGCTTGTAGCCGGGGTCACGCGCGGTGTCGCCGAGCCGTATCTTCTGATGCCTGGCAGCGCAAGTCCCCACGCCTACTCGCTCAAGCCGTCTGATGCCCAGGCTTTGGAACGTGCCGACGTTGTTTTCTGGGTCGGCGAAGACCTGGAAACGTTTATGACCCGTCCGCTTGAAGCGCTCGCTGGCGGTGCGCGGGTTGTTCCGCTGGCCGAGGCCCCGGGCTTAGCGCTGATGGATGTGCGCGCGGGTGACGATTGGGAGGCGCATGCGCATGGCGAGGAGCACGATCACGGTCATGGGCATGACCACGGTGAAGAACATGCGCACAGCGGCGAGCATGGCCATGACGACGCCGATAACGAAAAACACGCGCACGACGACGACCACGGGCACGACCATGGCCATGACGCCGAGCATGGTCAGGACGACGCCCACGGCCACGCCCATGGCGACAAGGACATGCATATCTGGCTCGACCCGGAAAACGCGAAGGCAATGGTGGCGCATATCGTCAACATCTTGAGCAAGGCCGATCCGGAGAATGCGCCAACCTATCAAGACAATGGCGCCGGCATGACGGCCCGGCTCGACGCGCTCATGGCTGAACTTCGCGACACGCTCGCCCCGGTCCAAGACAAGCCATTTTTGGTTTTCCACGACGCCTATCAGTATCTTGAGGCGCGGTTTGACCTGAGCAGCGCCGGCGCGATCACCCTAACGCCTGGCATTCAACCCAGCGCCCGGCGTGTCCAGGAAATCCGCGAAAAAATCGACAGCGCGGGCGCGACATGCATCTTTGCGGAGCCGCAGTTCGAACCTAAGATCGTGAGCGCGATTACGGAGGGAACGGATGCCCGGTCTGGCGTGCTCGATCCGCTTGGCGCTGACATTGACGCAGGTTCGGACATGTACTTCGCGCTCATGCGCGAGAACGCCGAGGCGCTGGTTCGCTGTCTTTCTGCCGACAGTTAGCGCCTCACGCCCCAGCGTAGCGGGCGCAATGACGGCAGGTGCGGCCTGTCTGCTGACACTGGTGCTGCTTTTCTGGGCAGAGCCTGGACGCGCACAGCCAGTGCATGACCAGGCCAAGCGCGATGCGGCAGAGAAGACGATTGAAAACAAGCTCGGCGAGCGGGCGAAGGGCGTTTGCCCGCTGCTTGACAGCATAGCGCAACAGGCAGGTCTGCCGCCGCTGTTCTTCGCCCGGCTGATCTGGCAGGAAAGTCGCTTCGACGCCGACGCGATCAGTCCCAAGGGGGCTCAGGGCATCGCGCAGTTCATGCCAGGAACGGCCGATCTGCGCGGTTTGATCGACCCGTTTGAGCCGAAATCCGCGCTAGCGGCTTCGGCGGCATTCCTGGCGGATCTGCGGGCGGAATTCGGTAATCTTGGCCTCGCCGCGGCAGGCTATAACGCCGGGCCGCAGCGCGTACGAGACTGGCTTTCGGATGACAGCCGGATGCTGCCCGCGGAGACCCGGAATTACGTTGCTGCGATCACCGGACGTTTGCCAAGCGACTGGCGTCCGGGGGCCGAGGCGGGCGATGACGCTGCCAATCAGCGTGAGCCGGAGACGCCGGATGCGACGGCGTGCGCGCGGCTGGTCGCGGCCTTGGAGCGCGGCGCGCCGGCGATCGATACCGCTCCGGCGGCCCCGTGGGGCGTCCAGGTGGCCGGCAATTTCTCAAAGGCCAAGGTTATCGCTCAGTTCCGCCGCGTGCGGCAGCGCTTCAGCGGCATCATCGGCGAGCGTAAGCCGATCCTCAGGCGCGAGCGCAACCTAAGCATTGGCCGCCGGGCCATTTATCAGGCCCGATTGGGCGCAGAGTCGCGACAGGAGGCGCGCGCGCTCTGTGATCGGTTGCGCGCTGCCGGCGGGGTCTGCATCGTCCTGCGCAACTGAAGTTCGGTCACGCCGCCGCCACAACCCCCTGCCAACCCCCCAATGACGTGTCGAATATGCTTGGCGAGCGGGCTTGCCGGGATACCCGGTGTCCGATACCAGAGTGAACCATGCGTCTTTACCGATCCTTCGCCACTGTTGGCGTTTTCACCATGATCAGCCGGGTCCTCGGCTTCACGCGCGACGTGCTCATCGCGGCGGTGCTGGGCACAGGCTGGGTGGCGGATAGCTTTTTCGTTGCGTTCCGGTTTCCCAATCTGTTTCGCCGCCTTTTTGCCGAGGGCGCGTTCAACTCGGCGTTCGTGCCGCTGTTTTCCAAGCGTCTGGAAGGCGAAGGCGAGAGCGCCGCGCGTCAGTTCGCCGAAGAGGCTCTGGCCGTCCTTTTGTTCACGCTGCTGTTGTTCACGGCGGTGGCAGAAGCGGCGATGCCCTGGCTGATGTATGTCATCGCGCCGGGGTTCGCGGAGGACCCGGAGAAGTTCGATCTTGCCACGTTGCTGACGCGCATTGCCTTCCCTTATCTGCTATGCATGTCGCTGGTCGCGCTGTTGTCCGGAGTGCTCAACGCCCTCGGAAAATTTGCCATGGCTGCCGCCGCGCCGATCATTCTGAACATCGTACTGATCGGCGTGATGGTCGCGGCGCTGGCGCTCGGCCTGGGCGACGAGCCGGCTTCGGGCATCATCCTCGCCTGGGGCGTGTCGGTGGCCGGCTTCCTGCAGCTTCTGGCGCTCGCGCTTTCGGCGCGCAACATGGGCATGGAGCTTAAGCTCCGTTGGCCGCGGATCACGCCCGGGGTGCGGCGGCTGGTCAAGCTTGGTATTCCCGGCGTCATAGCGGGCGGGATCACACAGTTCAACATTCTGATCGGCACCATCATCGCGTCGATGCAGGAAAGCGCCGTCTCGTTTCTGTATTATGCCGACCGGATTTATCAGCTGCCTCTCGGCGTTGTCGGCATCGCCATTGGCGTTGTCCTGCTGCCGGATCTGTCGCGCAGCCTTCGCTCAGGCGATGCGCTCGCCGTCAGCTCCAGTCAGAACCGCTCGCTGGAATTTGCTTTGCTGCTGACCCTGCCGGCCTCGGTCGCGCTATTTGTCGTGCCCGGTCCAATCATTCAGGTGCTTTTCGAGCGTGGCGCCTTCACGGCTGCCGATACGGATGCAACGGCGCTGGCGCTGGCCGCTTTCGCCTGGGGGCTGCCGGCCTTCGTATTGATCAAGGTGTTCTCGCCGGCCTTCTTTGCGCGGGAGGATACTAAGACGCCGATGTACTATGCTGGCGCCGGTCTGGTCGTGAATGTCGCCCTATCGCTGGCGCTTTTCCCGGTGCTCGGCCATGTCGGCATCGCGATTGCGACGACGATCTCCGGCTGGGTGAACGCGCTGCTGCTGCTCGCCACGCTTTACCGGCGCGGCTTTTTCGAGACGGATGCGCCCCTGCGCCGTCGGGGGCCGAAGATCCTGTTGTCCAGCGTAATCATGGGCGGTGCACTCCTGGGAGCGCATCTGGCGCTACAGGACATGTTCGCCCCGGTGAACGGCTTGAGCGTGCAAGTTCTGGCGCTTGCGGCGTTGGTCGGTGGCGGTTTCATCGCCTTCGCCGTGGCGGCTCAGGTTACGGGCGCTGCGAGCATCCCACGGCTTATGCGCAGCTTGCGCAGCCGCCCGGCGGCTTGACGTCACGGTCCCCACAGCGCCGGGTCGCGCCACGGCGGCGGCACCGACAGCTTGCCGCCTTTGACGGGATCCGCACCGCCGAGGCTCACCGACTGCCAGGCGCCGCGCCATGTTTCCGTTAGCGCGTAGGGCGGTGCAACGCGCGTTTCTTTCCCAAAGCCAAACCGTTCATAATAGGCGGGATCGCCGAGCACAAAAATCCGGCTCACACCATCAGCTTCCAGGCGCATGACTCCTGAATGGATGATGGCGCTTCCGACGCCCCGTTTCTGCGCGGTGGGCGCGACGGCGAGGGGACCGAGCAAAGCGACCCGCGCGTTGCTGCCCGCGATGCCGCATATCGTGAACGCGCCATGCCCTATGAGAGCCCCTCCGCGCAGCGCAACCAGCGAGAGCACCGCATCGCCGTCCTGTAGAAGCGCCCCGACCAGCGGCAGCAGGTTTTCCTCCGGGAATGCAGCGACATACAGTGCTTTGACGGCTGGCCAGTCGCCGGGCGCGCTGTCGCGGATGTCAATCTTGTCGATCATATCTTTCCGCCTGACCGGCCGCAGTGGCACACAGCTCAGTCTTGCACCATTTCGCTCGCCGCGTCATAAACCGCACGTCTCCATACGAGGACCGCATATGAACGGAGCGAACATTCCCCAGCCCCGCGTGTTTTCCGGGGTTCAGCCGACCGGCAATCTGCATCTCGGTAATTATCTCGGCGCGATCACCAACTTCGTCGCGCTGCAGAACGACTATGACTGCTTATACTGTGTCGTGGACCTCCACGCCATCACCCAGGATCGCGAAATCTGGGGCGGGCCTGAAGGTCTGCGCGATAGCACGCGGCAAGTGACGGCGGCATTTCTCGCGGCCGGCGTTGATGCCGACAAGCACATCATCTTCAACCAGAGCCAGGTCTGCGCGCATTCCGAGCTGGCCTGGATCTTCAACTGCGTCGCGCGCATCGGCTGGCTCAACCGGATGACGCAGTTCAAGGAGAAAGCTGGCAAGCACCGCGAGAACGCGTCTGTCGGCCTGTATGCCTATCCGACCCTGATGGCCGCCGACATTCTTGTCTATTGCGCCACGCATGTGCCTGTGGGCGAGGACCAGAAGCAACACCTGGAGTTGGCGCGGAATATCGCACAGAAGTTCAATATCGACTTCGCTGAAAGCGCTGCGGCGCAGGGCTATCCGGACGGCTTTTTCCCGCTGCCCGAACCGCTGATCGGCGAGACAGCAGCCCGCATCATGTCCCTGCGTGACGGCGAGAAAAAGATGAGCAAATCCGACCCGTCGGATATGTCGCGCATTAACCTGACCGATGACGCCGATGCCATCGCCAAGAAGATCCGCAAGGCTAAGACCGACCCGGAGCCGCTGCCGTCCGAAATCGGTGGGCTGGAGGAGCGGCCGGAGGCGCGCAATCTCGTGGGCATCTATGCCGCGCTGGCGGACCAGACCTCCGCGGACGTGCTGGAGGCGCATGGCGGCGCGACCTTTGCGACCTTCAAGGCGGCGCTTGCAGAACTGGCCACTGAAAAACTCGCCCCTGTGAACGCGGAAATGCGCCGGCTGATGGCCGATCCCGGCCATATCGACGCGGTGCTTGCCGACGGCGCCGATCGCGCGCAGCAGATCGCCGAACCGAACATGGCACGGATCAAGGATATTGTCGGTTTCATTCGGCATTGAGTATGCTTTCACACTGGTGCCTCGAATTGTCTCAGGGAGGCGGCGAAAATGGCCGACAGCAAGCGACGGGTTTTTGAAGAAGGGCGCCGCCGGAAATTCCTGGTGGTGCTGGACGAAACGCCCGAGTGCGAAACAGCTTTGTCGTTTGCTGCGGCGCGTGCAGAGCGCACGGGTGGCGGCCTGGTTATGCTGTTCGTGATCGAACCCGGCGGTTTTCAGCACTGGCTCGTGGTCGAAAAAGCGCAGCGCGAAGAAGGTCTGAGCAAGGCGCAGGCGGTGTTCCGGCTCTACATCCGCAAACTGAAGCTGTGGGGGCGTGATGAGTTGCCCCATGAGGAAATCGTACGCGAAGGCGAAAAGGCCGACGAAATCCGCAAGGTCATCGACGAGAATAAGGACATTGCGGTGCTTGTGCTCGGCGCCTCGACCGATCCCAGCGGGCCTGGTCCGCTGGTGACCACGCTTGCCGCCGGGGCGGGAGCCGGGAGCTTCCCCATACCGATTACGATCGTTCCCGGCAATCTGACCTACGAGGATATCAAAGGTATCGCCTGAATCCTCCTCGTGCCTGGACACTGACGCGGTTGATGCCCATTTCTTGGCGCAACAGACATTCGAACGAAGCGCCTGTTGCTTTTTGGGCAGACTTATGCTCAGATTGAGCAAAAGGGTCTTCGAGTGACGCACGGAGGGTTTTTCGTCATGCCGACACCGCACATCGCCTTTGAAAGGCGTCTACGCCGGCCGAAGCCGGACGCCCCGGCAGGGCTTGCCTACACGCCGGAGGTGGCAGAACAAACGCGCGCGCTGTACGACCGCGTAGCCAAGGTCATCACGCCGATGGAGTGGCCGACGATCGCGCCATACGTCAAGGCGATCAACGACCTCAAGCGGGAGCGCAACGCTGTGATCCTGGCGCACAACTACATGACGCCGGACATCTTCCACTGTGTCGCGGATATCGTCGGCGACTCGCTGCAGCTCGCTAAGGAAGCGGCGCGCACTGATGCCGATGTGATCGTGCAGTGCGGCGTGCACTTCATGGCAGAGACCTCCAAGCTGCTGAACCCGGACAAAACGGTGCTTATCCCGGATCAGCGCGCGGGCTGCTCACTCGCAGAGTCCATTACGGCTGCGGATGTTCGTGCTCTGCGCGAAGCCTATCCTGGCGTGCCCATCGTGACCTACGTGAACACCTCGGCGGCGGTGAAAGCTGAATGCGATATCTGCTGCACGTCTTCCAACGCCGTTAAGGTGGTCGAATCTTTCGGCGTAGATCGCGTGTTGCTGATCCCAGACGAGTATCTGGCGAAATACGTCGCGACTCAGACGGACGTCGAGATCCTGTCCTGGAAGGGACACTGCGAAGTGCATGAGCGCTTCACCGCCGACGAGTTGCAAGCATATCGCGAGGCTGAGCCAGGACTGCGTATCATCGCGCATCCTGAGTGCCCGCCCGATGTTTTGGCCGAGGCGGACTTCACCGGCTCGACGAACGGCATGATTACCTGGGTGCAGACCCAAAAGCCCGAGAAGGTGCTGATGGTCACGGAATGCTCGATGAGCGACAACGTTGCCGTGGATGCGCCGGCGACCGAATTTATTCGCCCATGTAATCTGTGCCCGCATATGAAGCGGATCACGCTTCCAAAAATTTTGGAGTCGCTTCAGAACCTTCGCGATGAAGTGCATGTCGACCAAACGGTGGCGGCGCAGGCGCGGCAGGCGGTCGAGCGGATGATCGCCTTGCCGGTTTAGAGTTCACGGCGGAGCTTGGGATGCGCGCATATCGATCCGAACAGGGGTTCGCGAGTGATGTGGTCATCATCGGCGCGGGGCTCGCGGGGTTATTCACAGCGCTGAAGCTCGCGCCGCATCCGGTGACGGTGATCTCGCTGCAAAGCCTCGGCGACGGCGCGTCAAGCGGTTGGGCGCAAGGCGGCATCGCCGCGGCGGTTGCCGAAGGCGACACGCCCGACGCCCATGCGGCGGATACTGTGCGCGCCGGCGCTGGGCTCGTGAATGCCAAAATGGCCGAATCCCTGGCGCGCGAAGCGGCTGAGCGGATTGACGACCTGTTGGCCTTTGGCGTGCCTCTCGACCGCGACTCCGCGGGCCGGTTGGCGGTTTCCCGTGAGGCCGCCCATAGCGCTAAGCGGGTTGTGCACGTTAAGGGCGATCAAGCGGGGAAGGCCGTGATGCAGGCGTTGATCGCAGCGGTTCATGAAACCCCGTCGATCCGCATCATCGAAGGGCATATCGCAGACGAGCTGGTTGTGCGGGGGCGGTCGATCGCGGGCGTGCGTATTCGTCCGGCGGACGGCGGGCGCAGCCGCGTGCTGCCGTCGCGCGCGGTCGTGTTGGCGACGGGCGGTGTTGGCGGGCTGTATGCCGTCACCACCAATCCCGTTATGTCGCGAGGCGATGGAATGGCGATTGCCGCGCGCGCCGGCGCCATCATCGGCGATGCTGAATTCGTGCAATTCCATCCGACCGCGATCGACATCGGCCGGGACCCTGCCCCGTTGGCGACCGAAGCGCTGCGCGGTGAAGGAGCGATCCTGGTAAACGGTAGCGGCGAACGCTTCATGCTGGCCGCGCAGCCGGACGGCGAACTTGCGCCGCGCGACGTTGTTGCGCAGGCGGTCCACCGTGAGGTGGCAAGTGGTCGCCGCGCCTATCTTGATTGCCGCGTGGCGATCGGTCAGCGCATCAGCGCGGATTTCCCGGCAGTCCACGCCGCCTGCCAGGCTGCGGGGATTGATCCGCGAACTGACCTCATCCCGGTCGCGCCGGCGGCCCACTACCATATGGGCGGAGTGTGGACGGACAGTATGGGCCGCACGAGTGTCGATCAGCTCTGGGCATGCGGGGAAGTCGCGTGTACCGGCGTGCACGGCGCCAATCGTCTGGCCTCCAACTCGCTGCTGGAAGCGATCGTGATGGGAGCGCGGATCGCTCGCGACATCGCCCACGTCTTGCCCGGTTGGCGCAGCAGCCCTTTACCTGGAATGAGCGCCGCGCCGGCTCCGGCGGCCAGCGGTCCTGCCCCGGCGGAACTGGTCGAGAAAGTGCGGCAGGTGATGAGCATGCATGTCGGCATGGAACGCTCCCGCGAGGGGTTGGTCGCAGCATTGCAAACGTTTGAGGAGCTGTCACCGGACGCGCCCCGCAGTGGATTGATGAATGCGATTGCGGCCGCCCGCCTGATCACCGTTTCCGCATTGCGCCGCGCGGAAAGCCGCGGCAGTCACTATCGCAGCGATTATTCCAGTCCGGACGATAAGTGGCGTCGCCATAGCCTGCTCACACTTCACCAAGCTGATCGCATCGCCGCCGGTGCCCTACGTGAATGCGCGGACATTTTGAGGCTGAGCGCATGAGCGTCGCACCCCTCCGGCCGCTGCCGAATTCTGTTATCAACGACGCTGTGTCACGAGCGCTCAACGAGGACCTCGGCCTTGCCGGGGATATTACAAGCGCCGCCGTCATTCCGCCTGATCAAACGTGCGAGGCCCGGTTGATGGCGCGTGAAGCCGGGGTGATAGCTGGCTTGCCGTTGGCCGAGGCGGCGTTTCGCGCCGTGGATGCATCTGTCAAGTTTAAGGCCAACATGTCCGATGGCGCGCGCGTGGCGCCCGGCAGCGAAATCGCGCGCCTTGCCACGTCCGCACGCTCTGTGCTCAGCGCGGAGCGCGTCGCCTTGAACTTTCTCGGCCGAATGAGCGGCATCGCCACGCTGACGGCGCGATACGTGGCCGCTGTTGCTGGCACCCGCGCGCGCATCACCTGTACGCGCAAGACCACGCCGGGTCTGCGCGCTGTTGAAAAATATGCGGTTTGTGCGGGCGGCGGGTGTAACCATCGCTTCGGATTGTTCGATGGCATGCTGATCAAGGATAATCACATTGCGGCAGCTGGAGGTGTCGGACCCGCCGTGGAGCGCGCGCGCTTGGCAGCCGGGCATATGGTGCGCATCGAGCTCGAAGTGGATACGCTGGAGCAGTTCTCGGAAGCTCTAACCCTCGGTGTCGACGTGATCCTGCTCGATAACATGAGCAACGAGGCACTGCGCCGGGCGGTGACAGCGGTCAGCGGTCGCGCTATGCTGGAAGCTTCGGGAAACGTGAACCTCGAAACAGTGCGCGGCATCGCCGAAACGGGCGTGGATTTGATCTCCGCCGGTGCGCTGACCCATTCTGCGCGATGTCTGGACGTGGCGCTGGATTTCGACAGCTGAGGCTGCCTTGCCCTGTGGACAGCATGAAAAGCGTATGACACAACGGGGTTCACATCGGCGGCCACTGCGTTATATAGATGTGGAACGTCGGCAATCGGATCCCCTGACATCACTGCTCAGTTTTGCTGCCATCTGTCAGCAGGGATCGCCAATTGGCGCGGGGTGGAGCAGCCCGGTAGCTCGTCAGGCTCATAACCTGAAGGTCGCAGGTTCAAATCCTGCCCCCGCAACCAAATTCCCCCGCGTTTCCAAACGCTTACGCGCCGCCCTCCAGGGCGGCGTTTGCGTTTGCACCCACCGTGGAAGCACTGTGGAAGCAAGAGGAGCCGAAGTCCTTCATATCGCTGCGTAAATCGGTGCCGGCGATCTGCGGTGCCGTCGCCGCGCAGCAAACGAGAGGCTCGATTGTTACGAATGATCTTGCTCGATCGTTCCTCGCTGCAACCACCGCTTAAACGACCCCGCTCGGTCCGAGCAGAAATACGCAGACCGGACGCCTACCATCAGGTCACTGCGAAGGAGAGCACCAGCTCGATGGGCGCGTCGAGCGGCAGGCGCTCCGGCCCAAAGGCTGCGCGTGCGTGCTGGCCCGCCGAACCGAGAACGGCTTCGAAGAGCTCGGACACCGCATCCAGCACGGCCGGCTGGTCGGAAAAGCCCGGCGCGCTGGCGACATGACCCTCGAGCCTCAGCAGCCCGTCGAGTTGTGTGAACCCATCCGTGGCACGCGCCACATGAGCTAGCGCGTTCCGTCCGGCCGAGGCAGCAGCGGCACGGCCCGCTTCTAGGTCGAGTTCCGCGCCGAGGCGCCCGTGCCAGCGCAACTGGCCGTCGACGATCGGGAATTGACCCGAGACGACTCCGAGATGGCCGCGAATGACAGTGGCGGCGTAAGCGCCGACCGGGTCGGGCGGCACTGGAAGATCCGTCGCGTCGGCCATAGTGCTCACCTCGCCATGTCGAGGACCAAGTTGCCCACGGCGTCACCGGCCGCGAGCCGCTCGTGCGCGTCGGTAGCCTCATCCAGCCCGTACACGCGGTCAAGCGTCGGGCGGATTGTCCCAGCATGTACCTGCTGCAGACCCCATCCCAGATCGTCAACGCCTCCCATCAGCGTTCCCGCGATCCGCTTCTGCGGGAAGAACACCGATCGCACGGGGAGCGTCGCCTCCAGGCCGAGGACATTTCCCATCAGCACAGTCAGGCCGAGTGGGCGGGTCGCGTCGACGGATCGTGCCAGGCTCGGCCCGCCAAGATTGTCGATGGCAACGTCCACACCGCCGCCCGACCAATCCCGGACAGCATCGATCGCGCCATTCTCCGTGCCCAAGACGAGGTCCGCGCCGAGACTCTCGACGAAGTCCCGCTTGGCGTTTGAGCGCACCGTAGCCGCGACGCGCGCGCCGAGGGCCTTGGCGACCTGCACCATGAACGAGCCGGTTCCGGACGCTCCCGCCTGGATAAGGACGGTGTCGCCCTCTGTCACTTCGCCGACAACCTTCACCGCCCGCACCGCCGTGACCAGCGCCATGGGCAGCGTCGCCAGGTCGATAGAAGAGACGCCCTCTGGCGCCCTCAGGGTCCACCGCGCCGGGATCGTCATGTACTCGGCATACGTGCCGTTCTCAGCCAGCCCTCGGATCGCGTAGGAGGACGAGGTCGCCAGAACCTCCGCTCCGACGTCATCCGGATCAGTCGGGTAGCCCGGCATCGGGATCACACGATCCCCGGGCGCGAAGCCCGCAACGTCGTCCCCTGCATCCTCGACAAGGCCAACCGCGTCGGACCCGAGCACGTGGGGGAATGTCAGGTGGGGGTTCACACCGCCCTCGCGGATATAGTGATCCAGCCGGTTCACGCCGGCCGCCTCGATCCGCACAAGCAGTTCGTGCGCCTTGGGCTGGGGCCGGGGCAGAGTGTCCGTCTCGAACACGGAAGGGTCGCCGAAGCGGGTGATGGTCGCGGCACGCATGATCGTCTCCTTGGTTTCGAAGTGAGAGTCGGTTACGCTTCGAGACCAACAATAGCGGACGGAGACGGGACCATGGAAGACGGCACAAATTCCCCACTCGGTTCCTCTGAGTTCACCGGAAAGGCATGGCCTGAAGACTATCTCGACGGCGTCTATCAGGGTGAGTACGACCCCGAGATCTGCCCGGTGCGGCATGTGCTCCAAGGCATCGCCGACAAGTGGACGATCCTGATCCTGGCCGCGCTGAAGGCCGACAGGCAGCGGTTCTCACAGATCAAGCGGCTGGTACCGGACGTGTCGCAGCGGATGCTGGCCCAGACGCTTCGCAAGCTGGAACGCGACGGTTATGTCACGCGCGAGGTGACCCCGAGCATACCGCCCCGCGTAGACTACGAACTCACGGATCTCGGTCGATCACTGGTCGACCAACTCGCGCCCCTTGCCCGCTGGGCGGACCACCATCGAGCCGCGATCGGACAGGCCCGGGCAGACTATGATCGGCGTCAGAAAAATGCGGATCGATAGAGCGCGCCCATGCGGGACACCCGAGTGAAACGATTGGGGGCGCAGGAGTAGTATGATTGCCGGCCTGCAGAACGTCCTGCCAGGCGGTTCTGAACGCAATACGGAACAGCATGCTGCGACCGCCATGCAGCGGCCAGACGTGTCCGAATACCCCGGCCTTCAAGCCGCAATACGATCGAGGATCGTGAACGTAAAGGCATAGTCGTCGCGCGCGCCGGCCGAATAATGTTCGCTCAGGGTCGTGCGCCACTCCTCCGGTGGCAGCGCCGGGAAATAGGTGTCTCCAGTCAAATAGGCATGAACGCGCGTCAGGTAGATCCGCGACGTATGTGGCAGGAACGCCTCGAAGATATCCGCCCCGCCAATGACCATGATCTCGTCTGTCCCGCGCGCCCGCGCGAAACCATACGCTAGCCAGAGTGCGGCTTTCGGCGACGGTGCGACATCCACGCCGTGAGGCGTGTAGGCCGTGTTGCGCGTGATGACAATGTTGTCGCGGCCCTGTAGCGGCCTGCCGATTGACTGAAAGGTCTTGCGGCCCATGATCAGCGGCTTTCCCATCGTCAGGCTCTTGAACAGCTTGAGATCAGACGACAGCCGCCACGGCAGTGCGCCTTCGCGACCGATCACGCCGTTCTCATCCATCGCGACGATCATCGCGACCTTTGCCTGCGCCTGCGCCACTAAACTGCGACCTCCGCCTTGATATGGGGGTGCGGGTGATAAGCGGTGAGGTGGAAGTCCTCGTAGGTGAAGTCAAACAGGCCGCGCACCTTGGGATTGAGCTTCATCGTGGGGAGTGGGCGCGGTGTGCGGGTAAGCTGCTCACGCGCTTGATCGAGATGGTTGAGGTACAAGTGCGCATCTCCCAGCGTATGGATGAATTCGCCGGGGCGCAGCCCGCTGATCTGCGCGGTCATCATCGTCAACAGCGCATAGGACGCGATGTTGAATGGCACGCCGAGAAAAATGTCGCCTGAGCGCTGATAAAGCTGACAGGACAGCCGTCCGTCGGCCACATGAAACTGGAACAGGCAATGACAGGGCGGCAGCGCCATCCGGTCGAGGTCAGCCGGGTTCCACGCGGTCACGACATGCCGGCGCGAATGCGGATTGGTGCGGATCGCTTCGACGACATCCTTGATCTGGTCGATCGTGCCGCCATCGCGCGCCGGCCAGGAGCGCCACTGATGGCCGTAGACGGGGCCGAGCTCGCCGTTTTCATCCGCCCATTCGTCCCAAATGCGCACGCCGTGCCGCTTGAGGTAACCAGTGTTGGTGTCGCCCGACAGGAACCACAGCAGCTCATGGATGATCGATTTGACATGCAGCTTCTTGGTCGTGACAAGCGGGAAGCCGTCATCAAGGTCAAACCGCATCTGGTGGCCAAACACGGCCAACACGCCGACGCCGGTGCGGTCATTGATCTGCACGCCGTCATCGAGGACACGTTGCATCAAGTCGTGATATTGTCTCATATCGGAAGTCTACGACGATTCCAGCGAACCAGGCCAGCGGCCATACGTCTTGCTGACCGCGCAGTCGGCAAAGCGTGTCCCGGGCTTGTTTCGGAATGAGAACCGGTTTGCGGACCGATTGCGCGACAAGTCAGACAGTTCGAAACGCGCCCCGATTCAATCAAAATGGGTGCGGCTTTAGTCGCGCCTCGGCGGCGCTTGATCCTTGTTTGTGTCAAGCTGTACGCGCAGCGCGGCGACCTCGGCGCGCATCGTCTTCAGTTCCTCCAGCACCTTGGCGAACTCGCGCGCCTGCCAGTCATGCTCTTTATCCACGGCGCTCAGCGTCTGCTCGGCATCCGCGTGGCTTTGCTCCTGTAGTGCTTCCAGGCGCTCTCGGGCCTGCTCCTGCATTGAGTCAACGATAATGCCGATGAACAGGTTCAGCACTGCAAAAGATGTCATCAGAATGAAAGGAATGAAGAAAAGCCAGGCGAACGGGTGAACCTCCAGCACCGGGCGAACGATGCTTTCCGACCAGCTTTCAAGCGTCATGATCTGGAACAGTGAATAAGCCGATGAGCCGATTGTCCCGAAATACTGCGGGAAGGTGTCGCCATACAGCATCGTGGCCATCACCGAAAACACGTAGAAGATCAGCGCCAGCAGCATCACGACTGTGCTCATCCCGGGTATCGCCCGGAACAGACCGGACACCACGCGGCGCATTGACGGCACTGCGGAGATCAGGCGTAGCACCCGCAGAATGCGCAGCGCGCGCAGGCCGGACAGGCTCTCGGTCGCTGGCACAAGCGCCACCGCCACCACCAGGAAGTCGAAGATGCTCCATGGATCGCGCCAGAACCGCGCGCCATGCGCGGTCAGGCGCAGCGCGATCTCGAACACAAAGATCGTGAGGAAAATCTTGTCGAGCGTCAGTAGCAGAGGCCCAACCTGCGCCATCATGCTGTCGCTTGTTTCCAGGCCGAGCGTTATCGCGTTCAGGACGATAATGGTGAGAATGGCGCGTTCCCACCCAGGGCTGTCCACAAGGGTGCGCAACCGCAAACGCCAGGACGACATGCTGCGTTTGACCAGCAGTTTGGCGCTTGTTTCACTCACCAACAGTCCTCCGACGGGCGGGCCGCGCGTAGGGTGCGGCAATGATTGGCACGTTTGCTGCCTCGTGATATCGCCTTGCCGGGATGGTTTAGCAAGATCATCAACTGCATTGTCGAGTGGCGTGCGCCCGGTCTTGATGCCAGGCTCTGCGTGCGCGGCATGAACCCCGGAGTCAACACACGCGTGGGCGAAGCAAATGATAAGCGGCCCCTGATTGGCGTGTCGACCTCGCGCACCCGAGGCCGTTTCAGTTACACGGCGAATGCGCTGGCGCTGCGATTGGCGGGGGCGCGGTCGAAGCGGCTGGGCGCGGATCAGTCGCCGGAGGTGGTGGATCAGCTTGACGGGTTATTGATCGGCGGTGGCGACGATATCTCGGCGCGGGTCTATCAGGGGGATTTTACCCTTGATGTGCGCATCGACGAAGAGCGCGACCGCTTCGAATTAGAGGCGCTGGAACGGGCGATACCGCGCGGGCTGCCGGTCCTCGGCGTGTGCCGGGGCGCACAACTGATCAACGTGTTTTTCGGCGGCACGCTGCATCACGACCTAGATGAAAAGCTGTGGCGCACCAACCGCCGCACCGTGATGCCGCGCCTGCGGATCGAGCTGGTGCCGGGAACCAGGCTGGCGCAGTTCATGAAGCATCCGCGAATTTTCGTGAACGCGATCCACCATCAGGCGGTCGACAAGCTCGCGGATAATCTTGTTGCGGCGGCGTATGACGAGGAACACATCATCCAGGGCGTCGAAGACCGTGAGCGAGACTTTGTCATCGGCGTGCAGTGGCATCCGGAACTGCTAATTTATCACAGCCATCAGCGGGCGCTGTTCAGAGCCTTGGTCGATGCAACGCGTAGTGCGCGCACCCCCTCGCCCGAGCCGAGCGAGTCATCGCCTGCGGCAGCGCGTTGAGCGATGGCGCGCCGCTTTGTCCACCAGAGGCCGCCGGTAATATAACACGCGCGGGATCCGTTCCGCTTCAGTCGCGCTTGAGCGCTGCGCTGTCGTCCGGTGCGACATCTTCGATTTGTTCGGGATGCGTGACCTCGATCATGGGACCATTGCGCCGCTCCAGCCAGCCGCGAACGCGGATGGTTCGCCCTTTCAACTCTAGCAGTTTGATCTCTGAATCCTGAAAGGCGTTGCGATCGGACGGTGCGATCATTGCGGTGAAATCTGTCCGCCAATCTGCGCCAAAATTCAGGTAGATGCGCCCGCGGCTGTCCGCGACGTCCTGAACCCGGCCCTCGACAATCTGGAAGCTGTAGGAGAGCGCGTCGAGGCCGCTGGGGTCCCCGGCGTCGCGGATGCGGAAGATGCCCTGTTCCCACAAGCCGGCGTCTGCGTCGCGGGCGCGTGCTTCTGCTGCTTGCAGAGCGCGGGCGCAGGCGCGGTTATCGGCAAATGAATAAGCCATTGCCAAGCCATCGTTGATCAGCGCTTTTTGCACCCAGATTTCGTCGTCGCCCTTCCCGGTGAAGACATGTGTCAGCAACCGACCGTAGCGGTCTCGCTTCCGCTCGCCAAACCGCAGCTGCACGGGCTCTCCGAGCATGCGATCTTCGAGGGCTTGAATGATCCTTTCCTCCAGGCCCATCGCGCGGGCCCAGCGTGGTTCAGTTCGTGGTGCGAGCGCGCCGACAAGCCGGATCGCACGGCCATCCTCCAGCAACAGCGACTCGGTGTTGAGAACCTCCACGATCGTGGCCTTGCCGCCGTCACTGAGGTTGCACGCCGCATGCGCGACTTGCGCAGACAAAAGCGCCGCCAACACAATAACCGCGGACGCGCCCTGCAGGCGGCAGCCGCCGTTTAAAGCAAATTTCCTCATACGCGAAACTCCTGAAGCTATTTCACGTATTATGTGATATCGCGCAGTAAGGTTCAAGTGTAGATTGGGGTGTTTTGGCGCAGCGAGTATGCTAATCCTGGCTCAGGGCCCCGTAGCTCAGCAGGATAGAGCATCAGATTCCTAATCTGAGGGTCGCAGGTTCGAATCCTGCCGGGGTCACCAATAAAATCAATACCCTAGAGAATGAAAACGAACAGGTGTGACGCTGTCAGATAACATATAGATAACACTTTGGGCATAGATCGGGGGTATGATGCGTGCGTCGATGGGTTCGCCCACGAATCGACGAACAACATTTTTTTGCCGATCTTCATCCGATAGACTGTCAACGCCGGAGAGAATGTAGGCCAGTGCGCCGGCGTAAAAGTAGGCCACTG